>NZ_CP126539.1:300000-515000 GCF_030177755.1 Devosia sp. RR2S18
TCGGTCCGCATGTCGAGCGCAGTGATGTTGGGCAATGCCGCCTCGGCGAAGCGGGAGGTGAGCAGCACATGCTCATAGCGGCCGACATTGGCATTGTTGCGTGTCTCGACCGACGGCGTGGCGGAGGAGAGGATAACCCGGGCATTACAGAGATGGGCGCGGACCACCGCCATGTCCCGGGCGTGATAGGTGATGCCGTCGGCCTGCTTATAGGCGCCGTCATGCTCTTCATCGAGCACCAGCATCCCCAGTTCGCGGAAGGGCAGGAAGAGCGCCGAACGGGCGCCGACCACGGCGCGCACCGTGCCCTCGAGCACGCCGCGCCAGACCTTGGCGCGCTGTGACGGCGTCATGTCGGAGTGCCACTCGGCGGGACGGGCGCCGAACCTGCGGGTAAAGCGATCGATGAAGGTGTTGGTAAGGGCGATCTCGGGCAGGAGAATCAGTGCTTGCCGTCCCGCCCGCAGCGTATCGGCGACGGCCTCGAAGAACACTTCGGTTTTACCGCCGCCCGTTACGCCATCGAGCAGGGCTACACCGAACTGGTGCGGGTCGAGGCGGGTGATCTGCTCGAGTGCCAGCTGCTGGGCTTCCGAGAGCTTGGCGATGGCGGCGTCGGGGTCTGGGGGCAGGACCACGGGTGGCGCCGGCATCTCCAGCCGTTCAATTGCGCCGACTCGTTCGAGGCCTTCCACCACCGAAGCGGACACCCCTGTGGCGCCGAGCAGTGCCGGCTTGGGCCAGGCCATGCCGTCCATCAGCGCATCCAATACTCGCAGGCGGGCCGGTGTCAGCTTCTCCGGCTCGTGCCCGGTGCTCCTGAACGCAATCACCGGCTTGGGGGGATCGAGCGCTTCGGTCGAGCGCAGCACCGAGCGGACCACCTGGCCGGGTACCGCCAAGGTGTAGCGCGCCACCCAGTCCACGAGCTTGAGCAGTTCTTCGGAAAGCGGCGGGACGTCATAGACATGGGCGATATCGCGCAGGCGATTGTGAGCGATGGTGTCGCGGGGCGGGCCCCAGACCACGCCATGGGTCAGCCTTGGTCCCAATGGCACCGCAACGATCGAGCCGCGCGCTACCGACACGCCGGGTGGTACGCGGTAGCTATAGGGGCCTTCGACGGCGACCCCCACCATGACGGCGACAATGTCGGATGATGCGTGCATTTGTGCCCGTTCTGTTCGCATCGGAACATAGGGAGCGCAAGTGATTCTGCAAAAGCTGTAGGGCTACGGTTTCGTTACCGAGATGCGCTAGAGTGTGGCCATGGTCGATTCCGCTTTTGCCACCGACGAGTTCGTTCGCACCCAGATCGCCGCCTGGCAGCGGGAGCTCGCCTCGGTGCGGCGCCTCGCGCTCGCTACGCTCGAGGCCTATGGCCGCGACGTCGATCAGTTTTTCGGCTTCCTTGCCGGACATACCGGTGGTCCGGTGAGCCTTGCCACGCTCAAGGCTCTGCGCGGCGCCGACGTGCGCTCCTTTATGGCGCAGCGGCGCAATGAAAGCCTTGGGGCACGCTCGCTGGCGCGGGTGCTCTCGGCGCTCAAGAGTTTCTTCCGGTTTCTCGAACGCGAGGGAGTGGTCGCAACCGAGGCGCTGAACGTTATTCGCACCCCTAAGCTGCCGAAAGCGCTGCCGAAAGCGCTGACGGTCCTGGAAGCCAAGCGCACGATCTCCACGACCGAGGAGATGGAGGAGCGGCCCTGGGTCGCGGCGCGGGACATGGCCGTTCTGTCACTCTGCTATGGTGCGGGGCTGCGTATTTCGGAGGCCTTGGCGCTGACCAAGGGAGACCTTGAAGGCGAGGTGCTGCGGGTGACCGGCAAGGGCGGAAAGGTGCGGCTGGTGCCGCTGATCCAACCGGTGCGGCGGTCCATCGAGCTGTACCTCGAACTCTGTCCGTTTAACGTCTGGCCCGAAGAACCGTTGTTCCGGGGGGTAAAAGGAGGCGTGCTGTCGCCGCGTTTGATCCAGTATCGAGTTGCGCAATTGCGCGGGGTGCTGGGACTACCGCCATCCGCAACGCCGCACGCTTTGCGGCATTCCTTTGCCACCCATTTGCTCGGGCGAGGCGGCGATCTGCGGGCCATCCAGGAATTGCTGGGGCACGCATCCCTTTCGACGACGCAGATCTATACCGCCGTGGATACCGACCGGCTGCTGGAAAGCTATCGCAAAGCGCATCCCCGCGGATGAGCAGCAGGCCACTCGGTCCCGTAGCACATCCAGCCGAACCGATATCGTGTGGGCGGACTTGCCTGCCGCAGGTTGGGAGGGCAAGCAGGTGCAAGGAACTGACATCCCACGCTTTCTTTGCAACGACGACGTAACCGGCGCCCTGGGGACGAACATGTCCAGCACCATAGTGGCCAAGACCACCCCATTGGACCCGGTCGGCTACGGCTTTGCCGTCATGGGGGCGGTGCTCTTCTCCACCAAGGGCATCTTCATCAAGCTCGCCTACGGTGCGGGGGTCTCCACCGAGCTGCTGCTCAGCCTTCGTATGCTGGTTGCCCTGCCGATCTATCTCGTCATTTTAGCGCTGGTTCTGTGGCGCGAAGACAAGTGGCGCGCAGCGCTCACGGCCCGGGTGGTGCTGGTCAGCATGGCCGTCGGCATCCTGGGCTATTACGTATCGAGCTACCTCGATTTCCTGGGATTGAGCTTCGTCTCGGCACAGTACGAGCGGCTGGTGCTCTTCACCTATCCGTTTTTTGTCCTCTTGTTCGGCGTCTGGTTCTTCGGTGACCGAATGGTCTGGCGCGTTGTTCCGGCGATGGCGCTTTCCTATGGCGGGCTCCTCGTCATCTTCGGCTGGAACTTGGCCGTAGCGCCGGAAGGATTGCTGGCGGGTACGCTGCTGGTGCTCGGCTCCGCAGCGACTTTCGCCCTCTACCAGCACTTGGCTAAGCGACAGATGGTGGTGATCGGCGCGAGCCTTTTTACCTGCATCGGCATGTCGACGGCGGCCCTTTGCGCCATCGGGCAGAATCTAGCGTTGGCGGGGCCACCGAGCTACTTCAATCTTCCGCCCGAAATTTGGCTTTATGGGCTCGCATTGGGAGTGCTCGGCACAGTGCTGCCCTCGTTCTTCATGAATGTCGGGATGGCGCGGATCGGCGCGCGGGCGGCGTCGTCGACGGCAGCTTTTGGCCCGGTGGTGACCATCGCTTTGGCGGTGATGATCCTCGGTGAGCCGTTTACGCCGTTCCACGCTATCGGCACGGCGTTGGTACTGCTCGGCTCACTGTGGTTTGCCAAAGCGGAGCGGGGTGCGCGAGCGGCATAAATCCGCGCTTGTGCGGCTACAAAGCCGAGGTAAGGTGCGGCGCAACTAAGCGGAACATGGGGAGAAACAGCGGAAATGACCACTAAAAACAAACTGTGGGGCTGTGCTGCCGCGAGCCTGATCCTCGCATCGGGTCTGGTGACGCCCGCCTGGGCCGACAAGATCACGCGCGAGGGCGCGTCCCCGCTAGACCCGGCAGAGATTTCTGCCCCGGGCAGCGCGTCCGAGATCGATTTCGGCGATGATAGTGGCGAATGGACCAATGACGGGGAGTGCGATGACCCCCGCTTCAGCGGCGAAGGCGCGGCCGATGAACTGGTCGAGGCGGATCGCATGAAAGACGCGACGGATTGCCGGGCGGCTTTGGAAGCCGGGACCATTACCTTCACCGGGGACGCTGAGGCCACCACGCTTGTCGCTCCAGAGATCGATTTTGGCGATGACACCAGCGAGTGGGCCAATGATGGAGAATGCGATGACCCCCGCTTTGCGGGGCCTGGTGCGGCAGAAGAGCTGGTTGGCGCAGACCTTTTGAAGGACGCCACTGACTGCAGGGCGGCCTATGAAGCGGGAACGGTGACCTATACCGGCGACCAGACGCCGATCGATAGTTCGGCGCCCGGGGCATTCGATTATGGCGGCGACACCAGCGCATGGGCCAAGGACGGGGAGTGCGACGACCCCCGGTTTACCGGGTACGGCATGGCCAAGAAACTCCTCAGCGAAGACAGCTATGCCGACGCAACCGATTGCCGGACGCTGGAGGCTGAGGGCAAGGTTTCTATTCGCACCGTCTATACGCCTGAATATGCCGCAGGCGCGCCCTATGACAGCGATGGGGTCGAATTTGGGGATAACAGCTCAAGCTTTGCCAATGACGATACCTGCGACGACCCACGTTTCGAGGGTCCCGGTGCTGCGGCACTGCTTTTGGAAGGAGATCGGCTCCGCGACGCCAATGACTGTCGCGTAGCCTATGAGGCCGGGACTGTGATGCTGATCGAATCTGAGCGAGGGTGAGTGGCAGGGGTATAGTACCCCAACCCGACCTCCCCCTGGTAAAGGGAGGAGTTGGCTCAGCGCCATACTGTGACGCGGTCACAATCCCGACGCCCCCTTGTAGGGGGAGGCTAGGAGGGGGTAACCCCAAGATCGACTACGCCGCCTTGCGCTCCACCATCATCTTCTTGATTTCGGCGATGGCCTTGGCCGGGTTCAATCCCTTGGGGCAGACCTTGGCGCAGTTCATGATGGTGTGGCAGCGGTAGAGCTTAAAGGGGTCTTCGAGATTGTCGAGCCGCTCTGGCGTGGTCTCGTCGCGCGAGTCGATCAGCCAGCGATAGGCCTGGAGCAGCGCTGCGGGCCCAAGATACTTCTCCCCATTCCACCAATAGCTCGGGCACGAGGTTGAGCAGCAGGCACAGAGAATGCACTCGTAAAGCCCATCGAGCTTGGCGCGGCTCTCGACCGACTGCGTCCATTCCTTTTCAGGCGTGGGTGAAGTGGTCTTGAGCCATGGCTCGATGGCGCGGTGCTGAGCGTAGAAGGTGGTGAGGTCGGGCACGAGATCCTTAACCACCGGCATGTGCGGCAGCGGGTAGATCTTGATGGCGCCAGAGCTGTCATCCATGCCTTTGGTGCAGGCCAGGGTATTCAGCCCGTTGATGTTCATCGAGCACGAGCCACAAATGCCCTCGCGGCAAGAGCGGCGCAGTGTCAGCGTGGCATCGACATTGTTTTTGATCCACAGCAGGCCATCGAGGATCATCGGCCCGCAATCGTCGAGATCGACGAAGTAGGTGTCGATACGCGGATTGGCATCCTGGTCGGGATCGTAGCGATAGACCTGGTATTCGCGCAGGCGCTTGGCATTGGCAGGCTTGGGCCAAGTCTTGCCCTTGGTGGGCCGGTCGGCCTTGGCGAGCATCAGTTCGACCATTGGTCGCTTCCTTCTCAATTGGACCCAAAAGGTCCAAGGATCGTCAGTAGTTCGGTTTGCAGACGCGGTTCGACTGGGCGACGTACGCGTTGTAGCGTGGGTAGTCGGCGGCGGCGGGCGATCCGCCCTTCATCGAGACGATAACCACGTTCATGAAGCGTTCGTCGATTAGGGTCATGGCGGCATCGGCCTTGCAGGAACAGAGCGTCTGGTCCTGCGAGATGCCCATGCAGACGGCATAGAACTCTGCCTTCTGCTCGGCAGTAGGCGAGGCCATTGTCGGGGTGACGGCTAGCGCCGGCACCGTCAAAACGCCGAGCACCGCGGTGAGAGCAAGCTTGCGCATCAGTAAACGCGAGCCTTGGGCGCGATTTTCTTGAGATCGATCCCGCCTTGGTCCTGCGGCGTCAGCGGCTCGGTGTGTACCGGGCGATAGCCCAGGCGCACGGCACCGGTGTCGGTGTCGATCCAGCTGAGTGTGTGCTTGCGCCAGTTCTCGTCGTCGCGGCTCGGATAGTCCTCATGGGCGTGGGCGCCGCGGGATTCGTGGCGTGCTTCGGCCGAAACCACGGTGACCATGGCGTTGGCCATGAGGTTTTCGAGTTCTAGGGTTTCGACCAGGTCCGAGTTCCAGACCAGAGAGCGATCCGTAACCTGCACGTCATGGAGACGTCCATAGATCTCGTTCATGCCATTGACGCCGCTCTTTAGCGAGTCCGACGTGCGGAACACGGCGGCATCCTGCTGCATCGTCCGCTGCATCTGGTCGCGCAGCTTGGCCGTGGGCTGGGAGCCCTTGGCGTTGCGGAGACGATCAAAGCGGGCCAGGATCTTTTCGTCCTGGGCGCGATTGACCGGCGGCACGGGCGTTGACTTGTCGAGCACCTTGCCGGCGCGGATGGCCGCGGCGCGGCCAAAGACCACAAGATCGGTGAGGGAGTTGGAGCCCAGGCGATTGGCGCCATGCACCGAAGCACAGGCTGCCTCGCCAACGGCCATGAGGCCAGCCACGATGCGGTCGGGGTCAGCCTCGGTTGGATTCAAGACCTCGCCGTGATAGTTCGCGGGAATGCCGCCCATGTTGTAATGCACTGTCGGCAGCACGGGAATCGGCTCACGGGTGAGGTCGACGCCCGCGAAGATCTTGGCGCTCTCGGTGATACCCGGCAGGCGCTCATGCAGCACCTTGGGATCGAGGTGATCCAGATGGAGGAAGATATGGTCCTTCTTGGGACCGACGCCGCGGCCTTCACGAATCTCGAGCGTCATGCAGCGGCTCACCACATCGCGGCTCGCCAGGTCCTTGGCGTTGGGGGCATAGCGCTCCATGAAGCGCTCGCCTTCCGAATTGGTGAGATAGCCGCCCTCGCCACGCGCCCCTTCGGTGATAAGGACGCCGGCACCATAGATGCCAGTGGGGTGGAACTGGACGAACTCCATGTCCTGCAGGGGCAGCCCGGCGCGCGCTACCATGCCATTGCCGTCACCGGTACAGGTATGGGCTGACGTTGCTGAGAAATAGGCGCGGCCATAACCGCCAGTCGCCAGCACCACGAGCTTGGCACGGAAGCGGTGAAGCGTACCGTCGTCGAGCTTCCAGGCGATCACCCCCTGGCAGGCGCCATCGTCGCCCATGATCAAATCGAGCGCGAAATACTCGATGAAGAACTGGGCGTCGTTGCGTAGCGACTGACCGTACAGCGTGTGAAGGATAGCGTGGCCGGTACGATCGGCGGCGGCGCAGGTGCGCTGCACCGGTGGGCCTTCGCCGAATTCGGTCATGTGCCCGCCAAAGGGGCGCTGGTAGATCTTGCCGGTCTCGGTGCGGCTGAAGGGCACGCCGTAATGTTCGAGCTCGTAGATGGCAGCCGGTGCCTCGCGCGCCAAATATTCCATGGCGTCGTTGTCGCCCAGCCAGTCCGACCCTTTAACGGTGTCGTACATGTGCCACTGCCAGGAATCAGGGCCCATGTTCTGGAGCGAAGCGGCAATGCCGCCCTGCGCCGCCACGGTGTGGCTGCGGGTGGGAAACACCTTGGTGATGCAGGCGGTGTTGAAGCCCTGCTCGGCCATGCCTAGCGTTGCGCGCAGACCCGCGCCGCCGGCGCCCACCACGACCACGTCGAATTCGTGGTCGATGATTTCGTATGAAGGCATCAGGTCTAACCCCAGAAGACGAGCTTGAGAATGGAGAGGACGCCGACCAGGCCAACAAGGACACAGAAGACGACGTTAGCCGTGTTGGCGAGCCGGTTGGTCCCATGCTCGTGCACATAGTCCTCGATGATGTCGTGCATGCCGATGCGCATGTGGAAGCAGACGACGGCAAAGAGCACCGCAAATGGTAGGCCCACCAGCGGATTGCCAATGGTCTGGACCATGTCGACGCGGTCCTGTCCCGCCAGACGCGTGATGATGAAAACCAAAAAGGCGATGAACAGGATGTTGAAGCCGCCGGAAAGGCGCTGGAGGCGGAAGCTGCGGGTGGCCGCCTTGCCATTGCCGTAGTGGGTAAGAGGATCGGCGACGACGCTACGCGTAACGGGTTTGTCGGCCATTATGCCACCCACACAAAGACGGCCCAGACCAGCAGGGTCAGGATTATGGAAGCGATGAGATTGCCCCAGGCGAGTGCCTCGCGCTGGCCGGGTTCGAAGCCGTTGATCGAATCCCAGACAAAGTAGCGCAGACCCCCCATCATATGGTGGAGGAGACTCCAGGTGTAGGCAAACAGCACTAGCTGCCCTAGCCAACTGCCATAGAGTGAATTGACGGCGTTGAGCGCTTCCTGGCTCCAGCCGGCTGCCACCAGCCAGATGGCCAGAAACAGCATGCCGGCATAATTCGCGACACCGGTGATGCGGTGGATAATCGACATCGCCATGGTGATGGTGAAGCGATAGATCTGGAGATGGGGAGAAAGGGGGCGGGAACGAACCGTCATTGCGCCTCGCTGGCGGGCAGGAAGAGCCCTGCAGTTTGGAATGGTTCGAGACTTCTAGCGCCCAAAGGTTACGAAATCCAAGAGCCAATGCTGCTCCGGACAAGTACTTTTGGCGCATTCCGCACTTTGTTCGTATATCGCACAAGGTGTTCGCTGCCCGCCGCTCGTTGCAATGTTAGGCTCGGGATGCTTGTGCCCTTGGCAGCCGCGACTTATCAACACAGGGATATCTCTGTGAGAACCTCCGATTGACCCAGACCATCACCATCGACGGCGTCACGCCCCTCGCTAACAACTGGGGACGCTTCGACAGCTACAAGGTCACCCATTCTCGCCGCGATGGCTCGACGCAGACCATCGAGCGCGAGGTTTATGACCACGGCTGTGCCGCAGCGGTGCTGCTTTATGCACCCGCGACCAAGACGGTGATCCTGACGCGGCAATTTCGCCTGCCGCCGCACCTCAATGGCGACCCTGCCTGGATGATCGAGGTGCCCGCTGGGATGCTGGACGGGGAGGCGCCGGCAATCGCAATCCGCCGCGAGGCCATCGAGGAGACAGGCTATGAGCCTGAGGCGCTGGAATTTCTCTTTGAGTGCTATGCCAGCCCGGGGTCGGTGACTGAGAAGTTCGCCTGCTATCTTGCGCGCTACACGCCCGGCCAGCAGGTCGGCGAAGGCGGCGGGCTGGCGCAGGAGGGCGAAGACATTGAGGTGTTCGAGCTCGCCTTCGACCGGGCGTTCGAGCTGATCGGCACTGGCGAGATTGCCGATGCCAAGACCATATTGCTGCTGCAAGCGCTGGCGCTACGCCGGAATGAACTCCTCGGCGCCTGAAGCTTGCCGTTGATCCGGCCAGTGGCAATGCTGGCGCAACAGCCCAGAAAAACGAGGCCACCATGACTCCCCACAACCATGCCCAGCCGGGCGACTATGCCGAAGCCGTGCTCCTGCCTGGCGATCCGCTGCGGGCCAAATGGATCGCTGATACCTTTTTCGAGGACGCGCAACTGGTCAACTCGGTGCGCAATTGTCTGGGCTATACCGGCACCTACAAAGGCAAGCGCGTTTCCGTGCAGGCGAGCGGCATGGGGCAGCCATCGCTGGGCATCTATGTGCACGAACTGATTAATGTGTACGGGGTCAAAACACTGATCCGGGTGGGCACCTGTGGCGGGCTCAATGCCAAGGTCAAGGTGCGCGACCTCGTGCTGGCGCAGGGCGCTTCCACCGACAGCGCTATCGTGCGCGACCGGTTTGGTCCCTATAATTTCGCGCCCATCGCCGATTTCGGCCTTTTGCGCGCTGCCGCGGCCAAGGCCGAGGAAAAGGGCATGCGCTACCATGCCGGCAACATGCTCTCCTCAGACATCTTCTATCATGCCGATGGCTTTGCCGGCTATGACAAGCTCCCCGACCATGGGGTCATCGGGGTCGAGATGGAAGCGGCGGCGCTCTATACGCTGGCGGCGCGCTTTGGCGTCCGGGCGCTGACCATCTGCACCATGACCGATTGCCTGATCACCCACGAGGAGATCAATGCCGACGAGCGGCAAACGTCCCTAAAGGATATGGTGACGGTGGCGCTGGATGTGGCGATCGAGGCCTAGAGCGCACGGGGCCTCCATTAACCCTCCCGTTTTTGTGCCTCCTTGTTGCCGCCATCGCTGTGTTAACCTCCCCTTAAAGGTCCGTTGAGGACGTCCGGGGTCGTTTCTTCATGCAGCTCAAGCCGAACGCCTATCGTCTTCATGAAACCGCCAAGGGCGTCGAGACGATGACCCGTTTCGCCCTGGCGGTGCTGGCGCTTGCCTCAGGCGTCTACACATATCTGGGGGTTCGCGGGCTGCTCGATGGGTCGGCGACCTTCGTCTTTTTTGCCGCTATCATCTATTCGGCCGCGGTGTCGGTTGCGATCTATGCCTTCTGGACGTTCATGATGCGCTTCGTGCCGCTGGTCACGAGCGGGGTGCAGCGGGCTTCGCTTTTTCTTACCATGGCGATCGGTTGCGGCATGATCATCGCAATGTCCAGCTGGCTCAATGCGGCGGCGCTGGCGGGGTCGGCGGCGCTCGAGCAGCATATGGCGGTGACCCTTCAGGGCTATGCGGAAGACCTCGATGACGCCCATGCCAATGCGTTGGCGGCTCAGTCGCTGCTGCCCGACGTACAGCGCGCCGCTGAGCGCTTTGCAGCTCTGGCCGCCGATGAACGAGAGCAGGGGGCGCTCACCGGTTCCATGGGCTCGGGCAGCGTGGTGCAGTTGCTCAGCCAGATGAGCACGCAGATGAACCAGCTGGCGGCGACCATTTCGGGCAGTCGCGAGGAAGTGGCCGGACTTTTCGAGCAGGGGTCGAACCGGCTCGCCACGATGCGCGAACTGGTCTCTACCCCCGGCACCATTGCGCCGCGGTCGGACAGTTTCCAAGCCGAAGCCGTGCAGCTGTCCGCTATCATTGCTGCGCTGCAGCAGACGGATGTGGCGGCCTCGGTGGCGCGAGCGTCGGAAGACCTGTCGGCTGGCTTCATTGCGCCGGTGGCGGATGGGCGCTCGGCCGACCTCGTCAACCGGCAGGACCAGGTGATGGAAACCGTGCGGGCCGCCGTCGCCGTTCAGTCGGCAGCCCTGACGGCAGCAGCGGACGAGATCCTTGCGACCCCCGCCGTGGAGCAGCGGCGGTTCGTGCCACTGTCGAGCGCCGAGGCCGTCTTGCGCTACTGGCAGGACTTTATCCCGTCCTGGGCGGGCGCCATTTCGATAGACCTGTTGCCGGTGGTGCTGGTGCTGGTGCTGATGATCGTCAACGACGCCATGCGCCGCGACTCGCAATCGCTGGAGGAGGCGGAGAACATCACGGCCGCCGAAATGCTGCGCGCCATGACGCTTTATCGCAAGATGGAGGCGGCGGGCGTGTCGGTGGAAGCGCCAGTCCCGCTTGCCGAATTCGCAGGGCCGCCCACTGAAAAGCCTGCCGCGGCTGATAACACACCTGAAGAGGCGACGGTCACCCCGATCGACAGTGCCCAGCGCAAGCGGACCGACGGCCCGCGCCCGGCATGAGTGCGGCCGCGAGCTCCACGCCAGGGAAGGTCAAGACGCGCCGCCGCGGCCTGGTCGAGTGGCTGGCTGGGTTGGAAGACGGCGCCATCATGCGCTTTGCCTTTTTCGGTTTGCTGATCGGTACCGTTGCGGTGCTCTACGTGGACTATCATGAACTTACTGCCGGGGAAGGGGCGGGCCTAAGTATCCCTAGCCGCCCCATTCTGCCGCCCGCCAGCACCGACGGGCCGGCTGATGGAGCCATGCCGCGGATCACCACCAGCCCCGAATTGCTCGAGCAATCATTGCAGATTGCCCTGGGGAGCGGCGGAGCCTTGCACCTCACCGGCACCTTCGACATCGGGTCCGCCGACCGTTTTGCGGCCGAGATCGCAGCGCGCGGCGAATATGTCGAAACAGTTGTGCTCGACTCCCCCGGTGGATCGGTGTTCGATGCGCTGGCGATCGGGCGCCTGATCAAGGAGCGGGAGCTCACGACCCGGGTGGAGGCGGGGTCCCTCTGCGCCTCGTCGTGCCCCATTGTCTTTGCCTCGGGTGCCGAGCGAATCGCGAGCGCCAATGCTGCAATCGGGTTGCACCAGATGTATGCGGCCGCCATCTCCGCCGAGCCGCTCGAAGCTCTGCGCGTCGCGGGCACCGCCATGGCCGACGCGCAGACGACCACTGGGCAGATCATTGCCCACCTGACGAAGGTGGGGGTCGATCCCGCTCTCTGGCTGCACGCGCTCGAAACCCCGCCGGACCGGCTCTACTACCTCTCCCCCGAGGAGATGACCGCACTTCGGCTCGTCACAGAACTTCTTCAAGATTGATCTAGATTAAAGAGGAACCTTGGAAGGGGGTATACAGTTAGGTCAGGTTGTAAGTGGAAGGGAGGCCACGACCATGAACCTTAAGCGTACATTGACCCGGCACCGGGATATCCAGAACTGGGTTACCGATCATAAGGGTACTCCCGCCATTTCGCGGGTGCGCAATCGCTTCGGCCAGGAGCGGGCGCAACTCAAGCTTAGCTTCAGCCGTCCCGACCGCGACAAGACGGATCTGACGAGCCAGGATGACGGAATCAGCCCCTGCTCCTGGAATGCTTGGTTGGCCGAACTCGACCGTCAGCAACTGGCGCTGAGCGTCGATCCAGCAGCCGACAAATATGAACTGGTCGAGCGTCGCGAGCTCAACTGATCAGGCGCGGCGTGATCCTTTGCGACGTTGGGGTCGCGCAGCCATCCGGTCGACCGATGGCTCCGACTTCACTGTGCAGACGCGGTCACGCCCACCCCGCTTGGCTTCATAAAGCGCAGCATCGGCGCGACGCAGCAGGTCCGACAGGCTGTCGCTGGAGCCAAGTTCTGTGACGCCCAGGCTAGCGCTGAATCGCTGGCCCGGACCAAGGGCTGCGATGGAGAGCGCAGCAAAGCTTGAACGCACATCTTCAGCATAGCCCTGAGCCGCCTCCAAGGTGGCGCCAGGCATCAAAATCGCGAACTCTTCTCCGCCCATGCGGCTGAGAAGCCGGGGCGCATTGCCGGCAGAGGTTAGCACGTCAGCAAAGGCGGTTATTACCCGGTCCCCCGCCTCGTGGCCATGCGTGTCGTTGATCGTCTTGAAGTGATCGAGGTCCGCTACCACCGCCGACAGTGGCCGGCCTAGGCGCCGGGTGTTGAGGATCACTACCCGCGCTCGATCCTCGAAGCCACGTCGGTTGAGCAAGCCTGATAGCTTGTCCGTCTCGGAGCGTGAGGTCATCTCCGCCATCTCTTCGCGCACGATGATGAGGAGCATCAGGACGCCATTGGTGATCAGCAGGAGCGCCGTGAACAGTTGCGAGTAGGCGCCGTACAGTGATTGGAGATAAGCCTGTGTCGAGCTTTCGCCCAGGCTAGCCGCTAAGAATGGCTTGGCAACAAATTGCGCGCCGCTGAGCAAGAGGAAGAGCAAAAGCGTTAGATCCAGCGCACTCCGCTTTCGGGCCCGGAACACCACCCAGGCGCCGACCAGATGCACGAAGAAATAAGGAAGCTGGTACACGAGCGCGCGGGGCAGGGAACTGGTGCTGTGCTGGTCCATCAAAACGGCATTGGCCAGGATGGAAGTGGCCAGGATCAGGGCCAGAGCACCCAGCGGCGGCTTTACCGCGTAGTGAGCTGCAAGCCCGATCGCTGAGACAGCGAAAGCGGCCAGGGCCACTGCGAAGACAAAGAGCCCGAGCAGTTCCGGGTGCGGCTGCAGCGGGAGAACAAACTCCAGACCCGCATTGAGAATGCCGATGGCATAGGCGAGGGCCAGCCAGCGGGCGGCGATTGCGCGAGGACTACGCCAGGCGATCACCAAAAAAGCCGCGGCGAACAGCCCAGCCACAAAGATATTTATGGCGAGAACGAAGCCAGCAGCGCTCAACGGAAGAACTCGAGATCTAAGATCCACCTAGTCTAGGTCAGCGACGCGAAACAAGACGTTAATTTAGCGTTTGCCTCAGCTCCTAGGCGCCAGATCAAAAGCTTTGGCTACCAGTTCATAAGAGCGCCGGCGCAGTTCGTAGCTGTGAATGGTTGTGGTCATCATCACCTCGTCGGCAGCGCAGCTTTCGGCTTTTGCCGCGATGGCATCGCGGACAGTGGTCGGCGAGCCGACGATCCAAAGGCTCGACTGGTGATCGATGATCGATTGCTGCTGCGGCGTCAGAACGCGGGCGTGTGCTTCTTCCGGGCTCATCAGCCGGCGCTGTTCGCCGGTGGTGAAGAGCGCCCACTGCACTGCCTGGGAGTGGGAGAGATACCGCGCCTCCTCGTCGGTGGGGGCGCAGACGACTGAAACACAGACCATCGCTTGCGGCTTGGGGAAGTGTTCGGTGGGGCGGAACGCGGCGCGGTAAGCCTCGAAAGCCGGTGCGGGCGGGGTGTGGCTGAAGTGGGCGGCAAATGCATAACCGATGCCCAACTGGCCGGCAGCTTCTGCGCTGGCGCCCGAGGAACCCAGCAGCCATAGCGGCGGCAATTTCACGCCACCTGGCGACACCGGCACGCGGGAGAAGGGGTGGTCGGGCGGAAAGCTCTCTTCTTCAAAGGCCAGAAGTTCGCCCATGTAAGCGGAAAACTCTTCTCCACCACCGCTGCGCAGGGCACGCATCGCATAACCATCCCCGCCCGGAGCCCGCCCGATCCCCAGATCGATGCGACCGGGATGCAGCCCCTCGAGCGTACGATAGGCCTCCGCAATCCGCAGGGGCGCGTGGTTGAGCAGCATGACCCCGCCCGAGCCGACTCGCAGATGCTTGGTGTGGGCGGCGGCGCTGCCAACCAGAATCTCCGGCACGGAGGAGGCGATGGACGCCATGCCATGGTGCTCGGCATACCAGAGGCGCGTGTAACCCAGCCGGTCACCCAGTTGGGCCAGTTTGATGGTTTCTTGCATTGCCTCGGGCGTGGAAACGCCTTCGGCAATAGGAGCAAGATCCTGGATGGACAGGGCAAAGGGTGCGGTCATAGCAATTACTCGAACAGGAAATCGGAAGTCTTCTATCGGCAAAATGCGATGGAAGCGAGGCGGTTCGGGGTTAACGTTCCGTTCAGGACAATTTTAGCTAAATCTTGCCTAGTGGGTGTGTGCGGTTCTCAATCGCACCATGCGCATCTTCTCTGCCCCACGTCCGCTTGCCCTCCTATCGCTCTCCCTAGCGCTGTGCGGTGCTCCAGCGGGGCAGGCGCTGGCCCAGTTCAACTTTCTGCCCGAGATTCGCGCCGGCGTGTTCAGCCGCGGCGTAGATCATGGGCAGAACCTGCTCGATCCCGAACGCATAAGCGATGCCAATGTCGAACTGCTCTTTTCCGCGCCGGACCTCAATGCTTGGACTGTGGTAGGCGAGCTGCGGCCCCATATGGGCGCCACAGTGAGCTTCAAGGGTGAGGACCCCTATGCTTACGCCGGGCTGAGCTGGACGGTGCGCGCGCCGATCCTGCCGGTTTTTGTGGAGGCGAGCGCTGGTGGCGTCGTCCATGGCAGCCTGCTTAATGCGCCGCAGGGCGATCCTTCGCGGGCGCTGGGCTGTGGCGCTGGCCTCAGGCTTGCAGCGAGCGCGGGGTTGGACCTGCCGCTCGGTACCTCGCTTATTGGCACGGTGGAGCACCTGCCAGACTTCGGTACCTGCGGTACGTCCGAGCGGGCCAATACCAATGTCGGCGTGCGGCTGGGCTTCCGCTTCTAGGCAGCCTGGCCGGCCGCCCAGCCCGACGCCCAGGCCCACTGGAAATTGTAGCCGCCCAGCCAGCCTGTAACGTCAACGACCTCCCCGATAAAGAAGAGGCCCGGCACGTTTCGCGCGGCCATGGTCTTGGCGTCGAGATCGCGCGTGTCGACACCACCTAGGGTGACTTCGGCGGTGCGATACCCCTCCGACCCGACGGGCTTGAGTCGCCAATCCTTGAGCGCCGCTGCCACTTCTGCGAGCTTTTTGTCCGAAAAATCGCCGATCATCCCCGGCATATTCAGCTCCTCGCCGATGAGCTGCGCTAGCTTTTTTGGCAGGAAGTTGGCGACGACGGTTTGCACCTGGAGCTTTGGGGTTTCCTTGCGTGCCCGCCGGAGGCGTTCTCCGGCATCAACCTCAGGCAGCAAGTCGACCGCAATACCGTCGCCCTCGCGCCAAAAGGACGAAATCTGCAGGACTGCCGGGCCCGATAGTCCGCGATGGGTAAACAGCAGCGCCTCCTCGAAGGCCGTCTTGCCGTGGCGCACGATGGCGTCCGTCGCGATCCCTGAGAGGGGTTTGAGCTTCTCGAGGGCGCCCGTCTCAAAGGTGAGGGGGACCAGGGCCGGGCGAGTGTTGGTGAGGCGCAGGCCAAATTGGCTGGCGAGCTGATAGCCTAGCCCTGTGGCGCCCATCTTGGGAATGGATTTGCCGCCGGTAGCAACGATGAGGCTCTCGGCGGTGACCGAAGCAGTCGAGAGCTCGAGGGCAAAACCGTCATCGGTTTTGCTGGCGCGCTCGATTTGCGTCTGCAGCGACAGTGTTGCCCCGGCGCGCCGCATCTCAGTGAGGAGCATGGTATTGACCTGCGTCGCCGGGCCGTCGCAGAACAGCTGGCCCAGAGTCTTCTCGTGAAACGCAATGCCATGCTGCTCAACGAGCGCAATGAACATCTCGGGCGTGTAACGGGAGAGTGCGGACAGTGAGAAGCGCGGGTTCTGCGACAGGAAGCGGTCGCGGCCCTTCTCCGCCGTGGCGTTGACATTGGTGAAGTTGCAGCGCCCACCGCCCGAGATGCGGATCTTCTCGCCGGCATATTTGGCGTGATCAACTACCAGCACCGACCGGCCGCGCCGACCTGCTTCGATGGCAGCCATCATGCCGGCGGCACCGGCGCCGAGAACGACGACGTCGTAGTGAGTCATAAGGCATTGTTCCGGTGGGGACACGTTGCGCTCGGTCTAGTCGAACTGCCACTCCCTGCCAAGCAAAGCCGCACCGGGTTGCCCGCCCGGCGCCAAAAACATTGACTCTTTCCTATATCCGCGTATGACAAGTCCTGCTTTGCAAACTAGGCAGTCCATCGATGCGCAGCCTTGCCGACATTGCTGATCTGGCCACCACCGGGCGTCATGCCCGTGGCGCTGCTGCCATCATGACCAAAACTACCAAAACCGTCTGACGCTTTTCCCCGGGCACGTCTCCCGCCGGGGAGAGGCTCAAGAGTATGCCGCAAGCCCAGGAGGTTTGCGCGGGGGCGGAATTGGCAAGGAACCGGAGTTCCAAAATGGGTTATCGCGTCGCTGTAGTCGGTGCCACGGGAAATGTGGGTCGGGAAGTTCTCAATATCTTGGCGGAGCGCAAGTTCCCCGCCGATGAAGTCATCGCCCTAGCGTCCTCGCGCTCGATTGGGCGGGAGATCTCCTTTGGCGACAAGATCCTCAAGGCTAAGAACCTCGATGATTTCGATTTCACCGGCGTGGATTTTGCGATCATGTCGGCGGGCTCTACCATCGCCAAGGAATGGGGCCCGCGCATCGCTGCGAAGGGCTGCATCGTCATCGATAATTCGAGCTACTGGCGCTACCATTCCGACGTGCCGCTAGTGGTGCCGGAAGTGAACGGCCATGTGCTCGACGCCTGGATGGCCAATCCCAAGCGCACCAATATCATCGCCAACCCCAACTGCTCGACCGCCCAGCTCGTCGTGGCGCTGAAGCCGCTGCACGACGCGGCCAAGATCACCCGCGTAGTGGTGTCGACCTACCAATCGGTGTCCGGCGCCGGCAAGGAAGGCGTCGACGAGCTCTGGAACCAGACCAAGGGCATTTTCGTCAACGATTCCGCCACCCCCGGCAAGTTCCCCAAGCAGATCGCCTTCAACGTCATCCCGCACATCGATGTGTTCATGGAAGACGGCTACACCAAGGAAGAGTGGAAGGTCTTGGCCGAGACCAAGAAGATCCTCGATCCTAAGATCCGGGTGACCTGCACCGCCGTGCGCGTGCCGGTCTTTGTGGGTCATTCCGAAGCGGTGAACATCGAGTTCGAGAACCCCATTTCGGCGGATGAGGCGCGCGACATCCTGCGCGAGGCACCGGGGATCAGCGTGCTCGACAAGCGGGAAGCCGGTGGCTACGCGACGCCGGTCGAGATCGTGGGCGAATACGATACTTTTGTCAGCCGTATCCGCGAGGATGCCACGGTGGAGAACGGTATCGCGATGTGGGTCGTGTCCGACAATCTGCGCAAGGGCGCCGCACTCAACACCATCCAGATCGCCGAGACGCTGATCGAGCGCGGCCTGATGCAAAAGGCGGCTTAGTCACGCCGGGCGTTCGGCATCCCGGCTTAAGTCGGGGTGCCAGTATTTTCCTTAAGCGACCATCTCGGGATTTGCCCGGCACAGGGCCGGGTTAGCATCTTGGGCGTGGCCGACCAGAGTGTCCCCATGCCCATTCGCCATGTCCTGCTGGCTCTCCTGACGGTTGCGATCTGGGGCTTCAACTTCGTTGTCATCAAGCTCAGTGTCGAAGCGCTGCCACCCATTCTGGCGGCGGCCCTGCGCTTTTTCTTCGCCGCCCTTCCGGCAGTATTCTTCGTCCGGCCGCCAAAGGCGCCATGGTATCTGGTGGTCGGGTTCGGCCTTGCCCTTGGCGTCGCGCTCTACGCCTTTCTCAATCTTTCGATCGCCTGGGGCATGCCGGCGGGTCTGTCCTCGCTGGTGCTGCAGGTGCAGGCTTTCTTCACCATGGGGTTGGCGTTTTTGTTGCTGGGCGAGCGGCCCAGCCGTTTCCAAGTGATGGGGGCGGTGGTGGCCTTTGGCGGTATCGGCGTGATCGCCCTGGAACGCGTTGGCGAAACGGCGCTAGTGCCGTTGACCATGACCTTGCTTGCAGCCCTCTCCTGGGGATTGGCCAATGTGCTCACGCGCAAGGCCGGTAAGGTCAATGCCGTCTCCTTCACCGTCTGGGGCGCGTTGGCGGCACCTTTGCCGCTGCTGGCCCTGTCGCTCTTGATCGAGGGACCCGAGGCGGTAGGGGCCGCACTATCGGACTTTGGCTGGTCGGATGCAGCGCTGATCGCCTTCCTCGCCTATCCGGCAACTCTTCTTGGCGGCGGCATCTGGAGTTGGCTGCTTGGGCAGCACCCGGCCACGGTGGTGGCGCCGTTCACGCTCCTTGTGCCGATTACCGGTGTGCTTTCCGGGCATCTGATCCTGGGCGAAGTTATCACCCTGCCCGAAATCGCGGGTGGCGCGCTGGTGATCCTGGGATTGATGGTGACGCTGATGCGCGGCAAGCCGCCCGTCGTTGCGGTGCGACTGGATTGACGGGAAGGGAAGGGCCACAGATGCGGGCCCTTCCCTTGAAGCGTTTAGCCGCCTGTTGGAGCGGCCGGTATGGCTTGGATACCCATGGCTCCCTCGGCGCTGCCACTGGCAGAAGGCTGGAGGGCCGCGAGTTCTTCCATGGTCAAGGCTCCATTGCCATCGATATCAGCGCCGTCAAACTCTTCCTGCGTCAAGTCCGGCCAGCCAACCACCAGTTCGGCAAAGGTCAAATCGCCGCTGGCATCGGCGTCGAGCGCCGTGAAGTTGGCCGGGGTCTGCGCCAGAGCGGCACCTGGGAAGCCGAGTACCAGAAGGGCGGGAACAACGAATTTGTGCATGAGTTTGAGCTCCACGGTGAGAGGAAGCGGCGACAGGTCTGCCCGGCGCCGACGGATCACTCTCCCGTGATCCGTCCCTGCAAGCTGAGCGCACAATGTGTCGCTCGCGGGCCGGGACAAAGGCACAGATCAGGAAAGTTGAGGGCAAGCCATAGGCAGTTGTGGCGACTATTCGGCGCAGAACTAACGGGGTAATTACGCACACCTCATCTCCGCCTCACGAAAGAGTATCTGGGGGAAGGCGCTGAGCTTTTTGAGTTTCGCCAAGCGGAACGGGCGCGGACCGCTCTAGATTTCGGTGGTGCTATTCTTCACGCGGCCGTTATCCGGCGGCTGATTACCGGCAGACACTAAGTTGCGGCAGCATCCGCATCAGAGTTCAGGGCGGATGAAGTCGCCACTTTGTGCATCCATGATCCAAAGTTCGCCTGTCGAAATGTCAAACCAGGCGCCATGCACCGTCAGTTCGCCCTTGGCTTCGAGTTCGGCGACATAAGGAAAGGTGCGCAGGTTGCGGATGGAGTTGCGGATGGAAATACGTTCCATCGCTGTCTGCCGCTCACTTTCGGTTAGCAGGGCATTCTGCCCCAACTGACTGGGAAGTTCGCCCAGCATGCTCATCCACTTGCCGATGAAGTCGCCACTGTCGAGCGGCTTGGCGACGGGGCCGAGCGCCGCACGGATGCCACCGCAGCGGCCATGGCCCATAATAACGATGTTCTTGATGCCAAGGCCTTTGACCGCGAACTCGATCGCGGCGGAGGTGCCGTGCTGTCCACCGTCAGGCTGATAGGTGGGCACTAGGTTGGCCACATTTCGTAACACGAAAAGCTCGCCCGGACCGGAATCGAAGATCATCTCTGGCGCCGCGCGGCTGTCGCAGCAGGCGATGATCATGGTTTCCGGCGTCTGTCCAAGCGAAGCGAGGTCCCGAATGCGGTCCTTTTCGCGAGCATAGCGTCCCGCCATGAAGTTGGCGTGGCCTTCAAGCAAGTGGTTGGGAAATCCGTGCATGGGAAAGCGATTAGCTGTAAGAGGCGCAAAGATCAATCAGGTGCATCGGGGGACGTGCCATGCTCATTTACCGCTTCCTTTCGGGGGAAGACGATTCCAGTTTTTGTCACAAGGTCACCAGAGCGCTGACGGAAGGCTGGCAGCTGCATGGCTCGCCCACCTATGCCTATGATGCCATTACCAAGAAGATGAAGGTGGGTCAGGCGGTGACCCGCGTCGCCAAGGATCAGCCATACGATCCCGACAAGAAGCTAGTTGACTATTAGACCCGGCTTGACGGGGCGGAACGCTGGTCCCATCTAGGCGTTCCGCAGCCAAGGAGAGGCACATGGTCGCCAAGATTTTCATCGACGGAGAAGCTGGAACCACGGGGCTGCAGATCCGGGAGCGCCTAGCTGCCCGGCGCGACCTCGAAGTGCTCTCGATCGATCCGGAGAAGCGCAAGGACCAGAGCGAGCGCCAGCGGCTGCTCAATGCAGCGGAGGTCGCCATCCTCTGCTTGCCGGACGATGCGGCCAAGGAGAGCGTCGCTCTGATCACCAACGAAACCACAAGGGTGATCGACGCGTCCACCGCCTTTCGGGTGGATCCGAACTGGACCTATGGCTTCGCCGAAATAGAGCCGGGGCAGGGCGAAAAGATCGCCCAGGCGCGGTTCGTGTCCAACCCGGGATGCTGGCCGCAGGGACTGATTGCGGCGCTCCGCCCGCTGGTCGAGGCGCGCCTCGTGCCCGGTGACTACCCGGTCAACTATCACGGCATTTCGGGCTATTCTGGGGGCGGCAAGCAGATGATCGCCGAGTATGAAGGCGCTGCCTCGGCCAGCCAATACATGCCTTATGCCTTGACCTTCGTGCACAAGCACCTGCCGGAAATGGCGCTTTACGCCAAACTGAACCGCTCGCCGCTCTTTGAGCCCGTAGTGGGCAATTTCGCGCAGGGCATGGCTACCTCCGTGCCGCTCCACCTCGACATGATGGCGGAGATCCCTACGGGCAAGGACCTCCATGCAGCGCTCTCGGACTATTACGCCGCCGTACCGGACAGCTTTGTGCAGGTTGCGCCCTATGACCCCTCCGCTGGCAAAAGCGTGGGCCTCGATCCCCAGGTGCATAATGGCACCAACACGCTGACCCTCCACGTCTTTGCCAATGACGACCGGCAACAGGCGGTAATTGCAGCGGTCTACGACAATCTTGGCAAGGGCGCCTCGGGAGCCGCAGTCCAGAACCTCAATCTTATGCTGGGCGTCAACGCGCGCGAGAGCCTCGCCGCGTAGGGCGCCTGACCGAACGGTTTCGCGCTAACCCGACTTGACCCCAACCTCCGCTTTGCGCCATGACCCATGGCCAAAGCGAGGTTTTCCCATGGAAAAATTCACCACTCTGACCGGTGTCGCGGCGCCCCTGCCGATCATCAATATCGACACTGACATGATCATCCCTAAGCAGTACCTCAAGACCATCAAGCGGACAGGTCTGGGGACGGCGCTCTTTTCCGAGATGCGCTACAATGAGGACGGCACCGAGAACCCCAATTTCGTCCTTAACAAGCCCGCCTATCGCAGTGCACAAATCATCGTCGCCGGCGACAATTTCGGCTGCGGCTCAAGCCGCGAGCATGCCCCCTGGGCGCTCCTGGATTTTGGCATTCGCTGCGTGATCTCCACCAGCTTTGCCGACATTTTTTACAATAATTGCTTCAAGAACGGCATTCTGCCGCTGGTGGTCAGCCCCGAGCAGCTCAAGATGCTGCTTGACGATGCCGAGCGCGGCTCCAACGCCACCCTGACCATCGACCTCGAGGCGCAGACCATCAAGGGTCCCGATGGCGGCACGCTCCACTTCGATATCGATCCGAGCCGCAAGCAGATCCTGCTCGAAGGGCTGGACGAGGTCGCGGGAACGCTCAAGGCCGATCCTTCCATCACCGCTTTTGAACACAAGATGGCCGCCGAGCGGCCCTGGCTCTGAGGACACCTATGGTGCAGCGCATTTCCACCGGCTCGCCTTTCGAGACGACTTTTGGCTATTCCCGTGCCGTGCGGCACGAGGACACCGTCTATGTCTCGGGCACGACGGGCTATGACTATGCCAGCATGACCATGCCCGAAAGCGTTAGCGAGCAGGCCAGCAATGCCCTCGCCACGATCGACAAGGCGCTCAAGGAAGCCGGCTCTTCCATCGAGGATACCGTGCGCGTCGTCTACTATGTCGGCGATCGATCCTATGTGGACGAAGTCGTTGCTGCCGTGGGACCGGTCTTTAGGAACATTCGTCCCGCCGCCTCCATGCTGATCGTCCAGATGATCGAAGCGGGCATGAAGATCGAGATCGAAGTCACGGCGCGCATTGGCGCCGCCAACAGCTAAAGGCACATCATGGCCACTCATTCACTCTTCCTCCTGCCGGGCGACGGTATCGGCACCGAGATCATGGTTGAGGTGGAAAAGCTCATCGCCTGGACCAACAGCGAGCAGCTGACCGATTTCTCGACCGATAGCGGCCTTGCCGGCGGTTCGGCCTATGACAAGCACGGCGTAGCCATCACCGACGAGGACACCGGCAAGGCACTTGCGGCTGATGCGGTGATTTTTGGCGCCGTTGGCGGTCCCAAGTGGGACAACGTCCCCTATGAGCATCGTCCGGAAGCTGCGCTCCTGCGACTGCGCAAGGAAATGGCCGTCTTTGCCAATCTGCGTCCCGCCATCTGCTACCCGGCGCTGGCCGATGCCTCCTCGCTCAAGCGCGAGCTGGTGGAAGGGCTCGACATCCTGATCGTGCGCGAGCTTACCGGCGGCGTCTATTTCGGTGAACCAAAGACCATCACCGAGCTCGAAAACGGGCAGAAGCGCGCCATCGATACCCAGGTTTACGAGACCTATGAGATCGACCGCATCGCCCGCGTGGCTTTCGATCTCGCCCGCACCCGCTCTGGCAAGGTCCATTCGGCGGACAAGAAGAACGTCATGAAATCGGGCGTCCTCTGGGACGAGGTGGTAAAGGGCGTTGGGAAAGACTATTCCGACGTCGAGCTGCACCACATCCTGGCTGACAACGCCGCCATGCAGCTCGTGCGCAATCCCAAGCAGTTCGACGTCATGGTCACCGACAACCTCTTCGGCGACATTCTCTCGGACGTGGCGGCCATGCTGACCGGCTCGCTGGGCATGCTCCCATCGGCTTCGCTCGGGGCGCCCGATCCGGTGACTGGCAAGCGCAACGCTTTCTACGAGCCCGTTCACGGCTCGGCGCCGGACATTGCCGGGCAGGGCATCGCCAATCCCATCGCCATGATCGCCAGCTTCGCCATGGCGCTGCGCTATTCCTTCGGCATGATCGAGCTCGCCACCAAGGTCGAGAACGCCATTTCGGCCGTGCTCAGCGAAGGCCTGCGCACCGGCGACATTGCCCAGGACAACCGCAAGACCGTCGGCACCGAGGATATGGGCGCGGCGATCCTGGCCAAGCTCAAGGCGTAGCAACCCCCACCCAGCCTCCCCTTTTGAGGGGGAGGAGCGCATCGAGTTCGGCAACGATCTCCCGCCACCCACCGGCAGATCCCTTTCCCTCCAGGAGGAGGTTAGGTGCGGGTCCTCTCAAGGATCGACCAACAAAAAGCCCCGGTGTCTCCACCGGGGCTTTTCCATTACCGTGTCGCCAAGCCTTATTCGGCAGCGGCTTCCTCGGCGGGAGCGGCGGCCTTGGCGGCGCGCTCTTCGGCACGTTCCTTGGCGCGCTCACCGGGCTCGCCCTTGTTGGGGTTGTTGCGGGCGTCGCGCTTGGCCAGGCCAGCAGCGTCGAAGAAGCGCAGCACGCGGTCGGTCGGCTGGGCGCCAACAGACAACCAGTGCTGAGCGCGCTCGGTGTTGAGCACGACGCGGTTCTCGGCGTCCTTGCCCAGCAGCGGGTTATAGGTGCCGAGCTTTTCGATGAAGCGGCCATCGCGGGGCGAGCGGGCATCGGCGACGACGATGTGGTAGAAGGGGCGCTTCTTGGTGCCAGCGCGGGCAAGACGGAGCTTGAGGGCCATTTTTGGGTGTCCTAAAGGTTTAGGTTGAAGGAGTTATTTCTTTTTGCCCATGCCGGGTAGGCCTGGGAAACGGGGAGCACCGCCGAGCCCGGGCAAGCCCGGTCCGCCGGAGGACTTAAGAAGCGAGCCCACATCGGCGGGCAGGGCCTTGGGAGCAGGTGCCTCGGCGGCACCGGGCAGGTTCTTGAGCATGGTAGGGTCGACGCCGGCCTGGCGCGCCATCTGCTCGAGCTGGGCGGGATCCATCTTGGACAGATCGGGCATGCCGCCCATCCCGCCCATACCGCCGAGCATATTGCCCATCTTGCCGCCGAACATGCCGCCAAGCGCGCCCATGCCGCCCTTGGAGACTTTTTTCATCATGTCGGCCATCTGGCGGTGCTGCTTGGCGAGTTTATTGATCTCGCTGACCTCGACACCGGCACCGGCGGCAATGCGCTTGCGCCGGCTGGCATTGAGCAGGTCCGGACTGGCCCGCTCCTTTTTGGTCATCGAATTGATGATGGCGACCTGCCGATCGAAGATCTTCTCATCGACATTGGCGCCTGCCATGGCCTTTTTGAGCTGTCCGGCACCGGGCAGCATGCCCATGAGGCCGCCCATGCCGCCCATCTTCTTCATCTGCAGCAATTGGCTGCGCAGATCCTCGAAGTCGAAGCTACCCTTTTTGAGCTTCTTGGCCATCTTGGCCGCGTCCTCGGCCGAAACGCTCTCGGACGCGCGCTCAACCAAGCTGACAATGTCGCCCATGCCCAGGATGCGGTCAGCGATGCGGCTGGGGTGGAAGTCCTCCAGAGCATCCATCTTTTCGCCGACACCGATCAGCTTGATCGGCTTGCCGGTCGCCGCGCGCATGGACAGCGCGGCGCCGCCACGACCGTCGCCATCGACGCGGGTCATGACAATGCCGGTGACGTCCAGCCGGCTGTCGAAAGAGCGGGCGACATTGATGGCGTCCTGGCCGGTCAGTGCGTCGACCACCAGGAGGATTTCATGCGGATGGGCGATCGCCTTGATTTCGGCGGTCTCAGCCATCAGTTCTTCATCAATATGGGTGCGACCCGCCGTATCGAGGATCAGCACGTCATAACCGCCCAGGCGTCCCTCGCGCTCGGCGCGGCGGGCGATCTGCACCGGCGTTTCGCTGGCGACGATCGGGAGCGTATCGACGCTCACCTGCTCGCCCAGCACGCGCAACTGCTCCATGGCTGCGGGGCGGCGCGTGTCGAGCGAGGCCAGAAGGACCTTTTTCTTCTGCCGTTCCTTGAGGCGCTTGGCGATCTTGGCGGTAGTGGTGGTCTTGCCCGAGCCCTGCAGGCCCACCATCAGTAGGGTAACTGGGGCCTTGGCATTGAGATCGATGGTGACCGTGTCGGAGCCCAAAACCGAGACCAGCTCGTCATGGACGATCTTGACCACCTGCTGGCCCGGCGTAACCGAACGGGTAACCTCGGCGCCGACGGCGCGGTCCTTAACCTGCTCGACGAAGGCGCGGACCACTTCAAGCGATACGTCGGCCTCGATCAACGCGCGGCGGATTTCGCGCAGCGCGGCTTCCACGTCCGCGGGGCTGAGCGCGCCACGGCCACGAATGCCATCAAAGATTTTGCCAAGCCGGTCGGAAAGGCTCTCGAACATATTTGGTCCTTCTCTCTGGGAGATCCCATGAGACATAGGGTTCATTACGGCAAACGACAAACCCACCCGCGGGCGCAACGCGCTGGCGGATGTTGGCCTCCGGGATCGGTTTATACCCTGAGGGGTCCCGGTCGGCTGGTCAGGTGCAAAAGCCTGATGAACGGGCTGCGTGTAGGGGAAAGCGCAGGCAGAGTCAAGAATGCCGGCAAATCAGCCGGTCAGTCCAGTGTGGCGCGGAGCACTCTTACCGGCCCGGCGCACTCGCTGACGGTGAAGCCGGTCTCTTCCAGGCCCTTCTGCGTGCGGCGGGCGATTGCGTAGGCCTTGTGACTGCCCGGTGGCGCCTCAAAGGCGAAGACGAAAACGCCTCCCGTGCGCAGGAGCGATTTGATCAACGCGGGCCAGTCCTCCTTGAGACGAAGGCCGAAGTCGACATTGACTGCAAGGATGCGATCGAAACGCGCGCCCTGCCAGTCAACGGCTTCGAGCGCCTCCGCCCTGGTGCGCAGCCTGCCCGATGCGAGAGCCTCAAGCGAGCTTGCTTCAACCGTCCCGATCATCTTGGCGGATCGGTCGAGCGCTAGGATGCTCCCGGTCGTGAGCCGCTCCAGAATCAGCCGGGTGGCAACCCCATGACCACAACCGATTTCAACCACGTCCTCGTGCCCGAGGAGTTCAAGAGCTTCTACTGCTGCGATATGGCGACGGGCGATCGACATAAGAAAGCCATGGACCGGAAGCTGAAATAGTTGGCATGTGGTTAATTGTGATGACGATGGGACATTCGTGATGGATCTATTGTCGGAAGGCCTCCGTTGCCGCGGGCAAGCACGAGAGCCCAGGGGAGTTGCGGACCTATGAAGCTATTGCTTGCGGTAGATATTGCCGACCGCATTATTCGCGCAGCCAGGCGCGACCACAAGCTCGATCTTCAAGCCGAGGCTGACGACTTGGTTCAGCGCCACCCAGAAGCTGAGGTGTCGGTGGAAGAAGTCGTTGCGGTGCTCGTTGAGGAAGCAAGAGCTGCACAGTACCTGCCGGCCGTCTAGCCGGGCGCACTACCCTACCTGCCGCAGTTGTGGCATCTCAAACGATATCCATCGTCTCCAACCTCGCACACTTGGCCGGGTAGATTGGTGGGTGTTGCTCATCCCATTAATCAATTCCTGCATATTACCCGCTAGCTTGGCCGTGAGTTCCGAGCCATGGGCCCTTCATGACAGTGACCCTGCTGACAGCGACAACCGCTGAACACAAGGTATCCAACATCCCCCGATCGCTTGAGATCGAGCTGTTCCGCGACATGGAAGTTGCCGAGGGAGAATGGCGGGCGCTTGAAGCTGTTGCCGTGCTGACGCCCTATCAGCGCTTCGATTGGATCAAAGGCCTCATCGATGCCGGGCTGGAAACCGACGAGGGCCTCGCTGTCGCCGCAATCCGGTGGGGTGAGCGTACTGTGGCTTTGCTCCCGCTGGCGATCAGGGGCCGGTGGGGCGCTCTCCGGATCGCCACCATGCTGGGCACTGCATCGTCCAACAGCGATTGGTTGATTGCTCTGCCAGAGTTCAAGCCGGACGCTCCAACTTTGCGCCGCTTGCTGCACCGGATCTGCAAAGCGGCGGGCGGGGCCGATCTCGTGACGCTCTATAACCAACCCGAGCGCTGGCAAAGTATGGATAACCCCGTGCTGGCTCTGAACAAGGCGCTCGGTGCATCCAACACCTATGTCGCCACCATCGCTGCGACGCCCGTGCCTTATATCGATCATCGGTTGAGCACCAAGCGGCGCAACAATATCCGACGTGGCATGCGTCGCCTTGAAGAACTCTACGGACCTGTCCGGACCGTGCGCGTCAACGACCTGCCAACCTTGGAGGCGGCCCATCGAGCCTTCCTTGAGCAGCGCGGTGCCCGGTTTGCCGAAATGGGCGTGCGCAACATCTTTGCCGAGGATAGCTTTGTGCGCTTTTTCCGGCAATTGGCAGCCGCTGGATTCGGCCAGCGTCGCCCGGCATTGTGTCTTCATGCACTCTTTGCCGGTGAGGAGATCGTTGCGACCTGCTGGGGAGCCATGGCCGGTGACCACTACTCGCAGTACATCAATTCAACCAGTTCAGGGCCTGCTGCCCAATATAGCCTCATGGCCATTCTGAACGGCATGGTGATGGACGACCTCACCCAGTCCGGCATCCAGACGATGGACATGGGCCTGGGCGACTTCGCCTATAAGACCGAGTGGACGCAAAGCGAGCCGGTGTTCCACAGCGTCATCGCCATGACGCGTCGGGGTCAGCTTGCCGCCGGATTTTCAGGACTGCAGGGGATCGTCAAGCGCCAGATCAAGCAGACCCCCTGGCTATGGGACAAGGCTAAGCTGCTGCGCCGAATTCTCTTCGGCTTGACCCACAGACCCTGACCACCGGGCGGCAGGTGGTCCGCCGCCCTGGCAATCTGCTGCAATCAAGCCCTACATGCCCGCCTGCTTGGGCTTGGCTTTGTCGCGATAGTAGTAATTGGCGTTCTTGCCCAGAACCAGTGTGCGGATGACCTTGCGCAAGCCCTCGCTCTGACGCAGCGGCGCGGCCGCAATCGCCATTGCCTGCACAGCCGCAACCTTGAGTCCGTCCAGTGCCGGGCTGAGCCCAGGCGCCTGCTGGGGAAAGCCGCGGTCGCGCAGCATGGAGTTGGCGAGATAGAGATTGTTACGGCGCTTCACCTCGGGGGTCTTCCAGGTAATCGCGAGCGAGATGGAATAGGTCGCTTTGGTCTTGACCCAGTGCGGCCAGATATAGGGCACGAACACGCCTTCGCCGGGCTTGAGGTCGTGGACGGTGCCGCGCGCCGCATAGGCGTCGTCGAACTTCAGGTTCCGGTGCTTGGTGATGGCGTGCTCGATCTGGTCTTCACTGGCGATGCTGCGATCGGAATTGTCGTAAATGGCAAACTGCTTATCGCCATGGATCTGCACGAAAAAGTTGTCCTCGCTATCGAGGTGGAACGGCGTGGTGGAATTGGGTGAAGACACGAACATAAAGCCCTGAATGTCGGTGAACCCGGCGTCCTTGACGCTCTTGAAACCGCGCGCCTTGGCCACCGAGTTGAGCGCTTCTTCCAAAAGCGCGCGGTAGGTGGGGTGGTGCTCGACACGCTTGAGCACCATCCAGGCGCCGGCGGTTTCAATCTGGGTGATGACCTCTTCGGGGTCGAGATCTACCAGCGGGGTGGAAGAGGGGTCCTGGCTGACTGCCGCCTTGCCCGAATTGTATTCAATCCGGTCGCGCGGCAGGGCTTTGACCAGTTCCAGGATCGCTGGCAACGTCAGGCGAGCGTCTCCGACCAAGCCATGGTTGATGCGGAAGGGCTGGTTTGGAAACTGCGTCTCGAAGGCGGTTTGTTCGGCGGTTAACAATGCGGTCACGAGCGTTTCTCCTTGGTGTTGCGGAGGGCATGCAGCAGTCGTTTGGCGCTGCTGCGAGCCCCTCGACGGGCGGCCATCGTAGCGATGATGGCGCCCGCGACGGGATCGTCGGGGGCGGTTGGAATCAAAAGATCGCCAATGGGCAGACGTTCGCGCCAGATATGGTCGATCATCGGATGCCCGGCGTCGGCGGTGGAATCGACTAGGGTAATGGTTGGGTCGGCAGCAAAGTGGTGGGTTAGCTCGAGTGTTAGCTGCACGCCTGGCGAAAAGCGCGAGCGGCTTTCGTCGTACGCGATCTTGAAGAAGAGGGCCTGGGTGCTCTGCCGGACTATGATGCCCGACGCGATGACCGCGCCATTAACGGTGAGTTCGCCGATTTCCACGCGCCCATCGGGGCTGAGCCCGGCTGCCGCGGCGCGCACGAAACTGGCGTCATTGGAGTTTTGCCCTAGGCCGGTGCCACCCGCGCCTTTCCAACCCTTTGCCTCGAGAATCAAAAAGCGCTCGAGCGCAGCCATGACCGCATCGGGAGTGTTGGCGATGGCGAAGGAGACAGGGCCCTCCTCGGCGAGGCGGTTGCGTAGACGCCGCAACTCCTTGAGCTTTTTGCCCCCCATGCCGGATCGCAAATAGGGTTCGGCCGGCTGGGTGGCGTCGAACGCGGCCCGCTCATGCTGGTTGTGGAGGGCATGGCTGAGGCCGCGCCGCTCCATGGCTCGCGCCAGTGCCGCAAAAGCAGGTCCGTTGAGCGTCATGGCGGGTAGGGAAAGCAGGCGTGCCCCGGCAGAAGCTGCGGCATCGATCAAGGCACCGGCAGCCCGTTCGGCGTGCTCGGCATGCAGGAGGGGTACGCTGAGCGGACTATAGGGTTGTTCGGCAACAAGCGCGGGCACCGGCAATCGCAAGGCAGTCCATGCCCACACCACCGGCACCAAGCCGATCAGTTCGCGAGTGGCGCTGTCATCCTGCGCGAGCAACAGATTGGGTTTGCCCAGCTTGCCTGTCAGGCCGAATGCCGGCAGCCCGTATTCGGGCGAGAAGAAGCCATTGGGCTCAATGGCAGCCCCGCACAGCTGACTCCATGCAGCAGGCGCCACAGATTGCAAAGGCACCAGCGCGGTACGGGCAACGAACCGCACCGCATCGGACACCCTGTCGATGCTGTCCACCGCCGTTCCGCCCATATGGCACGCTTCGCCTCCATTCGAGCCGACCATAGGGCAAATGGCGTTGGATGGGGAAACTGCCTCGCGTCCTGGTTAAGGCGCTCTGAAATAGCAGTTGTACGCGGCGGACTGGCAATTTTCGTGCGCATCCGCCATATAGGCGCTATTGAACAGAATACGAGGCGAGACGGCCGTGAGCGGCGTGCCCTTTTGGAAGATGAACGGGCTGGGCAACCAGATCATCGTAGCCGACATGCGCGGCCGCGCCGACCGCGTTACGCCTGAAGCCGCTGTCGCCATTAATGCCAAGCCGGGCACGAAGTTCGACCAGATCATGGCTATTCATGATCCCAAGACGCCAGGGACCGCCAACTATATCGAGATAATCAACTCGGATGGCTCGCAAGCGCAAGCCTGTGGCAATGGGATGCGTTGCGTGGTGCAGGTTTTGAGCGAAAATGCCGTTCAGAGTGCGTTCATCTTCGAGACCGTCGCGGGGCTGCTGACCGGCGAAACCCAGGAAAACGGGCTCATTACCGTCGACATGGGCACCCCGAAATTTGCCTGGTTCGAGATCCCCCTGGCCGAAGAATTCGGCGACACTCGCGCCATCGAGTTGCAGATCGGTCCGATCGATGCCCCTGTTTTGCACTCGCCTTCGGTCGCCTCCATGGGCAATCCGCACGCTACGTTCTGGGTCAAGGACGACGTCTGGAGCTATGCTCTCGACCGGTTCGGACCACTTCTCGAGAACCATCCGATTTTTCCGGAGCGGGCAAATATCTCGATCGCTCAAGTGCTTGCACCCGACAAGATCATCCTACGCACCTGGGAACGCGGCGCCGGCCTGACGCAAGCCTGTGGAAGTGCGGCCTGTGCTGCGGTGGTCAACGGCGCCCGCACCCGCCGCACTGCGCGCAAGGTCACGGTTACCCTGCCAGGCGGCGACCTCCACGTCGAATGGCGCCCCGACGATCATGTGGTTCTCACCGGCCCGGCGGAACTAGAATGGGCCGGCACGCTCGACCCCGCCACCGGCGAATGGGCCCGGGCCGAGGCCGCCGCCTAATGGGAGTTGAAACACTTACATTCGGCTGCCGGCTTAACGTCTATGAAGCCGAGGTCATGAAAGCCGAGGCGCAAAAGGCGGGGCTGGATAACGCTGTTATCATCAATACTTGCGCGGTGACAGCAGAGGCCGTGCGGCAGGCCAAGCAAGCCGTCCGCAAGGCCAGGCGTAACCATCCCGAGGCCCGGATTATCGTCACGGGCTGCGCCGCCCAAACTGAAGCGCGCAGTTTTGGCGACATGGCCGAGGTTGACCTCGTCATCGGCAATGCCGACAAACTCAAGGCCGAAAGCTACCAGCCCATGGTGTTCGGCACGCCTCTTAACGACAAGGTGCAGGTTAACGACATCATGAGCGTGCGGGAAACCGCAGGTCACCTGATCGAAGGCATGGACGGGCGCGCCCGCGCTTTTGTGCAGGTGCAGAATGGGTGCGATCATCGCTGCACCTTCTGCATCATTCCCTTCGGCCGTGGACCCTCGCGCTCGGTGCCGATGGGTGCTGTGGTCGAGCAGATCAAAAAGCTCGTCGGTAATGGTTACCGCGAAGTGGTGTTGACCGGGGTTGATATCACTTCATACGGGCCCGATCTGCCGGGGGCGCCCAGCTTGGGCAAGCTAACGCAGGCGATCCTCCGCCACGTGCCGGATCTGCCGCGACTGCGGATTTCCTCAATCGACTCTATAGAAGCAGACGAAGCACTATACGAGGTCGTCGCCAGCGATCGCCGATTGATGCCGCACCTACATCTGTCGCTGCAGTCAGGCGACGACATGATCCTCAAGCGCATGAAGCGGCGCCACTCCCGCGATGATGCACTCACCATTGTCGACAAGCTGCGAAGCCTCCGACCAAACATGGTGTTCGGGGCAGATATCATCACGGGTTTTCCCACCGAAACCGACGAGATGTTCGAGAACACACTACGGATCATTGGCGAGGCCGAACTCACGTACCTCCACGTCTTCCCATATTCACCGCGGCCGGGTACGCCGGCGGCGCGCATGCCGCAGGTTGATAAACGCGTGGCGCGTGAACGTGCCGCTTCCCTGCGCGATGAAGGCGACCGGCAATTTGCCAAGCTTTGTGCAAGTCGTGTGGGCGCAACCGAGGCCGTATTGATCGAGCGCGAGGGTTTGGGGCGAACCGAGCAGTTTGTGCCCGTTTTAGTCCCCGGCACGCAACCGGGTGAACTGCTTGCCGTTCGCATCACGGAAGCAGCGAGCGAGGGACTCGTGGGCGAGGCGCTGCGGCAAGCGGCATAAGCAAAGGGCTGCCAATGAGCGACAAGAAGCCAGGTTTCTTCAAGCGCCTGTGGGGGGACATCGTTGGCGAGCAGCCTGCGCCACCGCCCGAAGCTCCGGTCAACGACGTACCGCCCGGTGAGGGGGCACCCGCCGAAAATGTGCCGCCAATCGAAGACGCGCCACCTGCTCCTGAGAAGGTGGAGACTACATCGCCCACGCCGGACGCCGAGCCAGACGAGGTGACATCGCCGGGTCCGCCAGAGACCACGCCCGACTATGTGGAAGAAGTCGAGGAACAGGCGACCGCCGCCCGCCTGGCGCAAGGGGTGCCCGAGGCCGTGCCAGTTGTTCCTGCGCCGGAAACCGCCGAGGGGCGGCGGCAGAATTGGTTAAGTCGGCTTTCCTCCGGGCTGCGGCGCTCCTCGGACCAGCTCACCACTTCCATCACGTCGGTGTTCACCAAGCGGCGGCTCGACGATGCTACATTGGAAGAGCTTGAGGACGTCCTCATCCAAGCCGATCTTGGCCTCGAGACGGCGATGGCGATTACAGAAACGCTTCGACGCGACCGCTTCGACCGGGATGTGTCGGGGGAGGACGTGCGCGCCGTTTTGGCAAGTGAAGTTGAAAAAGTGCTCTCGCCGGTGGCGCGGCCGCTGGCAGTCGAGGGGGAGCACAAGCCCTTCGTGATCCTGATGATCGGCGTGAACGGGTCGGGCAAGACCACCACCATTGGCAAGCTCGCGCAGAAGCTCTCCGCGGAGGGCAAATCGGTGATGCTGGCGGCGGGCGATACATTCCGTGCGGCCGCGATAGAGCAGCTACAGGTTTGGGGCCAGCGCACCGGCGCTCCGGTGGTGACGCGGCCCGCTGGAGCGGACGCTTCCGGCCTCGCCTATGACGCCGTGACTGAAGCCAAGGCTGCCGGCACAGACGTGCTCATTATCGATACTGCGGGGCGACTGCAGAACCGCGATGAGCTCATGAATGAGCTCGAAAAGGTCATACGCGTTATTAAGAAGGTCGATCCGACGGCGCCGCATGCCACCTTGCTGACCTTGGACGCCACGACTGGCCAGAACGCCATGCGGCAGGTCGAGATTTTTGGCCAACGCGCTGGGGTTACCGGGCTGGTCATGACTAAGCTCGACGGGACCGCGCGGGGCGGCATTCTGGTGGCGATCGCCCGCAAGTTCGGGTTGCCGGTGCACTTTATTGGTGTGGGCGAGGGGGTGGATGATCTCGAGCCGTTCGCCGCTGCCGATTTTGCCCGAGCGATCGCGGGACGCGAATAAGTACAGGCACTTAGATCGTCGCAATCTCACCATGCTTGCGAGCTATGCAGGCCTTGCATGGCGCGGCACTTGCCCGCACAGTGTGTGGATTGCACGATGACAAAAAGTTTGCCTATGACTGAAAAAGCCGAACCGGAGGTCAACTGGGATGAGTTGCGGCCCCAGCTGATAAAGATGAGCCTCGAGCTCGGTCCACTGATTGTTTTCTTCATCGCCAATGCACGCGCTGACATTTTCGTCGCGACGGCATGGTTCATGGGTGCGATGGCCGTTTCGCTGATCCTCTCCTGGGCCATTCTCAAAAAGATTGCCGTCATGCCGCTGGTGACGGGCGTTGTGGTGCTGGTGTTCGGCGGCCTTACGCTGTGGCTACAGGACGATACCTTTATCAAAATGAAGCCGACCATCACCAATGTGTTGTTCGGATCGGTGCTGCTAGGCGGGCTGCTTTTCGGCCAATCGTTGCTGAAATATGTCTTCGGCGAAGTCTACAAATTGCGGCCGGAGGGCTGGAGCAAGCTCACCTTCAACTGGGGCGTGTTCTTTTTTGTACTGGCAGTTATCAACGAAGTGCTGTGGCGCAATTTCTCAACCGATTTCTGGGTTGCGTTCAAGGTCTGGGGCATCATGCCGCTTACGGTGATCTTCTCGCTTAGCCAGATGTCGCTGCTCAACAAATACGCCCCTGCCGATGAGCCGGAGCATGTGCCCCCAGTGGTTGTGGAAAGCTAAGGCGGATCCCCGCCGCTAGCCGAAGAGCCCGATCACCACCCCGTCAATCAAAAGGACGGCTAGCAGGTAGCCGCCATCGATAAGCGTGCGCGCCCATAGCGCACCCTCATATCGGTGGTTGAGCACCATGGCTGTGATGACGAAGCCTAACCACATGTGGGCGCCAATCAGCACGCCATTGGCGACGCTGATGTCGCCGGTCAGCAGCGGCGTGAGCAGGGCGATGAAGTAGGCCATGACGAACAGGCACAACACCGACCAGATGTACGGCATATAGTCGGACTTGTTGATGTCCTCTGGCTTCTTGCCGATCGAGGCCGTCCATTGCTTGGCAAGGGCCATGTACCAACCGGCCCCGAACAGCCAACTGGCAAGCGTTGCTAGAATGACGGCAAGCCAGTTCACCGCAAAGTGCGAAATCATCTTGTTGTCCCCCAATGCGCAAATGGCGCGGGCGGAGATTAGACCAGGGGAATGCGGGAGGGAAAGCGGTCGGTTAAAGTCCACCCATCGTGCAGATCAAAGCCCATTCCTCGGGGCGCACCGGGGATACCGAAAGGCGAGAGAGCTTGATCAGCGCCATCTCGGCGAGTTCGGGGGTGTTCTTGATGGTTTCCAGGGTCACCGGCGTGGGCAGCGGTTTTACCGCCTCCACTTCCACACACTCCCAAACAACCTTGCCGTTCTTCAGCTCGGCGGTGCTATCGGGATGGGCTGGCGCTGCGATCCGGATAATGCCGACGATCTCCTTGCCGATATTGGAATGATAGAAGAAGGCTTCGTCGCCCACTTCCATCGCCTTCATGTTGTTGCGCGCGGCATAGTTACGCACGCCGTGCCACTCTTCCAGCACGCCCTGTTGCGTTTTCTCCATCATCTCATCAAATGAAAAGACGTCCGGCTCGGACTTCATCAGCCAATAGGCCATGGACTAGCTGCCCTTAGCCATGTTGTTGATGGCAATACGCCAGGGCTTGATCTCGTAGCTGGCAAAGATGCCTTCTTTGACGAAGGGGTCGGCTTCGAAAGTGGCGGTGGCCGCTTGCAAACTCTCGGCTTCGATCACCATCAGGGAACCCTCGGGCACCCCATTCCCGTCCAGCATGGCGCCGGCAAGGACCATCTTGTCGCCCAGGCTATGAAGATGGTCCAGATGGACCGGGCGCACGGCCGTACGCTGCTCAGTCGTGCCGGGTCTATCCTTGGCAATCATGGCGTAGAGCATTGTCTAGTTCTCTCTTTTGAGGGGGCGGGACATCAGCCCCGCGACGACGGTTGTGATGTCGGCCTGCTGTGTCAGCACCTGTTGGACTGCGCCGATCAGCGGCGCGTCGACCCCAAGGCTTCGGGCCAAGGCGTCGGCGACCGGGGTCGTAGCGACGCCCTCGGCCAGCTTGGCGCCCGAAGCGATGATATCGGTAGCGGCCTGGCCGCGACCTAGCGCAATGCCGAACTGATAGTTTCGCGATTGGGTGGAGGTGCAGGTGAGGGTAAGGTCTCCAAGCCCGGCGAGACCGGTGAGGGTGTGGGCGGAGCCGCCCATGGCCGTCACCATGCGCTCCATCTCGGCAAAGGCACGCGCCAGCAGCGCCGAACGCGCGGATAGGCCAAGGCCAGCGCCCTCAACGGCGCCGCAGGCTAGCGCATAGACGTTCTTCAGCGCTCCCGCGATCTCGACGCCGATGCGGTCGTCGGCGGCGTAAGGGCGGAAGCTGGGGCCGGCCAGAGCGGCTGCCAGTTCTGCTGCAAGATCCACACCGTCTCCTGCCAACGTTACGGCGGTGGGGCGGCCAGCAGCGACGTCGGCGGCAAAGCTGGGACCGGACAAAACCAGTGGCAGTGTGTCGGGCGCGATACTGGTGACGATCTCGCTTTGGCGGTCGAGCGTACCAGCCTCAAGGCCCTTGGCTGAAACGATCACAGGCTTGCCTGCTAGCAGCGTCGGCTCCATTTGCTGCAGAACCTGCCGTGTTGACTGCGCCGGTACTGCCAGAATGATAAAGTCTGCCGGTGCGACGGTGGTGGTCGCAACGATGGCAGGATGCAGTGGCTGCGCGCCCAGATAGGTGCTGTTGGTGCGCTGGTTGTTCACCTCGTCAGCTTGTGCGGCGTTCCGCACCACCAGCGATACATTGCGCCCAGCGATCGCAGCCGCCTGGGCAAGCGCCGTGCCCCAGGCGCCCCCGCCGATGACACTGACTGTCTCAAGCCGCATTGGGTGACACCTTCATGTCCTCAAGATCGAGCGGCCAGCGCGGGCGGGCCGTAAAGTCCAGCGCGTTGCTGGCGCCCAGCACTAGCCGCTCGGCGCCTGCCCAGGCGACCATGGCGCCATTGTCGGTGCAAAGCGCGCTGGGCGGTACAACAAGATCGGCGTCGCTCCTAGCGCAGACACTCGCCAGTGCCGCGGCGATCGCCTGGTTGGCGGCCACGCCACCTGCCACCACGAGAGTAGGCCGGACGCCTGGCAGTTCCTCATGAAATCGGGAAAGCGCCTGAGCCGAGCGGACCGCAACAATCTCAGAGACTGCAGCCTGGAAGCTCGCCGCTATATCGCACACGTCCTGTTCGCCCAGGGGTGCCAAGGCTTCCGCCTGAAGGCGCACGGCGGTCTTGAGCCCTGAAAAGGAGAAATCGAGCCGCGCTTCACGGAGTAGCGGCCTAGGGAACCTGAAACGGTTGGGATCACCTTTCTTGGCGGCCTGCTCCACCGCCGGACCACCGGGATGGCCGAGGCTCAGCAGCTTGGCCGTCTTGTCGAAGGCCTCGCCAAGCGCATCGTCGATAGTGCTCCCCCAGCGTTGATAGTCACCCACCCCACGGATCACGACGAACTGGCTGTGGCCGCCCGAGACGAGTAGCATGAGGTAGGGAAAAGTCACACCATTGGTTAGCCGCGCCGTCAGCGCATGTGCTTCGAGGTGATTGACGGCAATGAGCGGCTTACCGAGGGCCGCCGCCAAGGCCTTTGCTGTCGTCAGCCCCACGAGAACTCCGCCGATTAGGCCCGGTCCAGCCGTTGCAGCGATGGCGTCGACCTCCGACAGCTCGATCCCAGCTTCACGCGTAGCCTGTGCAATGATGTGGTCGAGATAGGTGATGTGGGCCCGGGCGGCGAGTTCCGGCACCACCCCACCGAAGGCGGCATGCTCGTCGAGTTGGCTTCGGACCACGTTGGAACGAATCGAACCTCTGCCGGATTGGTCGCGTGAGACAATGGCCGCGGCGGTTTCGTCGCAGCTGGTCTCGATACCCAGAATTGTGGCTTGCGCTTGCCCGGTCACGACGAACTGGTCTACTCCCTCGGGGGTGCCATTGCCTACTATAGGACCTTAACACATTGCAATCTTCGACCCCCTTTGCCCGGATCGGAACGCGCGGTAGCCCGCTGGCCCTTACGCAGGCTCGATTGGTCCGAAGCCTGCTGGTCGAGGCGCACGGCGTTAGCGAAGACGACATCGCCATTGAGGTGCTTTCAACCGGTGGTGACCGGACGCAGGCTTCCAACGTCAATTTGACCGAGCTCGGAGGCAAGGGGCTCTTCACCAAGGAAATCGACGAGGCGATGCTCGACGGGCGGGTCGACATCGGCGTCCATTCTTCCAAGGATGTAGCAACCCGCCTGCCGGATGGCATCATGCTGGCCGCTTTCCTTGAGCGGGAGGATGTGCGCGACGCCTTTATGTCGGTCAAGGTGCAAAGCCTCGATCACCTAGCGGAGAACGCAAAGTTCGGAACGTCCTCGATCCGGCGGGCGGCGCAAGTGCTGCGGCAGCGTCCGGACCTCCAGATCGTCCCTTTTCGGGGCAATGTGGGAACGCGATTGCAGAAGCTACTCGACGAAGTCGCCGATGCCACTATGCTGGCAGTGGCTGGCCTCAACCGTTTAGGGGAAGCTCATCGGGCAACGGCCTTGCTTGACCCCGAGATCTTCCTGCCCGCTCCCGCACAGGGGGCGATCGGCCTTGCGGTGCGTAGCGATGACAAGCGGATGGCCGAGATCGTGACGCCGCTTGATCATGCTCCCACCCACAAGATCATCCTGGCAGAGCGTGCTATGCTGGCGGTGCTGGATGGCTCGTGCCGCACGCCGGTGGGGGCGCTGACCCGCACGGATGGTGACACGCTGACGCTCAAGGGTGAGATCCTGAGCCTTGACGGACAGACTGCCTATGACGCGGTGGCGCGGGATGAAGACCCCATCCGGCTGGGTCGCGCTGTGGGCGAAGATCTGCTGGCGCAGGCGGGCACCGAATGGCTTTCGCAATGGGCTCGCACATGAGCCGCATGCTGGTCACCCGCCCGGAGCCGGATGCACAATCAACCATTGCACGCTTGCGGGCGCTCGATATCGAGGCGGTCAGCGCACCCCTGATGGAGCGTCAAGTGCTGGAGGTGAGTTTGCCTCCGGCTGATGGGTTCGTGGCCATGGCGGTGACCAGCGCCAATGCTATCCGCAGCCTTGCCGATCGGGGCGTGATCGACGCGTACCGCCATCTGCCGGTTCTCGCGGTGGGAGATCGGACGGCGCAGGAAGCAAGCGAGGCTGGGTTTGAGCGGGTCAGTAGCGCCGCAGGGGCTTTCCAGGACTTAGTCAACGCCATCTCTATCTCGGGGCTCAAGGGGCCTCTGTTCTACCCGACGGGCAAGCATCAGAGCGGCGACCTCGCCAAGGCGCTCGCACCACTTGGTGTGATGGTTGCAACCGCAAAGCTCTACGAGATGGTTGCCTCCCAAAACCTTCCTCCAGATGTGCTCGCCGACCTCGCCGCGGGAACCATTGGGGCGAGCCTTGTTTATTCCCGTAGGACTGCGGAGATTTTTGCCGACCTGACAGGCTCGCTAAATCCCGAGCAACGACGGCGGATCGCCATGCTCTGCATGTCCGAGGCCGTTGCCGAGCCTTTGCTGGAAGCGCGCTTCAGCCGCATCAGCCTGGCGGACCGTCCGGATGAGGATGGCATGATGGCACTGGCATTGGCTTTTGCCCGGGAGCAATCTGGGCCATGATCGGCGCCTGAGAAGAGGAATGGACTAGGCATGGCGGACCCAAAGGGCAGCGATCCCAAACCGAATGATGGCAAGCCGACCGAAGAGCGGAGCGGTCCAGTCAAGCCGCCTGTGCTCGACTTAAAGGCGCGGGATACCGCCGGCGAGACCAAGAAGCCGGCTGATGCTCAACCCAAGCCCACGCCCGAGGAGAGTGTCGCCAATAAGAATGCCGCGCCGCGCAGCCAGGCTGATCAAGCGGGCAGGAAAGCTGATGAGGCCGAAAAGAAGGCGGGTGGTTTCGCCTTCGGTGCGGCCATTGTGGGTGGTGTTCTGGGCTTGGCTGGAGCCTACGGATTGGCTTGGGCCGGGCTGTGGCCCGCCCCGACAGCACCTGCGCCCGACCCGCGGCTGGAGCAATACGGATCGGCGCTTGCCGAACTCGAGACAGAAACGACGGCAACGCAGTCAGAGCTGATCGCGTTCACCGAGCGGCTCGGCGCTCTTGAAGCGGCTCCGGCTCCCGAATCGACTGACCCAGTCGACCTGCAGCCGGTGCAGACTGAAATTGCCGAATTGCGCGAGCGGGTACAAGCGATCGCCGAAGCTTCACCGGAAGCAACCGAGCCCTCGGCTCTGGAACCGTTGCGCGCAGATTTGCAGTCGGTAATCGGCCGTATCGACGAGGTTGCGGCGCGGCTGGGAACCGTGGAAGCGGAATTGCGGACGGTGGATGCGGCAGTCGGCGAGGTGACTGCCACGCTGGCCGAGCAACCGGACGATCTCGGCGCGGTGCTGCAATTGCCGCTGATCCTGTCGGGTCTCGAAAACGCCTTTGCGACGGGGCGGCCGTATCTGGTGGAACTCGCCGCTCTTCGGGCCGCCTTGCCCGAGCTGGACGTTCCTCCGCCCCTCACCAACGTGGCTGATACCGGCTTGCCGCGACCAGAGGTTGTCGTGCGCCGTTTTAATGAAGTGCTGCCGTCGATGTTGGCCGGCCGTCCAGCCGAGCCAGGCGCAGAGTGGCGGGAGGGCGCGCTCGATTGGTTGTCCTCGGCTATAGCGCTGCGCCCAACCGGGGAAGTGGAGGGCGATGCTCCGTCCGCCATAGTCTCGCGCCTGGAAGCGGCGATTGAGCGCCGCGATTTCGTAGCTGCCGAGGAGCTGCTGCAGGCGCTACCGGCGCCTATGCTTGCGGCGGCGAACAATGTTCCGGTACTGATCGCCAGCCAGGCGGAAGCCCATCGGTTCCTTGAGACTGTGCGGACGCAGGTGATCGCCGGCGAGGTCCTGCCATGATCAGGCTAGCCTCCTGGATTATAGCGAGCCTTGTCATTGCTGCGCTGGCCGCCTGGCTCATTGCGCTGCCAGGTACGATGACAATCGAGGTGGCGGGTTATCGTATGCAGCCCCGATTGGGTACCGCGGTCTTCATGCTGATTGTGGTGGCAGTCGTGGTGATTGCCCTTTGGGCCATTGTTCGCCGACTTATCTCCGCGCCCGGCGCAATCGCGCGCCACAATCGCATAAAGCGCCACGAGCAAGGCATCGAGGCGCTGACCGATGCAGTGGTTGCGCTACAGGCTGGTGATCCGGCCAGGGCACGCTACCTGGCCCGGGAGGCCCAGGCGCGGCTCTCTGCGGGACCCCATTCTGCAGCGCGATTGCTCGAGGCACGGGCCGATATCGCGCTGGGGGACATGCCTGCCGCGCGCGAACATTATCGCGCGTTGATCACTGACGAACGTACCGCCGTGGCAGCGCTGGCGGGATTGTATGACCAAGCCCGCGCGCAGCACCGGCCCGAGGCAGCCCTGACCTTTGCCCGCAAGGCGCTGACGCTGTCACCGTCTAATAGCTGGGCCGCAGAAGCGGTGTTCGGTGATCTGGTGGGGCGCGGGCAGTGGACTGAAGCGGTGGCAATGGTCAACCAGCAAACTGCCACGTCCCGCGAGGACCGCGCTCGCAAGCGCCGCCGGCAGGCCGTGATCGAGACCGCACGCGCCCGGGAGGCGGAGGTTACCAATCCGTTGCCAGCGTTGGACCATGCTCTGACCGCGCTCAAGCTCCTGCCCGATTTTGTGCCGGCGGCATTGATCGCCGCGCGCATTCAGATCAGCCGCGGCGATTCCCGCAAAGCCATGAGCCTTCTACGCCGGGTGTGGCGCGCGACTGGGCACCCCGACATCGCTGAGCTCTATGCACATGCCCAGCCAGGGGCTTCTGCCGTCGACCGTCTCAAGCGGCTGGGCGAGATCATCGAAATGCCACCCGAGCATCGAGCCGCTGCCATTGCCATGGCGCGCGCCTCCATCGAGGCTTACGACTGGCCGCGCGCTCGGCACGCGTTGGCGCCATTCGCTGGGTCCGACGCCACCCAGGTGGTGGCCATGCTGATGGCGGAAATCGAAGAGGGCGAGAACGGGGACCAGGGCAAGGCGCGCGAGTGGCTGGCCCGTGCGGTGCGAGCGCCTAGAGATCCTGCCTGGACGGCGGATGGCATCGTGAGCGACGAATGGGAGCCAGTTTCTCCCGTCACCGGACGCCTCGATGCCTTCGAGTGGAAAGTGCCGGTGACGGCGACCAGCCGCCCAGTAATTGGCGCCAGCCCGAGCACAGCGCAATTGCCGGCCCAGGTCGCGTTGCCTCTTGCACCGGCCGGAAACGCGACGTAAAAGGCCAGTCGTCGCCGCAGTAGCTCAGTTGGTAGAGCACATCATTCGTAATGATGGGGTCGGGGGTTCGAGTCCCTTCTGCGGCACCACGCTGCCAATTTCATGCTGAACTTATGTGCACCCACCCTTGGGAATGCGCGTTGTGATGTCTCAATGGAAATTTCGTCCGCCTGGCAGCGCTTGAAAAACGCGGCGGCGCTCGTCGTCGCTGTCGCGGGCCGTCGATCGACTGCCATAGGGTCCTGACTTGCCCTCGTCGGCTCGGGCCATGATTGCATCGCCAAAGCTGGTGCCGTCCGCTAGGGCTAGAAGATCACCAGTCATATCCGTGAAACTCTTGGCCACAAGGTGGGTTACGCCATCGGCGCTCTGAAGTTGACCGCGCACCGAGATCATGCGCGCGCCTAGAACAATTCGGCGGTTCTCTTCAAAGATCTTGGGCCATATGATGAGATTGGCAATACCCGTCTCATCCTCGATGGTGGCAAAGATCACTCCACTTGCCGTGCCCGGCCGCTGCCGCACTAAGACAAGCCCAGCCACTTCTACCGTCTGGCCGGGTGGTGTTTGGAGCAGGTCGGCGCACCGCAGGATACGCCTTTGCGTGAGCTTATTGCGGATAAACTGCACTGGATGACCCTTGAGCGAGAAACTCAGCGTGCGATAGTCATGAATAACGGACTCCCCAGGCGGCATGGCAGGAATTGCGGCGTCGGGTTCCTCCTGACGGCGCGGCTGCTCGGCGGCTAGGAATAGCGGCAAGGTTTCGGCGCCATGGGTGCCAATCAAACCTCGGACCGCCCAAAGGGCATCGCGGCGGCTCAGCCCGAGCGAGGCAAAGGCGTCGGCTTCTGCGAGAATGGCTAGGGATCTTTGGGTCAGCCGGGTGCGAAGCCAGAGATCACGCACCGAGTCATAACCGTTGCGGCGGCAGGCTAGGAGCTTCATTGCTTCGGCCTCTGCCAGTCCCTTGACATAGCGTAGACCCAGCCGCACGGCATGGCTGGAGCGGATATCGCCCGCCATTTCCCGATGCTGCTGCCAGACACGATCAGCGGCTTTGACGCCTGGCTCCAACACGCAGTCGAAGTCGGAGAGATTGATGTCGACGTCCCGGATTTCGACGCCATGTTCGCGAGCATCACGGATCAATTGGGCCGGCGCATAAAAGCCCATGGGCTGGGAATTGAGCATGGCAGCGCAGAAAACGTCGGGGTAATGGCATTTCACATAGGCCGAAGCCCAGACCAGAAGGGCAAAGGAGGCGGCGTGGCTTTCGGGAAAGCCATATTCACCAAAGCCCTCGATCTGACGGAAGCACTGCTCGGCAAAGGCGGGGTCGTAGCCGTTCTTGCGCATTCCCGACATGAAGCGGGCGCGGAATTTCTCGATGCGTCCATTGCGCTTGAATGTGGCCATGGCGCGCCGCAACTGGTCGGACTCGCCAGGGGAAAAGCCTCCTGCGATAATGGCGATCTGCATGGCCTGCTCTTGAAACAGGGGCACGCCTAAAGTTCTCTCCAGGACGGCCTTCAACTCCGGCTTGGGGAAGGTCACCTTCTCGCCGCTGATCCGGCGTTTCAGATAGGGATGGACCATGCCCCCTTGAATGGGTCCGGGGCGGACAATGGCCACCTCGATGACGAAATCATAAAGCTTGGTGGGTTTAAGACGCGGCAGCATGGTCATCTGTGCGCGGCTTTCTATCTGGAACACCCCAATCGTGTCGGCTCGCTGGGTCATTCTGAAGACGCTGGCGGCTTGTTCGGGATTATGGTCCGCGTCTGCGATCAACCCGGCAATGGTATAATCCTTGTGGTAATTGCGATGAAGCATCTCGAAGGCGCGGCGCAATGCGCTCAGCATGCCGAGCGCCAGCACGTCGACCTTGAGGATGCCGAGCGCATCGATGTCATCCTTGTTCCATTCAACAATGGTGCGCCCTTCCATGGCCGACTTGCCAATCGGAATGAGGCGATCAAGTGGATCACGGGTGATGACGAAGCCGCCCACATGCTGACTGAGATGGCGTGGAAAACCTCGAAGGGCGCGCGCCACTTCCAGCACGCTGGCCAGTATTGGCTCGCTAGGATCAAGCCCGATCTCCTTGAGGGTCTCGGGGCGGATGCCATCGGCCCAACCCCAATGAAGCTGATTGAGCGCACAGATCGTGTCCTCTGAAAGTCCGAAGACTTTCCCCACTTCGCGCATGGCGGCCTTGGTGCGGTAAGAAATGACATTGGCGGTGAGGCCAGTACGCGCGCGGCCATATTTCCCGTAGAGATATTGGATCACCTCCTCGCGTCGCTCATGCTCGAAATCGACGTCGATATCGGGCGGCTCGTCGCGCTCGGTGGAAATAAAGCGCCCGAAGACGAGGCTATGGATAGTGGGGTCTACCTCGGTGATTTCCAGGCAGAAACAAACCGCTGAGTTGGCAGCCGAACCTCGCCCCTGGCAGAGAATCTGGCGCTCGTAACGAGCGAAGTGGACGATGTCACGGACAGTAAGGAAGTAAGCTGCGTAACGCTTGTAAGCGATCAGGCACAACTCTTCCCAGAGCGTATGCTTGATCTTTTCGGTCAACCCATGAGGGTAGCGTTTGCGCGCCCCTTCCCAGGTGAGGCGCTCCAGCGTCTCCTGCGCAGTTTCGCCATTTCCCACTGTCTCGGTGGGATAGTTGTAGCGCAGATCATCCAGCGAGAAATGGATGCGGGCAGCAAAGCGGCGCGTTTCGGCAATAGCCTGGGGGTGCTCACGAAATATACGGCACATTTCTGCAGGGGTTTTGAGGTGCCGCTCGGCATGCTTTTCCAGTCGCCGCCCGGCTTCATAGATGGTCAGGTGCTCGCGAATGCACGTCACGACATCCTGCAGCACCCGCCGTTCGGGGGCATGATAGAGCACGTCACCGGTCGCCAGGAGAGGGGTGTGCTGGCAGTGAGCTAAGTCAGCCAATCGGTTGAGACGAGCCCGATCGATGCCATCGAAGCGTGGGGCTGCAGCCAGCCAGGTGCGGCCCTGAGCGCGCGCGGCGAGGGTTCTGAGGGTCGCTTCGGTTGTGCGCCAGTCCGTCTCGTCGGGCAGGAGAATGAAAAGTTGCCCGGCTGATAGGTCTTCCGATCCCTCTTCCGCAGGATTTTCCCATAGATCGGCGAAGTGCAGCAGCGGCTTGCCCTTGTTGCCGCGCATGTTGGCCTGGGTAAGGAGCTTGCAGAGCCGGCCATAGGCTTCCCGATCAGTTGGATAGGCGACGATGTCCGGCGTTCCGTCGGAAAAAACGAGCCGGGTGCCCACCAGATAGCGGTAACCTGGAAATTCCGGTCCAATTTCGCGGTAGGCCACGAGCCCCCGCACCACGCCGGCAAAGGAATTTCGATCGGCAAGGCCGATGCCCGCTAAGCCCAGAGCGGCGGCAGCGGCAACATATTCCTCCGGATGTGAGGCGCCGCGCAGAAACGAGAAATTGGAGGTGGCGACGAGCTCAACATAGTCGCTTTCCAGTTCGGGCGGGCGTTGCCGATATCGAGCGGTGAACTCGAGCACCTCACTCATGGAAAGAACCCGTGGAGGTACCAAAGGGGGCTAGCCTGCACTTCATAAAGCCCCTGCCGGAAGAGCCAAAAACGCCGGCCTGTCTCATCCTCGGCAAGATAGTAATCGCGCGTATCAGCGCCTTCTAGGTAGGGCGGGGTTTCGAGTGCTTCCTGAGTGGGGGCGGGCAGCCCCGAAAGATCGCGAATCTTGCGGTCAGGCTCGGAAGGTTCGGCATTGGGCACCAACTGCAGTGGCCTGCCGCTCCGCCACCACTCAGGTGCAATGCGCTCCGGCCCTGCGGCCTTGGTAAAGCGATAGCTGACACGTCGCCATACCATAAGGGCGGGTGGACCATCTGGAACCTGGGCCGTCACTGTGATGGGCTCGGGCCGGGGCAAAAGGCGTAAGGGCCGGATAAGCGCTTGGTCTGGCGCTGTGGCGGGATCATCCGGTGTTCGGGCGACTACCGGCTCCAAAACCACTGCTTGTTCTGGCTGGTGCGTGTTAGCAAAACAAGAGCGGAGCACCGCCATTACGCCAAGCCGGCTGCTCATGCGGTCTAGGAGCTTTTCGAGGTCCGCCGAGGCGTCGCTGCTTTGCAGGGCAGTGAGCTGGGCCGCCTCAAGCGATGAGATCGAGCTGGCGGCCAAGCGCACTATGTCTATGCCGAAGCCTGCATCATATTCCCCGATCAAACGCTCGGAGCGGTGCTTGAAAAGACGGGCAATGTGCGCCGGATCGCGCGTGGCCCGACCGGAATTAACCGAAAGTGTCATGACCTTATGGTCGACGCGATAGAGGAAGAGGTGAAAGGCTTGGGCGCCCTCACCAGCGGTTTCAAGATGGCAAGCGAGTTGCACGGCCAGATCGTGTGCCGTCATCAGCACGTCGTCCATCAGAGCGATTGGGTCGGCAAAACGGCGCTCGGCATAGCGCTCTGCCGCTGGTAGGCGGGGCACCAGGCGTTCCTCGATTGCGCCGTAGGCTTGGTCCAGCCGGACAAGCAGGCTTGCACCAAAGCGGGCCTGCAAGGGCTTGCGCGGACGCTCCCGTACCTGGCCGATCTGCTTGAGGCCCATCTGCATAAGGCCGGTGGTCTGCTCACTAGTGAGGCGCAGTGCAGCCACGGGAAGCGCATCGAGGAAGGTGTGCGTTCGGCCTTCCGAAATGACAGCTCCCGGAGAAAAATGGGCTGTAGCCCATGCCAAACCAATCGTGCTGCCAATGGCACCACGAACGTGATAACCCAGTTGAGCAAGACGCTGGGTCAGTTGGTTTAGCATGGCTGCTTCGCCACCGAAAAGGTGCTCCACACCGGTAATGTCGAGAACTAGATCGCCATAGGGCGCGCAATCGGTATGGACTGCTACCAGCGGGCTGGCATTAGAGTGCCAATCGGCAAATTCAGCAAATGCGGTAGCAAAAGCTTGGTGGTCGATTTCCCGGGTCAGCAGTTGCGGTGCTATGCTGCGGGCGTCAGCCAAGGACTGGCCGATGCGGACGCCAAACCTGGCAGCCGCTCCGTCAAGGGCCGCTACGCGCAGACCCCCTTTGATGCGTTCATAAAAGGCCAGAGGTGCTTCCCCCAAAGTGGGGTCATGCCGTTTGGCGTAGTCGGTCACCCAGCTGGGGAGATGGAGCACTAGGTAACGTCGTGCCGGTGCGCCTTTCCGGTGCATGATCGGCAGCTGTATCGACGATGTAAAAGCCATTTTCCGACCAGCCTAAAATCCATTCCTGCTGTTCCCTTTGGGCTAGTGCCCCCTTTTCTCTCACCACCCGCCATCGGGTTTCGCCGGGCGCGCGGGGATCATAGGGCATTTCTCCGCTCCGGGCCCCGCCGATATGCCAGCGAAACTGAGCGGCGCTCGCTTCTCGGCCGGTGCCATAGCGGAGGAGGAAAATCGAGGTTTTGGAGGCCTGAGCACGCAGGCTGAGGCGCCGACTGGCTGTGAAATCAAGGATTTTGGGCTGACCACCGATCTCAGCCACCACGGCAGCAACACCCCGGCACGCTAAGGCTTCTTCGGCGGCCCAGAGCAGTTCCACCATGTCTTTGGGGCGGACCAGGATCAGCTGTGCTGGATCAAGGCCGAAGGACAGCAGGCCTGCGCCGTAGGGAACACCCAGTTCCTGGGATTCCCCAGCTAGTTGGAGATAGACGAGAACTTGGCGGGGGCCGCCCAGCAATTGCTGCCCCAAGCCAAGGGCAAAGCCCAGGCTGGCACCGCAGTTACGGTGTTCATCGGTAAAGATTTCCTGGACCATACCCGGGCCAAGCACCGGAAACTGCCCGGCACCGACCGTATGGCGCACTGCTGCATTGGCCAGCGCGGGCTTGCGCTCGATATTGGCAATGGTATCCCGCAGCGCGGCAAGGCGCTGTTGGCGATCAGACGCATCCATCGCGGTTTCCCGTGTTCTTGTGTGAACAAAACGGGAACATTTAGACTCCGTTCCGTGACAGAGTCGAGTCCTTTCGTGACCTTTCCGCTGTGGCGCTTGTGCACCATTGAGGTCAAGAGCGTGTGAGTGCCTCATCCAACCTATTGAGCTCGGCGTTTCCCGTGCCCACTCTCAATTCGCTTGCCTCCCGCATGCATTTGAGAATCACCAATCCTGCTGCCCCCCAAGGAGGCTCAAGCCATGTTCGAGGCCATTGCCCGTCTGTTCCAAAAGCCCGATGGGGTGCGCGACGCCCATGACCCCAAGCTGGCCGTCGCGGCGTTGCTGGTGCACCTGGCCGCTGTGGACGGGCAGATGACGGAAGACGAAAAGCGCACCATCAAGAGCGCCCTCAAGCAGCATTATGGGCTGGACGACGCCGAGGTGGAGAAACTGGTCAAGGAAGCGGCCTTCCGCGACGCCGAGGCAGTGGATTTTTATCGCTTCACTTCAGGCCTGATCCAGCTTGAAATGGAAGATCGCATCGAGATCATCCGGCTGATGTGGACAGTGGTCTATGTCGACGACACCAATCACGAACTCGAAGACAACATGGTCTGGCGCATTGCCGAGCTGCTCGGCGTGTCGAGCCGCGACCGCACCATTTTGCGCAACCAGATCAAGAACGAACAAGCGGCCGAGTAGCTACCAGGCTGTCCACTCACCGATAATTTCGACCTCGTCAGCCAGACAATCGAAATCGCCGGCCTTATCGGCCGCCGCGCGGGCCAGGTCATTGGCATCATCATTGGCTCGGGCGTCGACATAGGCGATGTGGCAGGAATTGCCTTCGGCAATTTGGCTCACCACCAAAACCTGCCCGCTATCTTTCCCCGTGTCGGGATCGGCGGTGTGATAGCGCACAATGGTAGCGACCGGAAACCAGCGGCCCATGGCGTTGGAGAGGCGCCATTCGAGCTTTTCGCCCAGGCGGTTAAAGGGCGGCAGGGTTTGACTACCGCTCTGGTTGTTGTCACCAAAACCATAGGCAAGGGAATAGCGGAGATCCCCTTCCATCACCTTGAGCGGAAAGCCTTTATAGCCGGGACAGGCCCAGCTGGCGCCGAAATCGTCGGCATCGAGGACGAGGCACTGGTCGAGATTGATGTCGGTATAGGCGCTGTTGAAGGCGGCATAAGCGGGCAGGGCGCAGCAGAGGGCGAGGGCGGTGCTCAAGAGCCAGGATTTCATCAGCAACTCCAATGTGAGAGGGCAGGTTTGCGCCAAAACTGACTTGCCTTTGCGGCTCAAGCTAGGCACAACGCAGCCACTTTTCCGCCTCCGCGATGAACGGGACCTGAACGCAAAAAATGAACATCGACGCGATCCCAACGGGCAAGAACCCGCCGCACGACCTCAACGTCATCATCGAAGTGCCGCTGGGCGGCGAGCCGATCAAGTACGAGATCGACAAGGATAGCGGTGCGCTGTTCGTCGACCGCTTCCTCTATACGCCGATGCGTTATCCCGGCAATTACGGCTTCGTGCCTCACACGCTGTGTGGCGATGGCGACCCGCTCGACGTGATCGTCATGAACTCCCGGCCGCTGGTGCCGGGGGCCGTGGTACGCTCGCGTCCCGTGGGCGTCCTCTTCATGGAAGACGATGGCGGCCAGGACGAGAAGATTATTGCCGTGCCGGTTTCAAAGCTCACGCGCATGTATGATAATATCAAGGATATCGAGGATTTCCCCGAGATCCAGCTCGAGCGCATCAAGCACTTCTTCATCCACTACAAGGATCTCGAGCCCGGCAAATGGGCCAAGATCGACCGGATTGGCAATCTCGCGGACGCGACCAAGGTCATTCTCGATTCCATGGAAATGGCCAAGACTGCCAAATAAGCCGATGCTTGTCGTCCCAGCCCTCCAGAGTCATAAAAGACTGGCGGGACGGGAGGCGCGGCGAAATGAAGTTGATCGCAACCACTATGGCTGCCCTGCTGGCGCTGGGCAGCCATTGCTTTGCCCAGGCGGCGCCCATGCCGGCTGATCCCACCCAGATCTTGTCGGACCGCCTCGAACGGGACGGGCAGGGCACCGGGATTGCCGCGGCCGTGGTGGAAGGTGGAAGCCCCGAGTTCTTCAGCCGGGACGTTCTGAGGGTTGGCACCGCGGTGCCAATTAGCCCGCAAACAGTCTTCGAAATCGGTTCGGTGACCAAGGTCTTTACCAGTCTCCTGCTCGCGCAAATGGTGCTGGAGGGCAAGATGGACCTGCATGCTCCGGTGGAGGATTATCTTCCCGAAAGGGTGGAGATCGGCGCGTTCGAGGGAACGCCGGTTACGCTGTTCGACCTCGCGACGCATCATTCTGGCCTGCCGCGCATCCCGCCCGAACTGATGTTCGCCGATCCGGCGAATCCCTACGCTGTCTACAGCGAGGATATGCTCTACGACTTCCTTGCCGCCTACCCGCTGCAACGCCGGCCGGGCGAGCGCTTTGAATATTCAAATCTTGGCGTGGCACTCCTGGGTGCCGCCATCAGCCATACGGCTGGCGTTTCCTATGGCGAACTCCTGGAGACGCGTATCTTCGAGCCGCTTGGCATGCTCGACAGCGGGCTTGTCACTGTCGACGCGGCGCGGCTTGCCAGTGGTCACGACCCATCCGGCACTGTCGTGCCGCATTGGGATTTCGACGTCTTTGCGGCCGCTGGTGGGGTCCGGTCCACGGCCACCGACATGGCGAGGTTCGTGGCGGCGGCTTCCGGGCAGACGGAAACGCCGTTGCGTGATGCGTTCGAACTCATGCTCGCCGAACGGCACCCAGCCGACGCGCCGCAGATGGAAGTTGGTCTTGGCTGGATGATCCGAACCGGCGAAGGGGGTGAGATCATCTGGCACAACGGCATGACCGCGGGGTTCAATGCCTTTGCCGGCTTTGCTGCGGATGGCACAAGGGGGAGCGTGGTGTTGGCCAACCAGATCACCCAAACCGGCATCGAGGATATCGGCTTTCACCTGATCGACCCTGACCTGAAGCTGACGCCGCAGCCCCAGCGGAGGGAAGCCATAGAGATCGATCCAGCCCTCCTCCAAAACTATGTTGGCCAATATCGCCTCAGCCCATCCTTTATTCTGACGGTCACCGCCGAAGACGGTCGGCTGTTCGTCCAGGCGACCGGGCAGGAGCAGTTCGAGGTGTTCCCCGAAACAGAGACCGAGTTCTTCTATTCAGTGGTGGATGCGCAGATCAGCTTCGTGCTTGGGGTGGACGGAAAGGCAAAAGGGCTCGTGCTGCACCAGAACGGACTAGACGTTCCCGGCGAGCGGCTGTGAGCGGGCGCATCGTCATCCTCAATGGTGCGCCGCGTTCGGGCAAGTCGACCATTGCGGCGGCGCTGCAAAGCAGTGAGCCGGGCGCGTGGATCAATCTGGGTGTCGATGCCCAAAACCGCATGCTGCCGCCAGCGCTGCGGCCCGGCATTGGCCTCCGGCCCGGCGGGGAGCGGCCGGACTTGGAGCCGACGGTGGTGGCGCTCTATCTCGCGCTCTACGACAGCATCGCTGCCCACGCACGACAGGGCTTCAATGTGGTCGCCGATGTGGGGCACCACGACTTCTATTCGCGCTCGCTTGGTATCCTGCCGCAATGTGCCCAGCGCCTCGTGGGCCTCGACGTGCTGTTCGTGGGCGTGCGCTGCCCCATCGAGGAGATCATGCGGCGGCGCAATGCGGACCCGCAGGGTGGGCTTTATCTTGGCGGCGACACGATGCCCGAGCCGGTGCGGCGCTGGCAGGAGGCTGTGCATGTGCCGGGTACTTATGATGTCGAGGTAGATACCGGAGCAGTGGATGCGGTCGGGTGCGGGGCAGTGATTGCGGCGGCACTGCGGGAGTGGCGGCGACCCAGCGCGTTCGAACGGCTGGCGGGGGACCCCCACCCGGCCTCCCGAAGTTGTACGCCCCGCCTACGGTAGTCATCATAGGGTGTCAGCAGGCCTCAACACTACTGGACATAAAAAAGGCTCGGCAGGGCCGAGCCTTCTCTGATCCATCGAAGATTGGTCAACACGCTATCAGCGTCGACATCAGGCGTCAGTTGCTGATGCTCTCAGCGCCGCTATCATCAGCGTCAACGGTTCCTTCGATCACGCCCTCACCGATCCCGGGGAACCGGTCACCGTCATTGCATTCGTCGACAGGAATCTGACCATCGTCGATATCGCTGTCGTCATCTCCCGTACCGACGCTGTCTTCATCCACCAAGGACTCGCCCATTGCAGTGGCAACGCCGCTCTCGGTCTCAACACCTTCCGTGTTGATAGGGCAATCATCGACTGGCACGAGTGGGGCAAGGACAACAGTCTGAGCGAGAGCTGCGCCAGAGACGCCGAGCGAGAGCGCGGCGGCAGTTACAATCGCGACAAGAGAGGATTTCATGGTGATTTACTCCAAATGTTGTTAGCGGGTCCGCCACCCCTGCCAAAAAGAACGCGCACCTTCCGGATTCGATCCACGCATTCAGGTCACCTCATGCTGTACAGTTCGCCCGGCGATTCTGGTGATCCAAGCTAAGGCTGTTGCGTATGCCGGTCACCTGCAACTAGCCACTTCTCGATACATTGATACAGCGGGCCACGACTAGGCTCAGGGCGGGCCGCGCGTGCATTGATCTCCCGCGATGGCCCGCCTTTATTGGAAAGCTCTCTACAAGGCTTTACCAATGCTTGATGATCCACATATTCTCATCGGTGGAGCGGCACATCGGGAGGTTGCGGTGGCTGGGGAACTCTCGCCCCGGCTGTGGAATTTTGTCTTGCAACCGAAGGAGGACATCATGCCGGCAAAATCCAAGGCGCAGCAGCAGGCTGCGGGGGCGGCGCTCTCGGCCAAGCATGGCGACACGAAGGTCAGTGAGCTGCAGGGTGCGTCCAAGTCCATGTATAAATCGATGAGCGAGAAGGAGCTGCACGATATGGCTTCGACCAAGCGCAAGGGCAAGCCGGAGCACGCTTCGAAGTCTTGAGCGAACTGGTCCAGGCGCGGCTGGTCAATCCGGCGTTCGATGATCCGGGGCTGATCCTCGATTTCCGCCACGGCGCCCGAGCAATCCTGTTCGACCTGGGTAATCTCCATTCGCTCTCGACACGCGAGCTGGTGCGGGTGGAGCAGGTCTTTGTCTCTCACCTCCATGTCGACCATTTCGTCGGCTTCGATCATCTGCTGCGGCTCAATCTGCACCGGCCGCGTACCATTTCAATCGTTGGTCCACCCGGGCTGACCGACGGGGTGGAAGCCAAGCTGCGCGGCTATCACTGGAACCTTCTCAACGAGACCTCGCCCAATTTTGTCATTCAAGCCGCCGATTGGCTCGATGGCTTTCGGGAGGGCGCGTGCTTTGCGGCCCAACGGGCTTTCCGGCCGGAGCCCTATGCGCCACCAGCGCTCACGGGCGCCCTTGTGCATGCCGAGGATGATTTCGCCATCCATGCCGCGGCGCTTGATCATGGCATCCCAAGCCTTGCCTTCGCCTTTGTGGAAGCCAGGCGCGTCAATGTCATCAAGCCGCGTCTGGATGCGGAGGGGCTGCCGGTCGGTGCCTGGCTGACGGAGGCCAAACGCGCTATCCGTGGCGGCCGGCACGACAGTCGAGTGCGTGTGGATGGCGGGGAGTTGGTGGTGAGTGAGCTTCTGGCGGCAGGCATATTCCGCGAGGCGCGCGGTCAGCACATTGCCTATGCCACTGACTTCGCCAACAGCCATTCCAACCGGCAGAAGGTGCTCGAGCTCGCCCGCGACGCGCACCAGCTGTTCATCGAGGCGGTGTTTGCCGACGAAGACGCGGAACTGGCAATGCGGAGCCTGCATCAGACGGCGCGACAGGCGGGGCTGCTGGCGCGGGAGGCCGGGGTGCACCGCGCCATGCCCATGCATTTCTCGCCGCGCTATCTCGACCAGCCAGAGCGCTTGGCCGAGGAGTTCCTCACAGCGTTCAAGCGCGGCTAGCGCTCGTAGGTGCCGATCAGTTCGGCCTCTTCGATCAGGTGCTTTTGTGCCTCTTTCCAGATGGCGGCTACGCCGGCTTTGGCGGGAAGGGACAGGTGATCGGCATCAAGGGCGGCCAAGCGAAAATGGTAGTGATGGACGCCATGCCCTATAGGCGGTTCGGGTCCATCATAGGCTTCGCCGCCAAAATCGTTTTCACCAAAGCGCAGGCCCGGAGCGGGTGCGGTATCCACACTCTCCTGTAGGTGCGTGGCATCGCCCGGGATGTTGTAGATTGCGCAGTGGCGGAAGGTGCCATTAGGTGCGTCAGGATCCTCGACGATCAAGACGTAGCTCTTTACGCGGTCGGGCGCGCCGCTCCACTTGAGCGGCGGAAACAGGTTCTCGCCATCGCGCGCATGCTTGGTGGGGATGCGTTCGCCATCGGCGAAAGCGGGACTGATCAAAGTCAGGGCCATAGGCTTTCTCCGTTGAGTGAGTGGGTGAGGAGCCCGGGCCTTGGGCCCCTCGGAACCTTCGCGTCAGATATAGCCGCCATTGCCGGGGGTGGTGCGTTCGCCCGATTCCCCGACCGGCCGCTGCACCCGCAGACTGTTCTGGACATGGGTGACGCCCGAAACAGCATCGGCGAGGTCCTCGGCGCGGCGCTTTTCCGCGCGGCTGCTCACGGTGCCGCTGAGGGTGACCTCGGCTTCGCTGACTTCAACAACGATCTCGGAGGCATCCACCTGCCAATCATCGGTCAGCCGGTCGTTGACGTCCTCGAGAATACGCTGGTCTGAGCGGCGATAGCCCTTGGGGCCGCGGCCATAGTGACCATCGCGGCGGCGATCCACGTCGCGGCGCTCGGAGGCTTCCTCGCTGCCGAACCAGGAGGCCATTTCGTCGCCGGCCTTATCCATCCAGTTGCGATCGCCGCCGCCATAGCCGCCACGACCGACGCGATCGGGATATTCGCTGGAGCGCGGGTCGGGGTCTGTGGTGAAGCGGGGGCGTTGGCCCCGAGGCTCAAAGCCGCGCTCGTCGCGATAGTTGCGCGCGGGTGGCAGGCGATCGTTGCGATCCCAGCTGTCGCCGGCGTAATCGGAGGCGAATGGGTCGCTGGCGAAATCGCGCCGCCGGTCAGCGCCGAAATAGGAGCCCGGCCCATCGGGGTAATGGGGGCCACGGCTGCCGAAATCGGTGCGGTCATGTTCGCCTTCGCCATAGCGATTGTCCTCGGCGCGGCGCGGCTGCTGCCGCCAGCGCCAGTCGTCCCTACGTCCATCGGCCATGATGTTCTCCTGTCAATTCGTGCGTTGTGGGGAGAAACGAGAAGCGCAAACCGCTGTTCCAAAAAATAGCTGGTTCGGACTGGTTGATAGCGCGGCCTGCGACTTTGGTCGGGATGCATGCAGCTTGACAGCCCAACTTGCCCTATGGTGGCGTAGCAGCAGCCTGTTGTGCCAAACAAAACACCAAAACGGCAGCAGCAGACCGCGATCAGCCGGCCCGGCATGATGAGGGCGGCGATTTAGGAGGAACCAGACAAATGAAGAAGTCCCTGTTCACGCTCGCGCTTTCAGCGGCGATGGTGCTGGGTGCCGCATCGGCGCACGCCCAGGTCAATGTGATGCTGCCCGCCAATCCCGGCGGCGGCTGGGATTCCACCGGCCGGCAGGCTTTCGCTGCCATGAACGAAGCCGGGATCTATACCGATGGGGTCAATTTCTCCAATGTCGGCGGGGCCGGCGGCACGATCGGGCTGGCACAGTTCCAGTCCACATCGAGTGGCCAGGAAGATGCGCTGGCCGTCTTTGGTGCCATCACCGTGGGCTCGATCATCCTCAACGATTCCCCCATTGATCTTTCCGAGTATCGCCCGCTGGCGCGGCTGACGGCCGAGCATCTGGTGGTGGCGGTGGCTGCCGACAGCGAAATCGAAACGCTGGAGGAGCTCGTCGCCGCCATGCAGGAAAACCCGGGCGCGGTGCCGGTGGGTGGCGGTTCGGCGGGTGGCGTCGACCATATCGCCTTGGCGCTCCTCGCGCAGGAAGCCGATGTACCGGTTGCCGAAATCAACTACATCCCGCAGGCCTCGGGCGCTGAGACGGTGACGGGCATCGTCAATGGCACGTTGACCGCCGGTATCTCGGGCATTTCCGAGTTCCAGCAGTTCGCCGATCAGGGCCGCATCCGTATTCTAGGCATCACTTCGGCCGAACGCATGGAAGGGCTCGATGCGCCGACCTTCCAGGAAGCAGGCTATGACGTCGAGATCGCCAATTGGCGCGGGATCCTGGGCGCACCCGGCATGCCCGACGAAAACTACCAGACCTGGGTCGATCGCTTCACCCAGCTCAACGAGAGCGAAGCCTGGCAGGACGTGCTCGAAACGCAGGGCTGGGACCAGTATTTCCTGGCCGGCGAGGAATTCGGTGAGTTCATCGCCAATGAACGCGAGCGGATCGCTGGCATCCTTGAGGACGCAGGTCTTGCCGAATAGCCCACACGCACAGAGGGAGGATGGCGTCCGCGCCGCCTCCCGTCCCTTCTGGCTCGCCGGGGCAGTAATCGCCATTGGCGGGCTTTGCCTTTACGGTGGGCTGCAATTGCCGCAAGCGAGCCGCTATGCCGCGGTGGGGCCGGGGTTGTTCGTAACCGTTTCCGGTTCGGCACTGATTATCCTAGGTATCATGCTGGGGGTGCAGATTGCACGGGGCGAGCAGTTCGAACCGCAGGATGCCGAAGATGCTACGGGCACCGAGCGCGCCGATCCCAAGGCGCTGCTGCTGGCGCTAGCGGCTGCGTGCGTACCGATTTTCACCATCCGATATCTGGGCCTGCCGATTACGGCGACACTGTCTTTTGTGCTGGTAGCGCGGGCTTTCGGGTCCAGGCGCCTGGTGCTTGACGTGGTGAGCGGCGCGCTCCTCGGAATTCTGGCGTGGTTCCTGTTCACCCGACTGGGCCTACAGCTTGGTAGCTTCCTCCCCATAGCGGGACTTTAGATGCAAACCTTAGAATATCTGCTGCAGGGCTTCGGCGTCGCTTTGCAGCCCGTTAACCTGCTCTGGGCGCTGCTCGGCTCGGTTCTGGGGACCGCCATCGGTGTGCTGCCGGGGATCGGGCCGGCGCTGACCATCGCGCTGCTCTTGCCGGTGACAATTTCGGTGGCGCCTGAATCGGCCTTCATCATGTTTGCCGGCGTGCTCTATGGCGCCATGTATGGCGGCTCGACGACCTCGATCCTGATCAATACGCCGGGCGAAGCGGGGTCGATGATGACCGCGCTCGAGGGCAACAAGATGGCCCGGAACGGCCGCGGTGCGGCAGCACTGGCGACCGCGGCGATCGGCTCGTTCGTGGCGGGCACAATCGCGACGATCCTCCTGACCTTCGCTGCGCCGGTGATTGCCGAGTTAGCGTTCTACCTCAAGCCTGCGGACTATTTTGCGCTGACGGTGCTCGCTTTCTGCTCGGTGGCGGTGGTGATGGGGTCCTCGCGCGTGCGGGGTTTTACCTCGCTATTCCTGGGCATTGCGCTCGGAACGGTCGGTATCGACCAGATGACCGGCCAGCCGCGGCTGACCTTCGGCGCCTCGGAGTTGCTGGGCGGCATTGAGCTTACCGTGGTGCTGGTGTCACTCTTTGCCATTGGCGAGATCCTTTACGTCGCCAGCCGCTATCGGGGCAGCTCGAGCCAGGTCATTGGGGTGAAGGGCCAGAAGTGGTTTACCCGTGCCGATTTCAGCCGCTCGTGGAAGCCATGGCTGCGCGGCACAGCCTTGGGTTTTCCCATGGGAGCGCTGCCCGGCGGCGGCTCGGAAATCCCCACCATGCTGTCCTATACAATGGAGCGGAAGCTCACCAAGCACCCCGAGGAATTCGGCCATGGTGCCATCGAGGGCGTGGCCGGACCCGAGGCGGCCAATAATGCGGCGGCGGCTGGCATCCTCGTGCCGCTCCTGACGCTAGGCCTGCCAACTTCCGCGACCGCGGCGGTGCTGCTTTCAGCGTTCCAGAACTATGGGCTGCAGCCTGGCCCCTTCCTCTTTACCTCCAATCCGCAGCTGGTCTGGGGGCTCATCGCTTCGCTTTATATAGGCAATGTGATGCTCCTGGTGCTGAACCTGCCACTGGTGGGCATGTGGGTGAAGCTGCTCGCCATCCCGCGGCCGCAGCTCTATGCCGGTATTCTGGTGTTTGCGACCATCGGAATCTGGGGCGTATCGGGGTTGGTGAGCGATCTCATCATCATGGCGGTAGTGGGTGTGGTGGGCTATGTGATGCGTGTTTATGACTTCCCGATTGCGCCGGTGCTGATCGGGCTCATTCTTTCGCCCATGGCCGAAACCCAGCTGCGCACGGCGCTTGCTGCCGGGCAGGGCAATTGGGGTGTACTGGTCCAGACGCCGCTGTCGATCACCTTCCTCCTTGTTGCCGCCCTTTTCCTTCTCGTGCCGGCCGTGCTCAAAAGGCTACGCGCCAGCGCCTAATCCAACCGCCATCTTCTTATCGAGTGATCAGCCGAATGCAGACATACTCCGTCAAGGTTCACCCCTCCGCCGCCAACCTGCCGCGCGAGCAGCAATTGGCCTGGCATATCGCCGCGTTTGCCGCCAATTGCGGACCTCTCGAGGACGACGTGGTCGAGATGATCGCCTGCCGCATCGTGGACAATGCCAGCGTTGGCTTGGCCGCAATCAACCGGGCGCCTGTTGCGGCAGCCCGGGCCATGGCGCTGGCTCATCCGCGCAAGGGCGGCGGCACGCTTTATGGCCTGCCCACCAGCATCCGTGTCGACGCCGAATGGGCCGCCTGGGCCAATGCGACGGCAGTGCGTGAGCTCGACTATCACGACACGTTCCTGGCGGCTGACTACTCGCATCCGGGCGACTGCATTTCGCCGCTGGTGGCGGTGGCCCAGCAGATGGGCCTCGATGGCGCAGCGCTCGCGCGGGGCATCGCCGTGAGCTACGAAGTGCATGTGGCGCTGGTCAAAGCCATTTCGCTGCACAAGTACAAGAAGGACCACGTGGCCCACCTTTGCCCCGCAACGACGGCCGGCATAGGCGCGCTGCTGGGCCTGTCCACCGAAACCATCTTCCAGGCGGTCAACCAGGCCGTGCACCTGTCTTTCTCGACCCGTCAATCGCGCAAGGGCGAGATCAGTTCGTGGAAGGCCTATGTGCCGGGCTTTTCGGGCAAGCTGGCCATCGAGTGCATCGACCGGGCGATGCGCGGGGAGGCAGCACCGTCGCCGATCTATGAGGGCGAGGATTCGGTGATCGCCTGGATGCTGGGCGGCAAGAACGACGCCTATGAGGTTAGCTTGCCAGCGCCGGGCGAGAGCCCGCGCGGCATCATGGAGACCTATACCAAGGCCCATTCGGCCGAGTACCAGGCGCAGGCGCTGATCGACCTCGCAATCGGCCTTGCCGGAGAGATCGATGACCTCGCCGAAGTCCGCGACATTGTGCTCGAGACCAGCCATCACACCCACAACGTGATCGGCACGGGCGCCAACGATCCGCAAAAAATGGATCCCGAAGCGAGCCGCGAAACGCTCGACCACTCGATCATGTATATCCTGGCGGTGGCCCTGGAAGACCGCAAATGGCACCACGTGGACAGCTATAGGCGCGAGCGGGCGCGCACCCCCTCCACGGTCGCGCTGTGGCACAAGATCCGCACCGTGGAAGATCCGAACTGGACGACCCGCTACCTTGATCCCGATCCGGACAAGCGTGCCTTTGGCGGCAAGCTGATCGTCACCATGAATGATGGCAGGGTGATCGTGGGCGAGCGGGCCGTGGCCGATGCCCACCCCAATGGCGCCCATCCCTGGACCTGGTCCGACTACCAGGGCAAATTCGAGATACTCACCCAGGGTGAGCTCGGTGAAACGGAGCGCCGGACATTCCTGGACGCGGCCAAGCGCTTCGCCAGCCTTGCGAAGGGAGAACTGGACGATTTGCTGCCAGCCCTGCCCAATGGCAGCGTCACGCCAGCGGCGCCGACCGGACAGGGCATTTTCGACCACGGGCTCTAGTCGGCGAATGCGAGTGCTGGCCGTGATGGCCAGCACTCCACCACTAGGAGCGAAGAGGGAAGAGGGCGCGCAGGCGTGCGTCTCGCAGCCACAGCCCACCCCAGACGAAGAGGCCGAGATAGCCGCCGAAGAGGAGGTGGCTGAAGAGCGGATTGAACACCCGCAACTGCGTGGCCATCGCGCCGCCGAAAAGGCCGGTGAGGAGCACCGCACCCAGCACCGATGTGCGGGGCCAAGCGTAAAGCAGCGTGCACACCAAAGCCAGCACCCCGATGCCTTGCGCGGTTTCGGGCGGGTAGCCCAGCGCGTTCATGGTATCGATCACCGGCTGGATGACGAGGAGCTTGATGGCCGCGTCGAACAGCAGGAAAGCAGTGACAAGGCCGCTCAAAACCCAGCCGATGCGGTGCGACCAGTTGCTGGTTGAGCGTGCAGGCGGGCTGAGGTCGAGCGTGGTCATGATGCGCTCTCCCCAACCTGCGACTGGCCGATGGCCCAGGTGACGCCATAGGGGTCCTTGAGTTGGCCGTAAATGTCGCCCCAGAACTCGGTCTTGAGAGGCTGGAGAATGGTGCAGCCAGCGGCCACTGCGCGATCCCACCAGTGCTGGGCATCATCGACATGGATATGCATGTTGAACGCCTGGGGCGGCACCGGTGGATAGCCGTAGTCGGGAAAGAAATCGGCGACGAAGACGGGGCTGCTATTGATCTCGACTTGTGCATGCATGAGGCGGTCGCCGGACTCGTTGGGTAGTGCCTCCCGCTCAATGGCGCCGAAGGCCTTGCCCCAAAAGGCAATGGCGTCCCGCGCGCCATCAACGCTGAGATAGGGTGTTACGCCGGTTTTTGGTCGAAAGCTCGTCATGGCTGGTCTCCCGTGTCTTGCCTGATGTCAGCACGACGAACGATCGCCGCGCATTCAGACAGCTTCGGAGGTTTTTTCCTGTGGACCCGCCTTGGCGCCTTTGGGCTCCCCCGGGAAATAGATCGAGAGCGGTCGGATTTCGTAGGAGCCGCCATCGGGATTGGCCTTGGCGAGGTCCTTGGCGAAGGCGATGGCCTCGTCCAGCGTGTCGCAATCGGCGACATAGAAACCCAGGAACTGCTCCTTGGTCTCGGCGAACGGACCGTCCATGATGATCGGCTCGCCCGAAGTTTTACGCAAGGTCGTGGCGCTGGTGGTGGGATTGAGCCGCACGACGGGGCCGAGCTTGCCCTTGGCGCGCATGGCATCCTGCACCAGGCCGAGCCGCGCCATGCAGGCGTCGTCCTCTTGCTTGGTCCAGGTGCCGACGTGCTTCTCATCATTGTAACATAAAATGGCGTAGAGCATGGGTCTCTCCCTCCCGCACAAAACCATTAGGGTAGGCAGGCTACGCCGGAAATGACGGGCGCTCCAGTGCTTTGTCAGGCGACCGGTGGTGGGGTTGTGCGGGCAATGGTGGCGGTAGCGCCGAGCGACGCCGCGACAATGGCAAAGATGCCAAGCACCTGCCAGTTTGACAGCGCCTCGCCCAAAATGACGAGCCCGGACAGTGCTGCAAAGGCTGGCTGCGCGCTCATGAGAATGCCAAAGAGCCGCGCGGGAATATGGGGCAGTGCCACCATGTCGAGCGCGTAGGGGATAGCGCTTGAGAGCAGTGCGACGGCAAGGGCGATCGGCAGGATGGCGGGATCAAGCAGGCTGGTGCCAGCGGTGGCAATGCCGAAGGGCAAAGCCAGGATTGCAGCAGCGCCCACGCCAAGCGCGGCAATGTGGGGTCCGCCACCGGTGCCGGCGCGCTGGCCGAAGATGATGTAGCCCGCCCAGCAGGCGCCGGCGCAGAGGGCAAGGAGCACGCCCCAGGGATCAAGGCCCGTGGTGCCCTCCCCGATGGGGAGGAGAATGACAAAGCCGATCACCGCCAAGGCGATCCAGATGAAATCGGCAGGCTTGCGGGCGCCAGCCAGGGCCACAGCCAGGGGGCCGGTGAATTCCAGCGCCACGGCGACACCAAGAGGGATGGTAGCCAGCGCGGCATAAAAGAAGAGGTTCATCGCTCCCATGGCGCCGCCATAAAGCAGGACAGCGCGCCATTGCCGCCGATCAAGCCGCTTGCGCCAGGGCCGGAAGGCAATGACCAGGACCAGCGCGGCCAGGGTCAGCCGCAGTGCGGTAGCGCCGGGAGCGCCAACCAGCGGGAACAGGCCTTTGGCAAAGGAGGCGCCGGTTTGCGTGGCGACCATGCCCAGGGTGACTAGGGCGACGGAAAAGGGAACACTTGGCTGCCGCACAGAAGGGCTTTCGAGGAGACCCCTGCGCTCTAGCAGGGATCGGAGGCGGCGCGAAGGGGTCCATTGACCTCCAAGGAAAGGGCGATTAGCCCTAAGCACACCAGAACAAAGGAGGAATGGCGGATGGAATACCGGTATCTGGGGCGTTCGGGCCTCAAAGTCTCCACCCTCACCATGGGCACGATGACGTTTGGCGGCTCGGAACGGGTGGGCCATACCGACCAAGCCAACGCCACCCGCCAGATCGACCTCTGCCTTGATGCAGGGATTAATCTGCTCGACACCGCTAATGTCTACAATGCCGGCGTTTCCGAGGAGATGATCGGCGTGGCGCTGGGCGAGAACGGGCGCCGGCAGCGGACGCTGGTCGCCACCAAGGTGCGCTTCCCCATGGGCGATGGCCCCAATGAAGGGGGCTTGTCGCGCCACCACATCATCGAGCAGTGCAAGGCCAGCCTGAAGCGGCTTAAGACTGACCATATCGACCTCTATCAGGTGCATGAGTGGGATGGCATGACTCCCATCGAGGAGACCATGGAAGCGCTCGATACGCTCGTGCGCCACGGTCACGTCCGCTATATCGGCTGCTCCAACTATTCGGGCTGGCACATCATGAAGGCGCTGAACGCGGCCGAGCGGCGCGGGGGCGAGCGCTTCGTCAGCCAGCAGATCCACTATACGCTCCATTCGCGGGAGGCTGAATACGAGCTGCTGCCCATCACCAAGGACCAGGGGCTGGGTGTGCTGGTGTGGTCGCCCCTGGGGGGTGGGCTGCTGTCGGGCAAATATCGCCGGGAAGGCGGGCCCGATACCGGGCGGCATGTCGGTGGGTTCCGGGAACCGCCGGTCTATGATTGGGAAAAGCTCTACGACATCATCGATGTGATCGTCGAAATCGCCGAAGCGCGCGGCGTGTCGGGAGCGCAAATAGCCCTCGCTTGGCTGCTAGGCCGACCCGGCGTGACCTCGGTCATCATCGGCGGGCGCAGCGAAGAGCAGTTCCGCGACAACATCGCGGCGGCCGAACTCAAGCTCAGCGATGAGGAACGGAGCCGCCTCGATGCGGTGAGCCAGCCGCCGCTGCTTTACCCCTATTGGCACCAGAGCTTCACCGCGCAGGACCGGCTGGGGCCGATCGACCGCGAGCTGATCGGCCCCTATGCCGAGGAATTCAAGCGTGGATGATTTCCTCTTCGCGCTGCCCAGTCCAGTGACGGTGCCGATTGCCCGCGGCGGGCTGTTTGCGGTCCGGCGCATCTATTGCGTGGGTCGCAACTATGCCGAGCACATCCGCGAGATGGGCAATGACGAGCGGGAACCGCCATTCTTTTTCGGCAAGCCAGCTGACGCCGTGCTTGTGGGTGGTGCGCCCATGCCCTACCCGCCGCAGACGGCCGACCTGCACCACGAGGTTGAGCTGGTGGTCGCGATTGGCAAGAACGGCGCAGACATTGCGCCTGAAGATGCCCTTGGCCACGTCTACGGTTACGCGGTTGGGCTGGACATGACGCGCCGAGATCTGCAGGCCACCGCGAAGAAAACGGGACGTCCATGGGAGATGGCCAAGGGGTTCGACCATTCGGCGCCGATTGGGCTGATCGAACCGGCAAGCCAGATTGGCCATCCCGAGCGCGGTGAGATCACGCTGTCGGTAAACGGCGCTGAGCGGCAGCGGGGCGATCTGGCCGACCAGATCTGGAACGTATCGGAGACCATTGCCCATCTGTCGCGCTTCGTGGCGCTGAAGGCCGGCGATCTTATCATGACCGGGACGCCCGCTGGGGTGAGCGCAGTGGTGCGGGGCGATGTGCTGGAAGGCACCATCGCTGGCATTGGCTCCGTGCGGACGACAATCGTCTGATGCCCGTCTGGTCACCGCAACAGGACGAGGCGCTGGTCGCCGTCTCGCGCTGGCTCAAGGATCGCAATGGCCCGCAGGTATTTCGCCTCTTCGGTTGGGCGGGGACGGGCAAGTCGACCCTGGCGGTGCATCTGGCGCAGGACGTCAAAAGCGTCAAATATGCCGCGTTCACCGGCAAGGCGGCGCTAGTGATGCGCCGGCGTGGGTGCAAGGGCGCCCAGACCATCCATTCGCTGATCTATACGCTGGTGAGCGAAAAGGAGGGCGAGCCACGCTTCGTGCTCGATGACGAGTCACCCGCGGCCGACGCCGATCTCATCGTCATCGACGAGGTCTCGATGGTGGACGAGCAACTCGGCAAGGACCTCCTGTCCTTCGGCACCAAGGTGCTGGTGCTGGGTGACCCGTTCCAACTACCGCCAGTGCAGGGGGCGGGATTTTTTACGGCTGACGAGCCGGACGTGATGCTGACCGAAATCCACCGGCAGGCAGCCGACAATCCAATCATTCGCCTTTCCATGGATGTGCGGGAGGGTGGCTATCTCGAGCGCGGCAGCTATGGGGATTCCCTGGTGGTCAGCCGCGAGAGCGTGGATCGGGATGCGGTGCTGCAGGCCGACCAGGTGCTGGTGGGGCGCAACAAGACACGCCTGCAATATAACGACCGGCTGCGTGAGCTGCGGGGCCTGCCGTTCCATGAGCCGGTGGTGGGTGACCGCATGGTTTGCCTCCGCAACAATCCGCGCAAGAAGCTGTTGAATGGGCAGATCTGGATCGTCACCGAGGTGACGCGGCGCAGCAATGGCAAGTTCTCGCTGCTCTTGGCCGACGACGAAGGCAAGGGCGAGACGCGCGTCCTCACGCACAAGGCGTTCTTCTCGGGTGAAGAAGACGCCATGAGCTGGCCCGAGCGACGGCAGTTCGACGAGTTCACCTTCGGCTATTGCCTCACCGTGCACAAAGCGCAGGGCAGCCAATGGGACAATGTCTATCTGTTCGACGAGAGCTTCGTGTTCCGCGAGGAGCGGGCGCGCTGGCTCTATACCGGCATCACCCGCGCGGCCGAGCGGATCACGGTCGTTTCCTAGGCGGCTAAGGGCGAGGCGGCCATAACAAAGCCAAACTTGACCCATCCGGTCGAGATGGTGACACGCTGCCATGCGCCGAATGGCTAAGCCATTCTATGGAAAGGACTGCTTGCCCCCTGCAGCAGGCTCCGCCATCTTGCCCAGCGCGATCCAATAGTTGCAGCAGACCCACCCGCCGGAGGCACCATGCATCACGATACCCCCCTGATCACGATGATCGTCGCGGGTTTGGTGCTGGCCTATATCTTCGGCATGGTGGCCAATCGGCTGCGCCTGCCGCCGCTGGTTGGCTATTTGCTGGCGGGCGTGCTGGTGGGACCATACACGCCGGGCTTCGTTGCCGACCAGGCGCTGGGCGCCGAACTGGCCGAACTGGGGGTGATCCTCCTGATGTTTGGCGTGGGCCTGCACTTTTCACTCAAGGACCTCCTCAGCGTGCGGGCGCTCGCAATCCCGGGGGCGCTGGTGCAGATCGCCGTCGCCACCCTGCTCGGTGCCGGGCTGGGCACGCTGCTGGGCTGGGGGCTGGGCGCCAGCGTGCTGTTCGGCCTTGCGCTTTCGGTGGCATCCACCGTCGTGCTGCTTAAAGCACTGCAGGACCGGCGGCTGATCGAGACGGAGCGCGGCCGTATCGCGGTTGGTTGGCTTATCGTTGAAGACCTCGCCATGGTGCTGGCGCTGGTGCTGGTGCCGGCTTTTGCGAGCTCCGCAGGCAGTGTCGCTGGAATCCACGACCCCTTTGTCTCGTTCGTCGAACGCGTGCTGCGGACAGATGTGGGGCTGTGGGGCGCGTTGGCGCTGACGCTGCTCAAGCTAGCCGCCTTTGCGGGCTTCATGATGATCGTGGGCCGCAGAGCCATCCCCTGGGCGTTGCACATTACGGCCCATACCGGCTCGCGCGAACTCTTCCGTTTGGCGGTGCTGGCGATCGCGCTGGGCGTGGCGCTCGGCTCGGCCGTGCTCTTTGGGGTGTCACTGGCGTTGGGCGCGTTCTTTGCCGGCATGATCCTGAGCGAAAGCGAGCTTAGCCATCGGGCGGCGCAGGAAACGCTGCCGCTGCGGGACGCCTTTGCGGTGCTGTTCTTCGTGTCGGTCGGCATGCTGTTCAACCCGGCCATCCTCGTCACCGATCCGCTGCCGGTCCTGGCGACTGTCTTCATCATCGTGGTGGGCAAGTCGCTCGCCGCCTTCGGCATCGTCCTCCTGTTCCGCCGCCCAGCGGGAACGGCCCTCACCATCTCCGCCTCCCTGGCGCAGATCGGCGAATTCTCCTTTATCCTGGCGAGCATGGGCGTTGCGCTGGCGATCTTTCCGCCAGCGGCGCAGGACCTGATCGTGGCCGGCGCGCTGATCTCGATCGTGCTCAATCCGGCGGTGTTCTGGGCAGCCGAACTGTTGCGGCCCCATGTGGAAGCCCGGGTGGCGCAGAGCCGGGCCGCACAGATGGAGCGGGACGGGGTGATCGAACCACCCATGACTGCCGCGGATGGGCCGGCACCTTCAGGGCCGCTGACGAGTGATGCACCCACCAACCCCGACTCCGTTCTCGGCGAAGACGAGGTGGCTGAACCGACCGAGCAGAAGGACCACACGGTGTTGGTGGGTTATGGACGGGTTGGCAGCGTGGTGGGCCAAGGCCTGCACTCCGCCAATAGTCCCGTCGTCGTCATCGAAGACTCCGACCATTCTATTGCCGCTGCCCGCGAGGCAGGGCTGGAAGTGGTAGTTGGCAACGCGGCAAGTGCCGAGGTGCTCAATCTCGCCAACGTGGCGGGAGCGCGAACGCTTCTTATCGCCATCCCTGACGGTTTCGAAGCGGGCAGCGTCTGCGAGCAGGGCCGCAAGCTGGGACCCGCCGTCCGCATCATCGCGCGGGCGCATTCGACCGACGAAGAGACGCATCTTCGTAGCCTGGGCGCTGACGTCGTCATCATGGGTGAGCGGGAAATTGGCCTGGGCATGCTGGCCTGGCTGCGCGGGGAGCGAAACGGAAACCGTCCGGAGGGAGATGCTCCCGCTGAACCCAAGCTACCGGTGAGCGATAACCTGCTGGCGCGTGCTGCCGTTGCTGTGCCCGCCCATGGTGAGCCCGTCAGCGCCGCCATGCTGGCCAAACCCCAAACGCCAGAAGATAATCTGGGCCTGGCGCAGAGCGATGGCACGGAGCCTCCGCTTGCTCCCGTTGCCCAGGAGCCCACAGTTCCCGATGGCGCGGCTGCGCCGGCGATGGACACGATTGCCATAGAAAGCCTGGCTGAGCCCACCGATGCTGAAGCTCCAGTGGCGCTGCACGATGCGGACGAGCCTAGGGTGGAGTTGGAAGACGCCGAGCAGCCGAAAACTTCGGCCGTGGGGGTCCTCGAACCCGATGAACCCTGGATGGAAGCGCCCGAGACGGACCAAGATGCCGAGGGCGGGGTCTCAGACACGATCGAAGTGGTCGAGGCGCCCGTCCTTGAGGCCGATCGAGGCGAGAGCACACCACCGGAGGAGGGTGAGCCCACGGAAGTCGAGACAGCGACTCCGCCGGCGGAGTTGGTCGAGGTGACGCAGCCGGGCGATGAAATCCCCGCCGCAGATGAAGGCACTGAAACGGCGGCGCCAGTTCCGCTGGAAGATGAGCAGCCCACCGCGGCGGCCGAGGCGGCAGAGCCCCAGTCACCCCTCGATGAACCTGGCCTGGATGGTCCGGAGCAAGATGCCGGGGAGCAGAGTGCCGAGGAGCCTGGCGAAGAGGCGAACGGCGAGAGCGCCGCGCCACCGGTATTGCCCGAGCGGAAAGACTAGCGGCGAAAGGGGATGATCTCACAAAAGGCCAAATATGCGCTGCGGGCGCTGGTTTCTCTGGCCCGGATCGGGCGAGGCGAAACCATGATGATCGGCGAGATCTCCCGGACCCAGGCTATCCCCAAGAAGTTCCTCGAGCAGATTTTACTCGAGCTCAAGCGGGCTGGCTATGTGGGCAGTCGTCGGGGACGGGCCGGGGGTTATGAACTGGTGGTGGCGCCCGAGCACATCATGTATGGCGAGGTGCTGCGCCTGATCGACGGCCCGATTGCGCCGCTGCCCTGCCTTTCAAAGATCGCCTATCGCAAGTGCGAAGACTGTAAGGACGAGGCCGCCTGCGAAATCCGCCATGTGTTCGAGCGCGTGACGCTAGCGACGCGGGCCGTGTTGGACCGCACGAGCCTGGCTGACTCGCTTCATCTCGAAGACCTGCCGGTGGATGCTGCCTGACCGCGCCCTTAGCGTCCGCCGACAAAGGCGAAGAAGGTGTCGGCCAAATTATCCAAGAGGACAGGATTGGTCCAGAGCACCAGGCCAGCAAGAACAATCGCGCACACCAGCACCAGCCCGAAAACCTTCTTGACCAGCGAAAACACCATCCAGGCGATCAGCAGGGCGGCAAAGCCCAGGCCGATCAGCAGGTAGTTGTCGGTTATGATTGGCACCTAGCCGAAGACCACCGTCTTGCGGCCATTGAGCATGACGCGGCTTTCCAGATGCAGTTTGACCGCGCGGGCCAGCACGCGGCTTTCAATGTCGCGGCCCGCGGCAACCAGATCGTCGGGGCTCATGGCATGGGTCACCCTGGCGGTCTCCTGCTCGATGATAGGGCCTTCATCAAGATCGGGTGTCACGTAATGGGCGGTCGCGCCGATGATCTTGACGCCGCGCTCATGGGCCTGGTGGTAGGGCTTGGCTCCTTTGAAGCTGGGCAGGAAGGAGTGGTGAATGTTGATCACCCGCCCGAAAAGACGCGTGGAGAGATTGTCCGACAGCACCTGCATGTAGCGAGCCAAGACGACAAGGTCGGCGCCGGTCTCCTTGACGATCGCCATGACCTGCTCTTCTTGCTGCGCCTTGGTGGTCGGCGTCACGGGCAGGAGGTGGAAGGGAATGCCGGCATCCTCGGCAATCTTTCTGGCCGCGTCATGGTTGGAGATGACGGCGGCGACTTCTGCGTCGAGCCAACCCACGCGGATCTGGTAGAGCAGGTGCAGCAGCGTGTGATCGAACTTTGAGACCATGATAATGATGCGCTTCTTGCGCGCCTCCTCAACCAGGGTGGTCTTCATGGAGAACCGCTCAATTGGGGACTTCAGTGCGCGTTCGAGGGCGTCGCGGCCGGCGCCTTGTGGGGCAGCAAAGGCGAGGCGCATGAAAAAGCGGCCGGTCTCGCGATCCCAGAACTGGTTGGATTCAGCGATGTTGGCATTGAGCGCCGCCAGTTCCGTTGTGACGGCGGCGACGATGCCGGGGCGGTCTTCGCAGGACAGGGTGAGGACGAAATTGGCCGAGGACATGAAGCACTCCGGAAAACTGGGCTTCGGTATCAATGGCTTGGCCCCTTCCGTCAAGGGCAAGCAAAAAGGGCTGCCCGATGGACAGCCCTTCCTGAGTTTCTTGGGCCCTGGAAGGCCGAAGGAGGTCGGTGTCTAGGCGGACACCTCCGCAGTTACAGACACCTGAAATCCAAAACCTTCTTCGAGAGCCGAAATCTCATAAGACACTGGATCACCTCCTTTGCATTCGTTGAACATGGAGGGAGCATGAACCCCTTCGTCCCTGCTGTCTAGTCACCGTTTTCTGAACGAAGATGAACAGAACTTGAGTGCTGATGAACGGCTTACACCCGCGCCTTTTTGGGGCGCGAGCGCAGTTGGACGATGGTGGCCGCGAAAACGCCGAGGGCCACAAAGCCGATGATGATGGTGGCCAGCGCATTGACATCGGGCGAAACACCCAGGCGGACCTTGGAGAAGATCACCATGGGCAGGGTGGACGAGCCCGGGCCCGAGACGAAGCTGGCGATCACGAGATCATCGAGCGAGAGGGTGAAGCCCAGGAGCCAACCCGAGACAAGGGCGGGTGCGATGATGGGCAAGGTGATGTCGAAAAAGACGCGGACGGGGGTAGCCCCCAGATCCTGCGCGGCTTCTTCGAGACTGCCATCGAAATCGGCGAGGCGCGACTGCACGACGACTGTCACATAGGCCATGCAGAAGGTGGTGTGCGCGATGATGATTGTGACCATGCCGCGGCCCGAAGGCCAGCCCAGGGTTGCCTCCATCGCCACAAAGAGCAGCAGCAGCGCCAGGCCGGTGATCACATCGGGCATGACCAGCGGGGCGGCCACGGTGCCCGCCAGCACCGTGCGACCGCGGAAGCGGCGAAAGCGGACCAGTGCTACGGCGCACAGTGTGCCGAGCACGAGCGCGATGGACGCGCTGAAAAACGCGATCTGCAGGCTTCGCCAGGCTGCGTCCAGCAGTTGCTGGTCCTGCAGAAGCTGGCCGTACCATTTGGTCGAAAAGCCGGACCAGACGGTGACCAGATTGCTTTCGTTGAAGGAGAAGATGACCAGCGACACAATCGGCGCGTAGAGGAACGCGAAGCCGAGTGCTGCCGCAATGGGGAGGAACCAGCCGCGCCGCATCTTAACGCTCCACCACGGCGTCTTGTGCCCGCTGCAGCAGCATGATGGGCACCACGACGACAATCAGCATGGCGATAGCGACGGCGGCGGCGCGCGGCCAATTGGTGTTGGCAAAGAACTCGTCCCACAGCACACGGCCGATCATCAGGGTAGAAGGGCCGCCCAGGAGCGAGGGAATGACGAACTCGCCGATAGCCGGGATGAAGACCAGCATGGAGCCGGCAATGATGCCGGGCATGGAGAGCGGCAGGGTTACCGAGAGGAAGGTGCGCACGGGCCTAGCGCCCAGATCGGCCGAGGCCTCGAGAAGCGAACCGTCGAGCTTCACCAGATTGGTGTAGAGCGGCAGGATCATGAAGGGGAGATAGGTGTAGACGATGCCGACATAGACGGCGAAATCGGTCTGCATCATCACCAAGGGCTCGACGCCGAAGAGGCCGAGGAACTGGTTGATGACGCCGTTGCCGCGCATGAAGCCGCTGAGGGCATAGACGCGCAGAAGGAACGAGGTCCAGAACGGCAGGATAACCAGCATGAGCAGAATGTTGCGCCAGCGATCGGGCGAGCGCGCGATGGCATAGGCCATGGGATAGCCAATGCACAGCGTGATGATGGTGGAGATCAGCGCGATGCGGATCGAAGAGAGATAGGCGGCGACATAGAGGCTGTCGGTGAACAGCAGGATGTAGTTGTTGAGGTGCAGGGTAAGCTGCACCGTGCCTTCCTCGGTAGTGAGGAGGGGCGTGTAAGGGGGGCGGCCGAACTGCTTAAGGGTCAGGGAAATGCCGAAGACCACGGCAAGCGGCACCAGAAAGAAGATCGCCAACCACAGCGCCGGCGCGGCGATGACCAGCGCCTTGCCGGAGAGACCAATGGCCGTAAGCCCGCGCTCGACCATGTTCCAGGGGCGGCGACGCGGTGGCGCGGGGTGTTCGGCGTCGAAACTGCTCATGAGGTCAGTACCGCTCCGGAGGTATCGCCCCAGGAGACATAGACCTGCTCGTCCCAGGTGATGGCATCGGGATTGCCGCGCACCGTGTTGGTTTGGGTGACCCGCAGGCGTTTGCCGCTATCGAGCACGATTTGGTAGACGCTCATATCGCCGAGATAGCCGATCTCCTCCACCATGCCCTTGGTGATGTTGGCTTCCCGGATGTTGAGGGGGCGCTCGCGGGTGAGGAGCATTTTTTCGGGGCGGATGGCCCACCAAAGGACCTGATCGGGCGCGCAGTCGACGCCATGGCCCACGAAGATGTCGCATCCCAGTTCGCTCGAGCGGATGCGTACATGGTCGGGCTCATCTTCCACGACGAAGCCTTCAACCATGTTGACCGAGCCAATGAAGCCGGCGACGAAGCGAGAATTAGGGTATTCGTAGATGTCAGTGGGCTCGCCGATCATGGCGATCTCGCCATAGTTCATGACGCCGATGCGAGTGGCGAGGGTCATCGCCTCTTCCTGATCGTGCGTCACGACAATGAAGGTGACCCCCAAAGATTCTTGGATCTTGACCAGCTCGAACTGGGTTTCCTCGCGCAGCTTCTTGTCGAGCGCGCCAAGGGGTTCGTCGAGCAGCAGCAGCTTGGGCCGCTTGGCGAGGGAGCGGGCGAGGGCAACACGTTGGCGCTGGCCACCCGAGAGCTGGTCGGGGCGGCGCTTGCCATAGTCCTGGAGCTTGACGAGGGTGAGGAGCTCGGCGACGCGGTCGGCGATCTCGCCCTTGGGCAGATGGTCGCGCTTGAGGCCATAGGCGATGTTCTGTTCCACATTCATGTGTGGGAACAGCGCATAGCTCTGGAACATCATGTTAACCGGACGATTATACGGAGCTACGCCGGTCATATCCTGGCCGTCGATCTCGATGGTGCCGGAGGTTGGCTCCTCGAACCCGGCCAGCATGCGCAAGAGGGTCGATTTGCCCGAGCCCGAGCCACCGAGCAGGCAGAACAATTCGCCTTTGAAGATGTCGAGCGACACGTCCGAGACAGCGAAAACGTCACCAAATTTCTTGGTGACGTTCTTGATGCGGACGAACGGCTTGGCGTTCGGGTCTCGCCAGGGACGGGTGTCGATGGCGATCTGAGGCTTCTTGGCCATGGCGGGACTCGAAAAGGCTGAAGGGGCGGCTTCCGGGCCGCCCCTTGCATAGATTTACTGGCCGGTTTTGATGCGGGTCCAGGTGCGGGTCAAGAGCTCTTCGAACTCAGGCGTGTGGGCCTGCATCACAAAGGCCTTCTCAATGGTCTCGGCGGGCGGGTAGATGCCCGGGTTGGACTTGACCTCTTCGTCCACGAACTCGAGTGCCGGCAGGTTGGGGTTGGCGTAGAACACGTAGTTGGTGATATCAGCCACGACCTCGGGCTCGAGGATGTAGTTGATGAACTTGTGAGCGTTCTCCGGATGCGGAGCATCGACCGGGATCGCGAGGAAATCGAAGAGAGTGGCAGCGCCTTCTTCGGGGATGAGGTAGTTCACCTCCACGCCCTGCCCAGCCTGCTCGGCGGCGTCCGAAGCGATGAAGATGTCACCGGAATAGCCGAGCGCCAGGCAGATTTCACCATTGCCCAGATCGTCGATGTACTGGGAGGAATTATAGTAGCGGATCGAGGGTTTGATGGAGTTCATCAGTTCCTCGGCCTGCGCCAAGTCTTCCTCGCTCTCGGAGTTGGGATCAAGACCCAGATAGTGCAGGGCAATGCCCATAACTTCTGAGGGGCTATCGAGCACGGCCACGCCGCAATCGGCAAGCTTACTGACGGTCTCTGGATCAAACAGCAGGTCCCAGCTCTGCGGCAACTCGTCGGTACCCAGCGCCTCGGCGACCTCGGCGACGTTGTAGCCCAAACCGATAGTGTTGATCATGTAAGGCACGCCATGAGCGTTGTCCGGGTCCTGCGCTGATGCAGTGTCCATCACGGCCGGATCGAGATTGCCCAGATTGGTGAGCTTGGACTTGTCGAGCGGCAGGATGAGGCCCGCCTGGATCTGGCGCTCAAGGAAATTGCCCGAGGGCACCACGATATCATAGCCCGAATTGCCGGCCAGCAGCTTGGCGTCGACGATCTCGTTGTTGTCGTAGACGTCGTAGTTCACCTTGATGCCGGTTTCGGCTTCGAAATTGGCGATGGTGTCTTCGGCAATGTAATCGGACCAGTTGTAGACGTTGAGGACCGGCTCTTCCTGGGCCAGCGCGGGGGCCGCGACCATGAGAGTGCCGAAGGCAAGGGCGAGCGATCTATTCATCTGGATTGAGGCTCCTGTTCGGGGTTTTTGTCTTTGCGACTGGTGAAGTGCGGCCGGCCGCAGAGTGGGTGTGCAGCCGGCAAGGGCTGCAAAGCAGGCTCAAGCGCCGGCGCTCATCTGGGAGTGCCCGTGCCATCTGGCGTGTGCGCTAGCGGTGCAGAAAACAAGCGCTGGAAAGCGCTGGATAACTCGGCTGACATGGACCCGTATCTGGGTGCGTATCGATCGGCGGACAGGGCGCGATCAACGATGTCGGTCTGCAGCGAAGTACCCTTTCCCGCTGGAGTTACTCAGGCAAACTAGAGGCAAAAGAGCTATACGACAAGGGACATGGCACCATGTTCTTGCGGGGGTTGACGCCCTGCGGCATCAGGGCGCAAAAACCCGCGCCGACCCAAGGCCGAGATCGGCCTTCTGCTCCTTTCAAGAAAGCTGTTTTTCCATGACTGCTAAGGCCTATCTTTCCATCAGCCCGGACGTGAAGAAGGCCCTGGCCGATGGCAAGCCGGTGGTGGCACTGGAAAGCACCATCATCACGCATGGCATGCCGTACCCGCAGAACCTCGAAATGGCCAAGAAGGTGGAAGGGATCGTGCGCGAGCATAGCGCGGTGCCCGCCACCATCGCAATCATGGATGGCCGCTTCTGCGTGGGAGTCTCCGGCGAAGACCTGGAGCGGTTGGCACTGGAAGGCCTTAAGGCCGCCAAGGCCTCCCGCCGCGACGTTTCTGCCCTTCTGGTGCAGGGGGTGATCGCCGGAACGACCGTGGCGACCACCATGCAGATTGCAGCCTTGGCGGGTATCCATGTGTTTGCCACTGGCGGCATTGGTGGCGTGCACCGCGGGGCCGAGGAGACTTTCGACATTTCGGCCGATCTCCAGGAACTGGGACGCACCCCCGTCGCGGTGGTTTGTGCCGGCGCCAAATCCATTCTCGACATCGCCAAGACGCTCGAAGTGCTCGAGACCAATGGCGTGCCTGTGCTGGGCTATGGCACCGACCAGTTCCCGGCGTTCTGGGCGCGCGAGAGTGGTCACAAGGTGGATCACCGGTTCGATGCGGCCGAGGATATCGCCAAAATCGTGGCCCTGCAGATCGATCTGGGGCTCGGTGGCGTTCTCGTCGCCAACCCGATCCCGGAAGAAGACGCACTTGATCCGGCCGCCATCGAGGCGCGGATTGCCGAAGCCATCGCAGGAGCCGAGGCGGAAGGGGTTTCCCGCAAGGAGCTGACGCCTTTCCTGCTCAAGCGCATCTTCGAATTGACCGGTGGCAAGTCGCTGCAATCCAACATCGCGCTGGTAGAAAATAACGCCAAGGTGGCAGCCCACATCGCCGTGTCCTTGGCCGGCCGGATGCCGGGCAAGCCGGCAGCGCGCCGCGCATGAACGACCGCGTCCTGGTCGTCGGCGACGTGATGACCGATGTCATCGTGGCGCCGGAGGGTCCGCTGGTGCATGGCAGTGATCGCCGAGCCAAGATCCGCAGCCGCCCGGGCGGGTCGGGTGCAAACCAGGCGGTGTGGCTGGGCGCCATGGCCACCAAGGTGGTGTTTGCCGCCCGCGTGGGCGCGGACGACAAGGCCATGTACGAGGAGTATTTCCGAAGCTTGGGTGTTATTCCTGCGCTGGCAGGGGATGCAAACGAGCCTTCCGGCGTACTGGTGACCATTCTTGATCCCGATGGGGAACGAAGTTTCCTCAGTGATCGGGGGGCCAACCTCCATTTGTGCAGCGCCGACTTGCCCGAGAGCCTTCTTGCCGAGATCGGCATGGTGATGGTGTCGGGCTATAGCTTTTTTGCGCCGGGCCCACGGGCTGCGGTGAAGAAGTTACTTGGGGCGGCCAAGGCGCGCGGCATTGCCGTGGCCATTGATCCCGCCTCGATCGGCTTTCTCGAAGAGGTTGGGGCCGCAGCTTTCCTGGAATGGACGGCGGGTGCCGACTGGCTCTTTGCCAATGAAAGCGAGGCCGAACTGTTGTGCGGCGAGGCCGATTTCGAGGCCTGCATGCGGTGCTTGGGCAACCGCTTCGCCAATGTGGTCATCAAGCGCGGACGCTATGGCGCGGCTCTGGGCGGCAAGGACGGCGCGCGCGTGGCGCTTTCGGCGCCGGTGGTAAACGTGGTGGATTCAACCGGGGCAGGAGATGCCTTCGCCGCCGGCTTCATCGCCGCGCACCTATCGGGCAAGGATGAAGCTACCGCCTTGGCGCAGGCCGTTGCCGCTGGCGCCAAGGCCGTACAAAAGCTGGGTGGGCAGCCGGACTAGCCGGCCAGCGCCGCCAGCACCCGCACCCAGGAGCGGATGCCGCGGTGGTAGCTTTCGAGGTCGTATTTCTCGTTGGGCGAGTGGATCTGGTCGTCCACATGAGCAAAGCCGATGAGGAGCGTGTCGAGCCCCAAGATCTTCTTGAAATCGCCCGCGACAGGGATGGAGCCGCCCGAGCCGGTAATCACGGCGTCCTTGTTCCACTCGGCGGAAAGACCGGCGAGGGCCTGGCACAGATGGGTGCCGTCGCTGGGGACGGTGATGGCTGGCGAGCCGCCATGGGGCGTGAACTTGACCGAACAATCGGCAGGCAGGCGTTCCTCGACATGCTTGCGGAAGGCGGCACGGATCTTGGCCGGATCCATGCCGGATACCAAGCGGAAGGAAATCTTGGCGCTCGCCTTAGCGGGGATCACCGTCTTGAAGCCGTCGCCGGTATAGCCACCGATCATGCCATTGATCTCGCAGGTAGGGCGGGCCCAGAGCATTTCGAGCACGGAGCGGTTCTGTTCGCCGGCGGGAACGGAGAGACCCACCTCGCCCAGGAATTTTGCCTCATCAAAGCCAAGGCTGGCCCATTGCGCCTTGAGCTCGGGGCTGATCTCGGCAACGTCGTCGTAGAAGCTGGGGAGGGTCACCGAACCATCGGGGGCGCGGAGCGAAGCAATGATCTCGGCCAGCACCTGGTTGGGGTTGCGCGCGGCATTGCCGAACATGCCCGAATGCAGGTCCTTGTTGGCGCAAGTGATCTCGATTTCGTCGGCGACGAGGCCGCGCAGCATGGTGGTGATCGAGGGCGTCTGGCGGTTCCACATATCCGTGTCGCAGACCAGCGCAATGTCAGCGGCGGCGAGTTCGTCGCGATGGGCCTCCATGAAAGGCGGCAGGTTCTTGCCACCGGACTCCTCCTCGCCCTCGAGCATCAAGGAGACCTTGACTGGCAGGGTGCCGGTCGCGGTTTTCCAGGCGCGGCAGGCCTCGATAAAGGTCATCATCTGACCCTTGTCGTCGGAAGCACCGCGCGCCACGATGATCTTGCGGCCGTCCGCCCCCTCCTTGAGCTGCGGCTCGAACGGATCGGAATGCCAGAGTTCTACAGGGTCGACCGGCTGCACGTCGTAATGGGCGTAAAACAGCACATGGGGGCCGGCCTGGTCGGTCCCGTGGCCAACCACGACGGGGTGGCCTGGCGTCGGCCGGGCGGCGGCATCAAAACCCAGCCCGGCCAGTTCGCTCACCAGCCAGTCGGCGGCCCGCTGGCACTCGGCGGCATAGGCCGGGTCGGTGGAAATGGACTTGATGCGAAGCAGTTCATAGAGCCGCTCGAGACTCTGCTCGAGCCCGGCGTCCACCTGGGCGAGAACGGCATCGACTTGGCTCTGAACTGGCATGGCGCGAATCCTTGCTTGGCGTTGGGCGGCACCTTGGCGCGGCGCTGCGTGGCTGTCCACCGCCCGAGAAAGTGTTATTGTATGACCAAGGCTTACCAAAAGGGGCGGGATGACCGAAGAGCGGCGGACCACGGGGGAGTTGATCGCGGCGATTGCCGGCCGCGTGCCGCTGCGCAACCTCCACTCGCAGGTGCTCTGGCAGCTGGGCGTCGCCATCGTACGTGGGGATTATCAGGAAAACAGCATCCTGCCGCCCGACGCCGACCTTCTGGGGCGCTTTGGCGTTTCCCGCACCGTGTTGCGCGAAGCCCTCAAGACCCTTGCGGCCAAGGGCATGATCGAGCCGCGGGCGCGCATCGGCACCCGCGTGCTGCCGCGACGGCGGTGGAACCTCTTCGATGCGGACGTGCTGTCTTGGCACTTCGAAACGGGGCCGGACGTGGCGTTCCTCCGTAGCCTTGCCGAGGTCAGGATCGGGGTGGAGCTTGAGTCGGCCGCTCTGGCGGCGGAGCGCCGAACCGAAGAGCAGGCGCGGGCTTTGCTCGACTGCGCGGCGAACATGGGTGCGGCGACCAGCGCAGTGGAGTTCGCGCGCGCCGACCTCGCCTTTCACCGGATCGTGGCGGAGGCTTCGGGCAACCCGTTCATGGCCTCGATTAGCGCTTTGGTAGAACTGGCGCTGACGGCATCCTTCACCATCAGCTCACCGGTCGAGGAGCCGGCGCTGCTCGAAGCGGCGGTGCTGTCCCACCGGCGCATCGCCACGGCTATCGCCGAGGGGCGGGCGGACGAGGCGCGCGCCGCCATGCGGACGGTGATTTCCGAAGGGCTCGCCCGGGCCGCAGGCAAACTGGAAGCAGCTTCTCCTCTGCGGTAGTTTTTTTCGGCGACCGGCGTCGAAACCGAGCACCTCCAATCGTCGTCAGGTACAGCAAGGGAGTTCCGAACATGAACACGATGGCAGTGCAGGGAATCTTCGCCTCATCCGTGGTCCGCGACATTGATGCGGCGCTAGCCTGGTACGAAAAGCTGCTGGGGCGGCCCGCGGATGACCAGCCCATCCCAGGCATGGCGCAATGGCGCAACATGGGAGCCGCAGGCTTCCAGCTCTGGGCGGACGAGACCCGTGCCGGCAAGAGCATCACGACTATCGTGGTATTAGATCTGGCGGCAGAGCAGGCACGATTGGCAACTCATGAGATCTCCCTGGTGAACGAAGCCCAGGGACCATTCGGCGCCGTAGCACAGGTGTTCGATCCCGAAGGAAACAGAATAAACTTCGCCCAGCCACCGCAGGGCTGACGTTCTGTAGGGATGCCGGAATGGTGGAGCTGAGCGGGAAACCCGCTGACCTCGCTATTGCGAACGACGCGCTCTCCCAACTGAGCTACAGCCGCGTTCTGACGGTGTCAGATATGGACAAATCGGCACTGAGGGCGAGGGCTCCGGCTCTAGACGAGGTTGAACTGCTCCAGGCTCTTGCCAGTCGCAATGGCGCTCTCTCCAGCGGGAATGAGAGGGCGGTTCAGACGGGCGGGGGCGCGAGTGCCGTCCAGACGCTTGATGGCACCGAGCTCGGAGAGATTGTCGCGGATCTCTGAATTGAACCTTGCGGCTAGGCGCACCACCCAATCGGGTATTTCGTGCCGGGCAATGCGCCGGTGAGGGAAGGCGGAGCGGAGGAGATCGGCGATCTGCTTGAGCGAGAGCGTGTCGACGGCGGCGATGCAGCGCTGGCCGCCCGCTGCGGGATTGATCATGGCATCCACATGGAGGGCGGCTATGTCTCGAACGTCCACCACAGAGGCATGGATACGCGGCAGGACGGGCATGAAGCCTTTGAGCATGCCCTGGATGATGGCGGCCGAGGTGCCCGGATCCTCATCCAGGAGCGGCCCGAAAATGCCCGCTGGATTGATGACGGCGAGATCATTGCGGCGGCCAGCGGCCTCCATGAGCCGCCAACCCTCCTGCTCGGCTAGGGTCTTGGAACGAGCATAGGCGCCGACTCGGGCATTGTCCGTTTTCGTCCAATCGGCCTCGCTCAGCGGGCGGTCGTAGGAGGCGTGGCCATATTGGATGGCCGCAATCGAGGAGGTGAGCACGACCCGTTCGACCTGCGCGGCGAGCGCGGCCTCGATGGCGCGGCGGGTGCCTTCCACCGCTGGGCGGATCAGCTCCTGCGGGTCCTTGGGGACGCGGAGCACGAAAGGCGAGGCTGTGTGCTGGAGATAACGGCAGCCGGCCATCGCTGCGGCCCAGCCCTCATCCTCGAGCAGGTCCAGCGCGACGAATTCCAGCCGAGAGACGTCCGCGCCGGCGCGGGCGAGCGTATCGCGAACCTTGTCGGCCTTATCGAGGCTCCGCACGCTGCCGCGTACCATGTAGCCAGCCTGGAGCAGTTGCAGGGCGACATGACCGCCGACAAAGCCGGAGATGCCGGTGAGGAGAACGCGATCTGACATGGACAGTCCTTCGGTTGCACTCACCGGCATATGGGTTTGATTAGACCTTAGCCCAAGCCCCGGTCTTCTCGCTTTCAAAGATCGCGTCCAGCACTTTCATGGAAGCAACGGCATCCTCAACGCCCCAAGGCAGCTTCTGCTCCCCGAGGACGGCGAGCGCAAAGGCTTCGGCCTGTTCGGTATACTGGTCGCAAGCGGGCAGAATTTCGCGACGGGCGAGCGAGCCGTCAAAAGGCGCACCCGTGTCGACCGTTATCGCCGTGCGTTCATTGGGTGGCGCGTTGAAGGGGATGATGATTTCAAGCTTGGCCTTGGTGCCCAGCACCTGCACGCGCTGGTGCCCGGCGGCCTGGGTGGAGCAGACAAAGCTCAACTGCCGGCCACCGCCGAAGTCCGCGATGACGCTGGCGAGGCGATCGGTTTTGAAGCGAGGGTCGCGCTCCACCAGCGAGACCACGCGCTCGGGCTCACCCTCGAAAAGGAAGCGCCCGGCGGTCACCGGATAGCAGCCGATATCCATGATGCCGCCGCCACCGATATCGGCCATGTTGCGCACATTTTGCGGATCGTCATTGTGATAGCTGAAGATGGCGTTGATGGCGCGCACCTTGCCCAGCTCGCCCGAGCGGATGATTTCGCGGGCACGCTGCCACTGGGGATGAAAGCGCACCATGAAGGCTTCGAGCACGATGCGATCGGGCGGGCACTCGCGCAGTTCCTCGGCCTGCCTGGCGTTGAGCGCGATGGGCTTTTCGCACAGCACATGCTTGCCAGCCTTGGCCGCTGCCACGGTCAAGGGCACATGGAGGTGGTTGGGGAGCGGGTTGTAGATCGCATCGATCTCGGGATCGGCAAAGAGCTCCTCATAGGAACCGTAGGCCTTGGCAATGCCAAGCTGGCGGGCTGCAGCCTCGGCTTTGGTGAGGTCGCGCGAGGCAATCGCCACCACTTCAGAGTGGGGTGACTGCTGGATGGCAGGGGTGACCTTTTGCATGCCGATATTGGCGGTCGAGAGAATGCCCCAGCGAACTTTCTTGGTGCTCATGCTTGCCTCCGATTTTCGGCGGAGACTTAGCCGGGGCGGAAGGCCTTGGCTAGGCGGCTCAGTGTGGTTCCTGTGCGTCGGCGACGCCAAGCAGCCAATAGCCGGCCGCTTTGACATATTCTGGATCAAAGCCGCGCTCGCTGGTGAGGTGCTCGCGCACCGCTTTGCTCATGCGGCTTTCGCCTGCGATGTAGGCGTAGGCGACGCCCTCCGGCAGCTGCATGGCCTTGATGGCCTCGAGCAGGAGCGTGTTGTTGCCGGCCGGTGCCCCATTGCGATTGATGTAGGTGAGCGCGAGATCGGCTTTGGTGTCGAAGCCCTGTTCTTCCGCCGCATCGGCGACCTCGATAACCGCAACAACCTTGCTGTCGGCGGGGTATTGTTCGATGGCCCGTCCCATGGCGGGAAGAGCCGTTTCATCGCCAACCAGCAGATACCAGTCAAACGTGTTGGGGATTACCGAAGAACCGCGGGGACCACCGATGACGAGCTTGTCGCCGGTCGTGACCTGGGCCGCCCAGGAGGAAGACGGGCCATCCCCATGGAGCACAAAATCCAGCACGATGGTGCCGGCTTCGACATTGAAATAGCGCGGCGTGTAGTCGCGCATTTCCGGCCGCTCGCCCGGCGCGAATTCAGCGCCGCGGGGGCCAATGGGCACGATCTTGGGCTCTACGCCCTTGGGAAAGAAGAACGCCTTGATATGATCGGCATAGGCGGGGGAGGCGAACCCTTCCATGTCGCCGCGTAGACTGATCCGACGCATCAGAGGGGTAATGTCCTCTACTGCAGTCACCTCGAGCAGGCGCATGCGGGTTTCGTGGCGCATGCGGATGGGCGCGCGGGGATCGGTAGCGGTTTCGGACATGTGACATATTCCTGATCGTGCTCATCAGGATTTATCGAAGCGAGTGGCGGCGATCAACCCCTCTGGTCTCTTTGGGCGCACTCCCCTGTTGCTGGGGAAGGGCAATGCCTATCTGGCAGGCAGACAATTTAAAGGGAAAACCACATGCGCAGTGTTATTTACGAGGCTTTCGGCGCGCCGGAGCAGGTCCTGCAACTTGGTGAGCGGCCAAGGCCCACGCCCGGGCCAGGCCAGGTGCTGGTGCGAATGACGCTGTCGCCCATCCACAATCATGATCTGATGACCGCTGCCGGAAGCTACGGGTTCAAACCCCCTTTGCCCGCGGCGGGGGGAACCGAAGCGGTGGGGGTAGTCGAGGCCTTGGGCCCGGGTGTCGAAACGCTTAAGGTGGGCCAGCGTGTAGCCGGCGGCGGCAGCGAAACCTGGGCGGAATATTACCTGGTGGATGCCGAACGAGCGCTTCCAGTGCCCGATAGCATTGACGATGAAACGGCGTGCCAATTGTTGTCCATGCCGCTTTCGGCCAAGATGATCTTGTTTACGCTGGGGCTCAGCAAAGGCGACTGGCTGGTGCAGAACGCGGCCAATGGCGCGGTGGGCAAACTCGTGGCGCAGTTCGGCAAGGAACAAGGGTTCAAGGTCTTGGGCCTCGTGCGGCGCGACGGAGCCGTCAAGGAGATGGAAGCACTGGGCATCAACCGGATCGTTTCCACCGAAAGCGATGGCTGGGTGGAAAAGGCGCGTGGTCTGGTCGGGAATGGCGCGATCCGACATGGCATCGACTCGCTGGGCGGGGACGGCCCGGCGCAGCTAGCCGAAGTAATGGCAGACGGCGGTACCATCACCAATTTCGGTGCGATGACGGGCCGGAGCTTAAGACTAGCGCCGAGCCTATTGTTGTTTCGGCAGATGACGGTGAAAGGGTTCTGGGGCGCCAAACCGGGTGTGCCACCCCAGGAAATTGGCCGCATGCTCGGCGAGTTGGTGGCAGATGCCGCCGCGGGCAAGCTGCGCCTGCCCGTTGATGGCATTTATCCGCTGGCCGATATTGCCGCGGCGGTGAAAGCCAGCGCCGAGCCCGGCCGCAAGGGCAAGGTGGTGCTGAAGGCCTAAACGAGCCCCAGCATGCGATCCTGCTCCTGACGCAGGGCGAAGAGCCGCGTGGATGTGTCCGGCTGGCTGTTGGCGCTGGTGAGAAGCTCGCCCTTCTTCACCGGCGCAGTGACCTTGCCACCCTCGAGGAGGCCAACCGGTAGCGCTTGCTTGTCGCGGGCATCGGCAATGGTCATGGTGAAAGAGCGGTAGCAGGTTTCACCGATGGCATCGAAGGCCTCGCCAGGGGCAAGATCGCGCTTGGCAACGGCACAGACTTCCGCAACCGGCCTGGGCAGCGGCACCATGTCGGGCTTGCCCGTCAGCATGATGCGCGCACAGGTCAGCGGGACCTCGAGGCTGGTCAGGTGATAGGGCCGGAAGAAACTATAATAAGGGCCGCGTCCGATATGGAGGTCATCCATGCGCTCGATGATGCGCGGATGCTCGGCCTTGACGATGACGAAGACGCCAGGGGCGACGCCCTTGCCGACGGTGAAATCGACAACGCCGGGCTTGTGGAGGATACCACCATCCTCGCGCGGGATCAGCACCTTGGCCATGTCGTCGCGATCGGCGGCCGGTCCGTGCATGCCTGGCACGTCGGGCACGAGACCGGTGGCGTTGGCGATTGCGCACATCTCGACCATGGTCTTGGAGCCATCGACGAACTCTACCAGCATGCGCGGGTTCATGTTCCGCCGCTCGGCTTCCGCGCGATAGTCTTCCGGCACGGCATCATGCCGCAGCGGATTGTTCTTGCCCTTGCCGGCCGCCACGATGGGTAGGCCCAGCGCCGAGACGAACTCGATCAGCTCCATGCAGGAGCTGGGTTCGTCGCCCGCGCCCACCGAATAGACCACGCCCAGCCGGTCGGCCTGGGCCTTGAGATAGGGGCCAATGGTAACGTCGGCCTCGACATTCATCATCACCAGATGCTTGCCATGTTCCATGGCGAGCAAGTCGTAGTCGGCAGCAACGCCCGGCTTGCCGGTGGCATCGATGACCACGTCGATATTGGGTGTAGTGACCAGCGTTTCGGCCGAGGTGATGGCGATCTTGCCCTGTTCGATAGCCGCCGTCGCGGCGGCGGGGCTGTCAGCGGTCTTGCCCTTGCTGTCTTCGCCATAGGCAATGCGCATAGCCTCGAGCGCCGTATGCGGGCGGCGGGTGGCGATAGCGGACATTTCGATGCCGCGCATCAAACTCATCTGGGTGACAAGATCGGTCCCCATCTCGCCCGAGCCGATGACGCCAACACGGACGGGCTTGCCGGCATCGGCGCGGGCCTGGAGATCACGGGCGAGGCCGGTGAGGGCGATTTGAACGGTCATTGGCAGTTCCGGCTAAAACACCTTTCTGCGTTACCCTCCCGCTTGGCTTCACCGCAAGGAAAAGCTGTGCGAGCCGCTTAGCACTTCTTAAACCGTTCCGGGGGAAACTGTCGGCGGAGAGAACTCCAGGGGCATTCAGAAATATGGTCAGCAAAGCCACGAAGCCGGTTGCTTTGCCAGCGGTGGTCGATCTCGACTCGCTGGACGGCATTCGCGATCAATTGCTTGATGCGATCGAGGAGGGGCCGGTCAGCGTCGCGGCAGATGGGGTGGAGCGCGTGTCGACCAACGCCTTGTTCATGCTGCTGAGCGCAGCGGAAACCTCGCGGAGAAGCCATTTCGAGTTCGCAATTGAGCGGCCGAGCGCGGCGATGTCAGCCGCCATCGAGCGCCTGGGCCTGGGTGCTCAGTTTTCGGGGATGATCAGAGGATGACGAGTTTGCGGGTTCTGACGGTGGATGATTCCAGGACCATCCTGGCAATGTTGCACCACACGCTGAGCAATGCGGGCTTTGAGGTGCTGCAGGCCGAGGACGGCAAGCAGGGGCTGGACATGCTCAAGAACGAAACCGTGGACGTGGTGATCACCGACATCAACATGCCGGTGATGGACGGCATCGAGTTCATCAAGCAGGTGCGCGCTAGCGGGCAATATCAGAGCCTGCCGATCCTCATTCTGACCACCGAGACGAGCCAGGACAAGCGCGACCAGGGCAAGGCTGCTGGCGGCACCGGCTGGATCGTGAAGCCCTTCGACCCCGAAAAGCTGATTTCGGTCATCCACCGCGTGGTCCACTAGCCTTTTTATTCGAAAACCCAGAAGGGTTGGATTGAACGCAGATGAGCGACCTCGACGACTTCAAAGCCACCTATTTCGACGAGTGCTCCGAGCTCCTTACCGAGCTTGAAGAGCAGTTCGCGGCGATCGAGGCTGGTGAACGCGATGCCGACCGGCTCAATGCGGTGTTCCGCGCCATCCACTCGATCAAGGGTGGTGCCGGTGCCTTCGGCTTTTCGGCGCTGGTCGGGTTCGCCCATGCCTATGAGACGCTGCTCGACTATGTGCGGGATGGCCGCATCGAAATGAGCGACGACGTCGTGGCGCTCTGCATCCGGGCCAACGACATCGTGGCCGATCATGTCAACGCAGCCCAGACCGGGGAAGCTCTGCCGGGAGATTATGGGCAGGAAGAAAAGGCCCGTTTCGACGCGCTGGCGCGGGGCGAAAAGGCCGACGACGAGGACGATCTCTCGGGTGAGCCGATGGACGAGTTCGACATCGAATTTACGCCGGTGCGGGTCGATCTGGATGCGCCCGCGGCCGGTGAAGCGCCGGTCGAGGACGCCTTCGACACGCCGCCGCTTCAGGCCGAAGCTGGACACTGGGAAGTTCGGTTCACGCCGCATCGTGCCCTCTACGCCCGTGCCAACGATCCGCTCCTCTTGTTCCGGGAACTCGGCGCCCTGGGCGAGATGGATGTCCGGCCGATCCTGCGCGACATTCCCGCTCTCTCCGATTTCGAGCCCTTTGCGGTCTATTGCAGTTGGGAGATCACGCTGGTGGCTCCCGGTCTCAGCGAGGCGGCCATCCGCGAGGTTTTCGAGTTTGTCGATGGCGACTGCGAGATCGTGGTGACGCAATTGGGTGACGAGGCGGCACTGGGTGCAGCCTCTGCGTCCCTTTCGGCGGCGATCGAGACGGCAGTCACCGCTCCGGTCGTCCAACTGGGTGCGGCCGACCTGCTGGCGCTTGCCGATGACGAAATGGAAGACTTGGCAGATGCCGCATTTGCGCCAGAGGCAGCAAAACCGGCCGAGGCAGACGAGTTCGAGGAAGCGCCGGTCTTGAGCTTTGCAGCGATTGCCGAATCGATCGCACCACCGCCTGCGCCGGTCAAATCAGCGCCGGCGGCCGTCAGCAAACCGGCGGTTGCCGCTCCAAACGAGGGTGATGAGGGGCATGGCCGCAGTGTCGGCGTACAGTCCATCCGCGTCGATCTCGACAAGGTGGATCGCGTGGTCAACATGGTGGGTGAGCTGGTGATTACCCAATCCATGCTGACCCAGCAGATGGATGAGACCCTGCGGGCCCGCTATACCGAGCTGGTTCGTGGCCTCGAAGTGCTGGCGCAGACCACCCGCGGGTTGCAGGATTCCGTCATGGCAATCCGAGCTCAGCCCGTGAAATCGGTGTTCAGCCGCATGCCCCGTCTGGTGCGCGAACTCGCCACCAAAACCGGCAAAAAGATCAAGCTCGAAACGGTGGGCGAGAATACCGAGATCGACAAGACGATCATCGAGCAACTGAGCGATCCGCTCACGCACATGATCCGCAATTCAGCCGATCATGGCATCGAAACCCCGGACAAGCGCACCGCGCGCGGCAAGGCCGAAACCGGTGTCATCAAGATTTCCGCCGAGCAGGCTGGCGGCAACATCCTCATCGTCGTGGAAGACGATGGTGCCGGCATCAACCGCGAACGCGTGCTGCAACTGGCCCGCGACAAGGGCATCGTTGCCCCCGAACTGCAGCCGACCGACGAGCAGATCGACCAGCTCATTTTCGCCCCTGGCTTCTCCACAGCCGAAGCGGTGAGCGATATCTCTGGCCGCGGGGTCGGCATGGACGTGGTGCTTTCCAACATCAAGAAGATCGGCGGCTCCGTGCATGTCCGCTCCTGGCCGGGCAAGGGCACGCGGATGACCCTGCGCCTGCCGTTGACGCTGGCGGTGCTCGACGTGATGCTGGTCAAAGTCGGGGTGTCGCCCTATGTGGTGCCGCTCTCCTCGATCGTTGAAACCATCCAGTGTTCGCGCGCCAGTTTTGAGCGCGTGCCCAGCGGCGGTAAGGTGCTGCAGGTGCGCGGGGAATATGTGCAGGTCATCGACCTGGCCCAGCGCTTCGAGTTGACCACCACGGTCGAAGAAGACAACCGCTTTGTCGTGCTCTGCGAGGCAGAGGGTTCCGCCAAGGTGGCGCTGATTGCCGATGACATAATCGGGCAGCAGCAGGTGGTCATCAAATCGCTGGAAGAGAATTTCGAGCGGGTCGAGGGCATTGCCGGCGGCACGATCCTGGGCGACGGCAATGTCGCGCTGATCGTCGACGTGCAGGGCCTCAGAACCTCTATCGTTCACCGAAATGCAGCCTAAGCGGCTGATTGTACATGCGTAGCCGACCAGAAGGGCGGCAGAAAGGCTAGACTATGGAAGCGCTCAGTCTCAAGGACGACCTCGGCGACAAGACGGCGATGGCGGCGCACAACAGCCTGCAACTGATCGCCTTTTCGATCGGCGAGCAGACCTATGGCGTCGAGATCACGACCGTGCGGGAAATCCGCGCTTGGAATGGCGCCACGCCCCTGCCGAACACCCGTGAGTTCGTGCGCGGCGTCATCAATCTGCGCGGTACCATCGTGCCGATCTTCGACCTCCGCGCCCGCTTCGGCGATGGCCAGACTTCGCCCACCAAGAACCATGTCGTGGTGGTGATGAGCGTAGGCGAAAAGTGGGTCGGCATCCTCGTCGACGCTGTCTCGGACATTTTGACGGTCAGTCGCGATGACATCCACAATGTCCCGGAAGGCAATTCAATCGACACCGAACTGCTCAACGGAATCGTCACCCATGATAGCCGGATGGTGGGTCTGATCGACCTTCATGCGGTGGTCAGCGGCGCGCGGATGGATGGCTGAGCTCAGCCGACGATGATCTTGAATAAGGGGCGCTGAGGCGCCCCTTGTCTTTTCAGCGGCTCAGATCAGCTGAGTGGCATGTGGAACGTGAAGCACGTCTCCTCGGCATCTGAAGTGACCTCCAGATGACCACCATGGGCTTCGGCGATCTGCGAGGAGATGTAGAGCCCCAGCCCCAGGCCTTCGGACGACCCAAACTCGCCGCGCTGAAACGGCTGGAAGAGACGCGGGATGGCGGCCGGCGGAATGGGGGGGCCGGAATTGGCGACGGCCAGAAGCAGGCAAGTGTCGGTCGTCGAGAGCTTCACCCGAACCGGCTCATGATCGGCGCCGTGGGTCACGGCATTGCCTAAGAGGTTTGAGAACATCTGGGCGATGCGCCCATGATCGACATTGGCCACGATACCGGCGGGGATTTCGGCGGAGATCTCGACCTCGGGGTGCCCGCTCCGGATTTCGGCGATGACTTGTTCCAGGGTCTGAGCTAGGGGCTGATCGGCAACTCGATTGAGGCCCAGCCCGCCGCCGAGGCGACCGCGGGCAAAGTCCATGACATTGTCGATCAAGCCGGACATGCGCGTGACGGCGGCACGCATGAGGTGGATGGTCTTGGTCGAACGCTCGGATTGCGGCTCGCGCAACAAAATGTTGGTGCCACCCTGAAGCGAGGCGAGTGGATTGCGCAGATCGTGACCAAGCACGGCGATGAATTGCTCGCGCAGATCCGATGATGCTTGCTGGTCAAAGAGATTGGACTGTGCGGCGGCAAGCTTCTCATTGGCGTCGAGGTGGTGGGCGATGAGCTCGGCGAAGACTCTGAAGGTGCCAATAATTTCCGGCGACTTCACGCTCGCGGGCGCTGCACTGATCGCGCACACTGTGCCGAAGAATCTCCCATCCGGAAGAAGAATGGGCACTGAGATATAGCTTTGCAGCCCATAGAGCTTGGGCGTGTGGTGCTGGGCATAAATCGGGTCATCGGCCACATTGTCGATGGCGATGACTTCCCGATGCTGGCGAATCTCATGGCAGAGGGTGGTTTCAACCTTGAGTTCCCCGCCGTCGGGCAGCCCGAAGTCGACATTGTCCAGCACCTTGCAAGCGATCCAGCGGTCCTCGGTCACCCGAGCGACTGCGGCAAAGCCCATGCCGGTAAGCCGGCAGACGATATCAAGAATGGTGGGGACGGCCGCGACAGCGTGCACGGCATCTATGTCGGATTGAAAGTCGTGGCTCATGATCTCAGGTCGTCGCTCGTGCGAAGACGTTAGACCATCGCTATGGGTCTGTCATGCCAGCAGAAGCCGGAAAATGCCTGATGCGGATTGATCCAAGCTAAAAGAGCTCGGCGTCGCCATGGCTCTGATGGGCTGCTACGCCAGACAACCCGGGCACGCGGAGCTCGTCAAGCGTCAGACTGGCCCAAATCTCGTCATAGACGCTATCGGGTGCATTGGGCGGGAGGAGCGCGAATTGCCGAACGGCAAGAGCCATGTTGTGGCAGCGCTGCTCGATGCGGTCTTGGCCCTGCAGGGCCGTCACGATCATCTGCACTGCTTCGCGGACCGTGGGGTCCTTGCTCAGGTTCCGGTCTGCCAGCATCGCGAGGGCATCGGTTATTCCATCCACCATTGAGGCCGTCTGGCGGGCGGTCTCGTCGAGTTCTCGCGCAAGCTTGTGCAGTGACATTCGGTAACTTCCTATCCCGGTCCTACAATAGCGGGACATTCCTAAAGCACTTCTTGCCGGCCGCAGTCTTGCCACAGGCTTGCCCGGCTTGGTTAGCGATTGGCTAACGGGTTGCGGCTAGTGTGCCTGGGTTGGCGCTTATGGGTACGTACAAAGACTATGGCACTACCGACTTCTCTGCCGCCCGAATTCGATCGCGGGGTGGTGACGACCGTACATCAAGGCGACTGCCACGTTTCCGATGCTGCTGACCTCACCTACTCAACCGTATTGGGGTCGTGTATTTCGGCCTGTGTCCGGGACCGGGTAGCCAATGTGGGCGGCATGAATCACTTCCTGCTTGCCGAACAGTCTGGCTCGGCCAAGGACCGCTATGGTGCCTCGGCTCGCTACGGAGCCTTTGCCATGGAGCAACTGATCAACAAGGTGCTGACGCGCGGGAGCGGCAAAAAGGCGAACCTCGAGATCAAGGTGTTCGGGGGCGGCAAGATCAACGCGGCCCTCGACGACGTGGGAGCCAAGAACATCGAGTTCGTCCGCGAGTTCCTGTCAGCGGAAGGCTATATCGCCGCCAGCGAGGATCTGGGCGGGACCTTCGCTCGGCGCGTGCTGTTCAAGCCGCATTCGGGGCGCGCCTTCGTCAAGCGTCTCGACAGCGATCTCGGCGCCAATGTGGCGCGCGAAGAACTCGCGATTGCCCGCCGTCGTGTGGTGGTGCCAGCGCCAGTGGACGATATCGAGCTGTTCTAGCATCTCCTCGGGTGCCAAGGGCGAGCCGTTCTGACTGCTCGCGGCGCCGCAAAGTGTTACGGCAATGTTCATCTTCCTTGCCGAAGTGTTCGACCCGTTCGGCCTCCTAGAGGTTTGATTAACCATTCCGGTTATATGGTCCTTAACCATGTTGAACACGCCTATGCTCAGTTTTGGACGGGACGGCCATGGCTAATCTGCGATTCGCGTTGATCGCCTCTGCCTTTTGGCTCTGCGCCTGCGCACTGGTTGGGGGTTTGTTGCTCGTCCTAGGCGTGGGCCCGGCATGGTTGGCCGGAACAGGCAGTGCGCTAGCTCTGGCAGTGGCTGGCAGCATTGCGCTGGGTGGCCATTATGATCGCGAAGAGCACAAGACGCTCAGCGCTGTGGCGCAGGCGGCGGGCCTCAGCGATCATCCCGAGGACAGCCTCACGATAGCCGGTATCGTCGAGCGGCTCGGGCGCCGCCTGGAACGGGCACATCATTTCAAGGCTGCGATTGCCAACCTCAAGCAGCCCGTGGTGGTAGTGGCCGAAGACGGCACGCTGTTGGCGGTGAGCAAGGGCGTCAACCAGCTCGCCAAGGGTGCGGTCGAGGGGGAAACGCTCGATACGCTTATGGGCGACGGCTATCTCACAGGCGGTGGTGGTGCCGCCGAAGAAGGCATGGTCCTTGTCGGCCGCCGGCGATTTGAAGTGGTCAGGCGTTCGCTGCCGGGCGAGCGCTATGCTCTCGAACTGGTGCCCGCGGGCAGCTATATCGAGGATGATGAACTTGATGCGCTGGTGAGCGCCCTGGCTGCCGGGCAGACCGGCTTTCGGTTCGAGGACGCGGCCGCGGCGCAGAACGGTGCGCTGGCGGCGCTCAACAGCGGCCTTGAGCAACTCGATCGCGGCTTCCAGCAGCTCGAGCGGGTGATGCAGGGTGACGCCGAGATGCCCGACGCAATGGAAGGCCCGCTCGCCCATTTCGCCTTGCGCATGGAAGAATTCGCCCAGGATGTACAAGCGCAGATCGAGGACGAGCGCCAGTTGCGCGCCGAGGTCGAGCAGCGGCTGGCGCAAGTGGCGCAGCTGGTGAAAAGTCTCGAGAAGCGAGCATCGCAGGCGGGAACACTGTCGGACCAGCAGAATGGCGAGCTGACGGCCGCGCAGGAGGCCATAGCTGCTGGCCATAATGGCCTTGCTGCGGCGCGCCATCGAGGCCAGGAAGCGCAGAGGCTTGCCGGGGAGGCCGAACTCGCTGCGCGGCGTGCGAGCGCCGTGGCCGACGAGATCGACCACATGACAGTTGAAGTCGACAAGATGGTCGCGGCCATCGAAGATGTTTCGTTCCGCACCAATCTCTTGGCCCTCAATGCGGCAGTGGAAGCGGCGCGTGCGGGCGAAAAGGGCGCTGGCTTTGCTGTGGTCGCCGACGAAGTGCGCCAGCTCGCGCAGGTCACGAACCGTTCGGCCAAGGATATCCGCACGGTGGTAAGCCGCGGTCGCGCCCAGGCCGCTACCGGCGTCTCCGAAGCGCAGGCGCTGCAAAAAATGATCGCAGGGTTGGAAGAGCATTTACGCAATCTAAGCAATGAGACCGATACCATTGCCCTCAAGCTGGACGAAGGGGAGGAGGCGCTGCGCCGGCTCTCTGCCCATCCGGCGGCACAAAGTCAGTCGGCCAAGCTGCAAAGCATGCCGCGCCGGTTGAGTGCATAGGCGGCGGCCCAGAATGGGCCTGCCGAGGAACAGGGTAGGCCACAATGGACCAGGGAGAAATCTCCCTTAGCGAACGCGAGTTCTCAAGAATCAAGAACCGCGTTTATCGGGTTGCCGGAATATCGCTCAGCGATGCCAAGCGGACCCTCGTCATTTCGCGCTTGAGCAAGATTGTCCGGTCGCTGGGGCTTGCTAGCTTCGACGCCTATGTCGACTATCTCGAGCATGGCGGATCGGCAGCGGACGGGCAGGACTTCGTCAACGCGCTCACTACCAATCTCACGCGCTTTTACCGCGAAGACCACCATTTCGAGCATCTGCGTTCCTATGTGGGTGGGTTGATCGCCAGCAAGCCGCGCAGCACGCGGTTGCGCATCTGGTCAGCGGGTTGCTCGACGGGGCAGGAGCCATATACGATCGGGCTCGATCTGCTTGCGGCTTTTCCCGAGCTCAAGCGCTGGGACTTCAAGATCCTGGCGACCGACATCGACACCGCCGTGATCGCCAAGGCGGCGGGCGGGATCTACCCGGAAAACGAACTCAGCGGGCTCTCCGCCGAACGCGCCCGGCCATTCCAGCGGCTAGGTAACGGCACCATCAAGGTGCCCGAAGCGGTGCGTGAACTGGTCTCGTTCAAGCCCCTGAACCTGATCGGCCCCTGGCCCATGAAGGGGCCTTTCGACGCCATTTTCTGCCGCAACGTGGCGATCTATTTCGACAAGCCCACCCAGGGCGAGGTGTTCGGCCGCTTCAACGCGCTGCTGGCGCCCGAAGGGTTCCTCTATATCGGCCACTCCGAAAATCTCGGGTCTGGCGGGGACGGGTTCCGCCTCGTGGGCAAGACAATCTACCAATCCAAGCTCCAACTGAACAAACGAGAAGCCGCATGAGCATCAAGGTCCTGGTCGTCGACGATTCGGCGCTGATCCGCGAGGTGCTGACGCGCATGTTGAGCCGCGACGGCGACATTGAAGTGGTGGGCACGGCAACCGACCCGATCGACGCGCGCGAAAAGATCAAGGTGCTCAACCCCGACGTGGTGACCCTCGATATCGAAATGCCCAATATGAATGGGCTGCAGTTTCTCGAAAAGCTGATGCGGCTGCGGCCCACCCCGGTGGTAATGGTCTCGACCCTGACCACCAAGGGCGCCAGCGAAACGCTGCTGGCACTGGAACTGGGCGCAGTGGACTTTGTCGCCAAGCCCAGCGCTGAATTTGCCGGCGGCATCGAAGTCTTTGGTGCGGGGCTGCGCGACAAGATCCGTGCGGCGGCCCGCTCCGACGTGCGAGGGCGCGCCGCTGGCCGCGCGGAGCCGGCCAAGGTGCCCATCAAGACGGCTGCGGCACCTGAAGGATCGCTCATTGCGATTGGCGCCTCGACCGGTGGCGTTGAGGCGATCCGTGCCGTGCTCTCGCAATTGCCGGCGGATTGCCCGCCCGTGGTGATCGCCCAGCACATGCCGGCCGGCTTTACCGCCCGTTTCGCCGCCCGCCTCGATGAACTCTGTGCGCTCAAGGTAGTGGAGGCCGAGGACCGGCTGCCGCTCCTGCCCGGACATGCCTATGTGGCGCGCGGGGACTATCATTTGCGCGTCGAGCGTACCTCGGGGCAGCTCAAGGCGCGGCTAACCCAGGACGAGCTCGAATCAGGGCATCGGCCCAGCGTGGACGTGCTGTTCGGGTCGGTGGCACGCACGGTCGGCCCAATGGCGGTCGGTGCCATTCTCACCGGTATGGGCCGGGACGGTGCACGCGGCCTCAAGCAGATGCGCGACGCCGGCGCCTTTACCGTGGGGCAGAGCCAGGCCTCCGCCCTCGTCTATGGCATGCCCCGCGTGGCTTTCGAGGAGGGGGCCGTGGTGGAGCAGGCTCCGGTGGAAGCCATCGCCGGTCGCCTCGTCACCGCGCTGATGCGGCTCAGATCGGCCGCGTGAGGGCAGTCCCAGTGCAATGCCGAGCGGGCAATTGAGAGAATTGTAACGCTTGGGACCATACAATTTCAGGCACATACGGGGGAACTGACCCCGGCGCCAAGAAGGTAACTAGACCATGCCAAAAGCCAGCGCTGTCAGCGTCCTGATCGTCGACGACCAGCAGTCCATGCGGGGAATTTGTAAGTACATTCTCACGCAACTGGGCTTCAAGGACATCATCGAAGCCAAGAGCGGTCGCGATGCTCTGGGCAAGCTCGAAAAGAGCAATGTCGATCTCATCATCTCGGACTGGAACATGGAAGACATTGACGGGCTGACCCTGCTCAAGGTCATCCGAAAGCATCCGCGCACCCAGGCCATGCCGTTCATCATGGCGACCGGCCGCTCCGACAAGGAGCAGGTGAAGGAGGCGATCTCCTGCGGTGTCAACAACTACATCATCAAGCCGTTCGACGCCTCGACCATGAAGAAGCGCATCGAAGCGGTGATCGGCGCGCTGAGCTAGCTGCGCCTCGAAGAACTCGATGGAAAGGCCGCCCGCAGGGGCGGCCTTTTTCGTTTGGCGCCCAAAGATTGGGCAGCGCCGCGCCGTGCGTAAGGAGTGGTTAAGCGCCGCACGCTATCGTTTTGGCGGGACCGGCACTTGACCGGAGTGGAGGGATAGGCCGCCAACCCGCGCCTGGCGCTGGGTGGATCTTGCAGCGCAGGGCGCGCGAGCTGGCGGTCGCTAGAGGAGTTACGTGATCGATGGGGATCCTGCCGCAACTAAAGATTGCTCAAAAGCTGCCATTGGCGCTGGTGGGCTCGGCGCTGCTGGTCAGCGCGGGCGTGGGCATTGCGAGCTACATGATCGGGTCCGCTACGGTGGTCGACCTGTCGCAGCGGCAGATCGGCACCATTGCTTCGCACAGTGCCGAGACGCTTGAGGATTACTTCTCCGGCCTCTCCGATGCATTGCTCAATCTGGCCGCCGGCGATTTCGCGCAGACCGCCGTCCGCGACATGGCGCTCTCCTGGGACCAGTTCGGCGCCGAAGACCCGATCACCACTATTCGCACCGCCTATATCGACGAGAACCCCAATGAGGGTTGGTCGCGGATCGAACTGGTCGAGCCGACCGGGGCCAAGCGCAATTATTTTGACTTCACCCACATCAAGGTGCATCCGCAAATCCGCCAGCAGATGCAGACCGGTGGCTTCAGCGACCTCTACATCATCGATCTCAAAGGCAATGTCGTTTATTCGGCCGCCAAGCAGGACGACTTCGCCAGCAATGTCGCCGAAGGAGGCAACAACGCGGATTCAGCTCTCGGGGAATCCTATCGCACCGCCGCCGCAATGACCACGCGGGGCGAGATCGCCTTTACCGACTTCACCTCCTATGCGCCCTGGGGCGGGGCGGCGGCCAGTTTCATGGCCGTGCCGGTGTTCAATGCCCGCGACAAACTGCAAGGTGTGCTGGCGGTTTCCGTATCAAGCGACGCCATCAATGCGGTGCTCGCGAACAATGAGGGTCTGGGGGAAACCGGCGAAGCGTTTTTCGTTGGCTCGGATTATCTGATGCGCTCGGATTCGCCGTTCTCGGCCGAACCGGACCAGCTCGTAACCGAGTTCCGCAACCCGGTTGTCGAGGCCGCCTTGGCCGGGCAGGAGGCCTTTGGCACCACTTCGGACTATCGCGGCGTGGACATGCTCATAACCGCCGAGCCGGTATCGTTCGCCGGCACCAATTGGGCGGTGGTGACCGCGGTAGGCGCGGACGAGGCGTTCGCCCCGGTCGCCGAGATGCGCAACATGATGCTGGTCATAGGTGGCGCGCTGCTCGCGATTGCAGCGATCGCCGGCTATTTCTTCGCCCGCTCTGTCAGTCGCCCGATCAGCGGGCTTACCGGCACCATGCAGGCTCTGGCCGATGGTGATCTCGATGTCGATGTTGCCGGCCAGTCTCGGCAGGACGAGATCGGTGCCATGGCGCGCGCGGTCGAAGTCTTCCGCGAAAACGCTCTCAAGGTCACGGAGATGACCGAGGCGGAAGCCGCGCAGATCATCCGCACCCAGGCCGAACGCAGCGCCATGATGCAGGAACTGCAGCGCGCCTTCGGCCAAGTTGTCGATGCGGCGATCGCGGGTGACTTCCGGCAGCGCGTCGATGCCGAGTTCCCTGACGAAGAACTCAACGCTCTTGCCCGCTCGGTCAACAACCTCGTGGCGACCGTCGATCGGGGCGTCAGCGAAACCGGTACCGTCCTCGCCGCTCTGGCGGATACGGACCTGACCAAGCGCATGGAAGGCGAGTACGAGGGCGCTTTTGCCCGGCTCAAGGCCGACACCAATGCGGTGGCGGAAAAGCTCGCCGATATCGTCGGGCAGCTTAAGGACACCTCGCGGACCCTTAAGACCGCGACGGGAGAAATCCTCTCGGGCGCCAATGATCTCTCCGAGCGCACCACCAAGCAGGCGGCAACCATCGAGGAAACCTCGGCGGCGATGGAGCAACTGGCCTCGACCGTCCTGCAGAATGCCGAGCGGGCCCGCGAAGCCAGCGACGTTGCCTCGGGCGTGACCCGCACTGCCGAAGAAGGCGGGCAGGTGATGGATGAAGCTACCCAAGCCATGGAGCGGATCACCCAGTCGTCGGCCAAGATTTCCAACATCATCGGGCTGATTGACGACATCGCCTTCCAGACCAATCTCCTGGCGCTCAATGCCTCGGTCGAGGCAGCGCGCGCGGGTGATGCCGGCAAGGGCTTTGCCGTGGTGGCGGTGGAAGTCCGGCGCCTGGCCCAGTCGGCAGCGTCGGCCTCCTCGGACGTCAAGGCGCTGATCGAGCAATCGGCCAGCGAGGTCAAGGGCGGCTCCAAGCTGGTCTCGGATGCGGCCAGCAAGCTCAGCACCATGCTCGAGGCGGCGCGTACCTCCAATGAGCTGATGAAGGGTATTGCCCGCGACTCCAAGGAGCAGGCGTCCTCGATCGAGGAGGTCAACACCGCCGTTCGCACCATGGACGAGATGACCCAGCACAATGCGGCCCTGGTGGAAGAGATCAACGCCGCCATCGAGCAGACCGAGGCGCAAGCCACCGAACTCGACCGGATCGTCGATATCTTCGCCATCGACGAGGCAGCTCCTGTGCATGCGGCCGCACCACTGGCACCCAAGCCTGCCGCCCGCATCGCCACGGGCGCCAAGGCGCTGCAGGACAAGCTGCGCACCGCGACAAAGTCCTATCTCAGCCACGGCAATGCCGCGGTCGATACAGACTGGAGCGAGTTCTAGGACACTTTCTTCCTTTGACGACCGCAAGAGGCGCCCTAGTGGCGCCTCTTGCTTTTGAGCGGGAGAAACCAGCCATTAAGAGGTCATGCCTAAACTTCCATACAAGAGCGGCACAGGAGGGTGCTGCGGGGGAGTTTTTTCATGCGAAGAATTCGCAGCCTCTTTGGCAATTTCAGCATTACCGCGGCGATGAGCGCGCTGGTCTTTTCCAGCATCCTCATCACCATCCTCGCTTTTTCGGCGGGCGGGTATTTCAATTTGCGCCAACAGGCGCTCGGTCAAGCCGTTGCGCAGCAGCACGCGGACTTGCAGGTCGCCGGTACAATCCTCGAAAAACGGCTTAACGGGTCGGTGCTGACCTGGGCCGAGGACGGCTCCATCGGCGCCTTCCAAACCTATAACCTACCGTTCTTCCACGACACCAGTGCGGTCGACTCCGTATCGCGCATCACCGATGGTGCCGTCGCCATCTTCGGCTTCGACGCCGCCACATCCTCCTTTGCTGCCAAGTCGTCGAGCTTCGCGACGCCAGAGGGTGAGCGGGCCAAGGACTTCGTCCTCGATACCGCGTCACCCGAGCACCAGGCCCTTGCCGCAGGGCAACCCTATTTCGGTATCGTTGCGATGGAGGGCATGCGCCTGTTTGGGTCCTTCCAGCCTATTTTGAACCTGCAGAACGAGTTGATCGGCGCCTTCTTTGTCGGCAGCGATGCCGCAGCCGTCGATGCTGCAGCCAATGCGGCCATCCCTGGCATGGCGATGATGGGCGTGGTGCTGTTGGTGGTGATGGGCGCGCTTTGCGTCTTCGTAACACGACAGCTCACCAAGCCCATTCCGCGCATTGCGGCTGCCATGTCCTCTATCGCAGAGGGCCAGTACGATACCGAGGTGCCCTACACCGAGAACGGCAACGAGGTCGGCAACATGGCCCGCGCCGTCGAGGTGTTCCGCGAGAACGGGCTGCGCGTAAGCCAGATGACGGAAGCGGAAGCCGCGCGCATCGTGGCCGAGCAGGAAAGCCGGCAGCGCATGATGAGCGAACTCCAAAGCGCCTTTGGCCAGGTGGTCGACGCCGCGGCGGCGGGCGATTTTACCTCGCGGGTGGCGGTAGAGTTCCCCGATCCCGAGCTCAACAGCCTCGCTGGCGGCGTGAACAACCTCGTCGGGACCTTTGAACGCAGCATCACCGAGTTGGGTACCGTCCTCGCCGCTCTGGCGGATACGGACCTGACCAAGCGCATGGAAGGCGAGTACGAGGGCGCTTTTGCCCGGCTCAAGGCCGACACCAACGCAGTGGCGGAAAAGCTCACCGATATCGTCGGGCAGCTTAAGGACACCTCGCGGACCCTCAAGACGGCGACGGGCGAAATCCTCTCGGGCGCCAATGATCTCTCCGAGCGCACCACCAAGCAGGCGGCCACCATCGAAGAGACCTCGGCGGCGATGGAGCAGCTGGCCTCGACCGTCCTGCAGAATGCCGAGCGAGCCCGCGAAGCCAGCGATGTTGCCTCGGGCGTGACCCGCACTGCCGAAGAAGGCGGGCAGGTGATGGATGAAGCTACCCAAGCCATGGAGCGGATCACCCAGTCCTCGGCCAAGATCTCCAACATCATCGGGCTGATTGACGACATCGCCTTCCAGACCAACCTCCTGGCGCTCAATGCCTCGGTGGAAGCGGCGCGCGCGGGTGATGCCGGCAAGGGCTTTGCCGTGGTCGCGGTGGAAGTCCGGCGCCTGGCCCAGTCGGCAGCGTCGGCCTCCTCGGACGTCAAGGCGCTGATCGAGCAATCGGCCAGCGAGGTCAAGGGCGGCTCCAAGCTGGTCTCGGATGCGGCCAGCAAGCTCAGCACCATGCTCGAGGCGGCGCGTACCTCCAACGAGCTGATGAAGGGTATTGCCCGCGACTCCAAGGAGCAGGCGTCCTCGATCGAGGAGGTCAACACCGCCGTTCGCACAATGGACGAGATGACCCAGCACAATGCGGCCCTGGTGGAAGAGATCAACGCCGCCATCGAGCAGACCGAGGCGCAAGCCACCGAACTCGACCGGATCGTCGATATCTTCGCCATCGACGAGGCAGCTCCTGTGCATGCGGCCGCGCCACTGGCACCCAAGCCTGCCACCCGCATCGCCACGGGCGCCAAGGCGCTGCAGGACAAGCTGCGCACCGCGACTAAGTCCTATCTCAGCCACGGCAATGCCGCGGTCGATACAGATTGGAGCGAGTTCTAAGACGTACTTTCCAGGCGAGACGTGAGGCCCCTCGGCCGCTGTCGGGGGGCTTTCCCTTAGATACCCGAGCCCTGCAGCTTAAAGGTTCGCTAAGTCTAATCCGCTACTTCTTTGTGCAAGAGCGTGGTTGGGCACGCGCAGCAGAGGAATGGGGCATGTTCAAGCGAGTCGGCCAGGCGGCGGGCAACATCAAGATGACGACCAAGATCGCGGCTCTCGTGATTTCCGCTGTCATCTTGTCGGTGGCGGTGGTTGTGGCCACCATCTTCTTCACCTTCCTTGGGGCGACGCGCGATCAGGCCCTGGAGCAGCAGGCAGTCAACCTCAAGACCGCCGCCACAATCCTTCAGGGCTCCCTTGCCGCCGCCGAAGTGGCCTGGACCGAGGACGGCGACATTGACTCGATCAGCACCTGGGCGATGCCCCGCCGGTTCATCAACCATGACATGGTGGACTCCATCGCGCGCGTTACGGGACAAGCGGCAACCATTTTCGGCTGGGACGAGACGCTCCAGGACTTTGTGCGCATGTCGACCACCATTGTGGGCGAAGACGGCGAACGCATCCTGGATACAACCCTAGGGCAGGATAGCACCGCCTATGCGCCCCTTATGGCTGGCGAAACCTATCAGGGCGAGTCAGTGATCGTGGGCCGCCCGTACTACACTGCCTACGAGCCAATCCTCGACCAGGGCGGCAAGACGCTGGGCGTGCTTTTTGTGGGAACAGACAAGCAGCAGGCGGAAGCCGTTGTCTACCAGATCGTGCAATTGCTGCTGATGGTCGGTGCCGCCGTGGTCGCTGTCCTGGCGGTGCTCGGCTATTTTGCCTCGCGCCAGATGATGAAAGCTATTCCTAAGCTCGCGCAAACCATGCGTGTCGTGGCTGACGGCGACTACGAGGCCGAGGTGCCGTTCTCTGGCCGCGGCGACGAGATCGGGGACATGGCTCGGGCGGTCGAAGTGTTCCGCGCCAACGGCCTCAAGGTCAGCGAGATGACCGAGGAAGAACGCGCAGCCTCGATCCAGCGACGGGCCGAACGGACCGACATGATGGTGGCTCTGCAGGCCGCCTTCGGCGAGGTGGTGGATGCCGCGATTGCCGGGGACTTCTCCAAGCGCGTCCATGCCGAATTCCCCGACCAGGAGCTCAATGCCCTGGCCGGCAGCGTCAACTCGCTGGTGGAAACGGTGGATCGCGGCATCAACGAGACCGGCGAAGTGCTGGATGCGCTCGCCAATACCGACCTCACCAAGCGCATGCATGGCGACTATCAAGGAGCTTTCGCCAAGCTCAAGGAAGATACCAATCGGGTGGCCGACAAGCTGACCGACGTGGTGCGCCAGTTGCGCGATACGTCGCGGACGCTCAAGACGGCGACGGGGGAAATCCTCTCGGGGGCCAACGATCTATCCGAGCGGACCACCAAGCAGGCGGCGACCATCGAAGAGACCTCGGCCGCCATGGAACAGCTTGCCGGTACGGTGGCAGAAAACGCCCGCATGGCGGAATCGGCCAGCGGCAACGCGCAGACCGTCTCGCAGAAGGCGGCCCAGAGCGGGGAGACTATGAGCCAGGCCAATGTGGCCATGGAGCGGATCACCCAGTCCTCGGCCAAGATCTCCAACATCATCGGCATGATCGACGACATTGCCTTCCAGACCAATCTGCTGGCGCTCAACGCCTCGGTGGAAGCGGCGCGTGCCGGCGATGCTGGCAAAGGCTTTGCCGTGGTGGCGGTGGAAGTGCGCCGCCTGGCGCAGTCCGCCGCCTCGGCCTCCTCGGACGTCAAAGCACTGATCGAGCAGTCCGCCAACGAAGTGACCGGCGGCTCCAAGCTCGTGTCCAACGCTGCCGAGCAGCTTTCGGCGATGCTGAACGCCGTGGAAGAAAACGCTACGCTGATGGTGTCGATTGCCAAGGCGAGCCGCGAACAGGCCGCTGCCATCGACGAAGTAACGGTTGCGGTGCGCACGCTCGACGAGATGACCCAGCACAATGCGGCGCTGGTGGAAGAAACCAATGCTGCCATCGAGCAGACCGAAGGCCAGGCCAATGAACTCGACCGCGTAGTGGCCGTGTTCACCACCGGCGATGAGGCAGCGGCGGGTCGCACTTCAGCACCCGTCCGGGCTCAGCCCAATCGCGTTGCGGCCGGCGCCAAGGCACTGCAGGACAAGCTTGGTTCGCTGACCAAAAAAACCTACCTGAGCCATGGCAATGCCGCGGTGGATACCGACTGGAGCGAGTTCTAGCACGCGCTCGAAGCGGGGGTAATCGAGGGGCTTCCTCGCACTACATCAGGAACACGCATCAGGGGTGCCGTTGGGCACCCCTTTTTGTTTTGTGATCGCGCTGGATCGTCTCGGCGCGGAATTTTTACCGCAGATTAAGGACAAGCTGAGATCGTGCGGGCTGGAACAACGATACCAAGCTGAGCCCGAAACCCGCGCGGTGCAACCGCACCCGGGACCTGCCAATCCGTCATTCCAGACATAGTCTACCCAACGCAGTCGCTGACTGCGCGAGCCCTGCCGCTCGTGCGTTCGCCGCTGCCATCGCATCGTCTCGCCTCCCTGGAGAGGCTACCAAGGAGCCTTGCCGTGTTCAGCGCTTTCACTAGCAGTATCGCCCGTCGGCTTTACGCGCTGATTGTCATCTTCGCCATCGGGTTCGCCGGCGTGCTGGCCTACCAGCTCTATACGCTGCGCGAGAATCTGGATGCTTTCAAACGCACAGAATTGCAGAGCGTCGTACAGGGCGCAACCAGCATAGCCCAGACCTATTACGACCGTGCCCAGGCCGGCGAATTCAGCGAGGAAGAGGCCAAGACCCTGGCGCTCGAGACCCTGCGCGGCTTCCGCTATCAGGGCAGTGAATATGTGTTCGTCGACACGTTCGACATGGTCCTGCTGATGCATCCGACCAAGCCGGAGAAGCAGGGCAGCAACCGTGCCATCGAAGAGGATGGGCGGGGGAAACTCTTTATCAAAGAGATGGTGACCAACGCAAAGGCAAACGGATCGACCTTTGTCACCTACCTCTTCAAGTCACCCGACGGCGGCTCGTTCGACAAGATCAGCTATGCGCAGGCATTCGAGCCTTGGGGGTGGACCATCGCCTCGGGCGTTCTGATGACGCAGGTGGACGCGATTTTCACCGAAGCAGCCACCATCAGCGGCATCATTGCCTTCGGCGTGACGCTCCTGCTGCTGGTGATCGGAATATTCATCGCCCGCTCGATCAGCAAGCCACTGGCCAAGCTCAACAACGACATGGTGCGCATCGCCGGCTGCGATTTCGACGTCGTCCCCGCCGGCATGGATCGCCCCGATGAAATCGGGGACATGGCCCGGGCGGTCGAAGTGTTCCGCGCCAACGGCCTCAAGGTCAGTGAGATGACCGAGGAAGAACGCGCCGCCTCGATCCAGCGACGGGCCGAACGGACCGACATGATGGTGGCTCTGCAGGCCGCCTTCGGCGAGGTGGTGGATGCCGCGATTGCCGGGGACTTCTCCAAGCGCGTCCATGCCGAATTCCCCGACCAGGAGCTCAATGCCCTGGCCGGCAGCGTCAACTCGCTGGTGGAAACGGTGGATCGCGGCATCAACGAGACCGGCGAAGTGCTGGATGCGCTCGCCAATACCGACCTCACCAAGCGCATGCATGGCGACTATCAAGGAGCTTTCGCCAAGCTCAAGGAAGATACCAATCGGGTGGCCGACAAGCTGACCGACGTGGTGCGCCAGTTGCGCGATACGTCGCGGACGCTCAAGACGGCGACGGGGGAAATCCTCTCGGGGGCCAACGATCTATCCGAGCGGACCACCAAGCAGGCGGCGACCATCGAAGAGACCTCGGCCGCCATGGAACAGCTTGCCGGTACGGTGGCAGAAAACGCCCGCATGGCGGAATCGGCCAGCGGCAACGCGCAGACCGTCTCGCAGAAGGCGGCCCAGAGCGGGGAGACAATGAGCCAGGCCAATGTGGCTATGGAGCGGATCACTCAATCGTCGGCCAAGATCTCCAACATCATCGGCATGATCGACGACATTGCCTTCCAGACCAATCTGCTGGCGCTCAACGCCTCGGTGGAAGCGGCGCGCGCTGGCGATGCTGGCAAGGGCTTTGCCGTGGTGGCGGTGGAGGTGCGGCGCCTGGCGCAGTCAGCAGCGTCGGCCTCCTCGGACGTCAAAGCACTGATCGAGCAGTCCGCCAACGAAGTGACCGGCGGCTCCAAGCTCGTGTCCAACGCTGCCGAGCAGCTTTCGGCGATGCTGAACGCTGTGGAGGAAAACGCTACGCTGATGGTGTCGATTGCCAAGGCGAGCCGTGAACAGGCCGCTGCCATCGATGAAGTGACGGTCGCTGTGCGCACGCTCGACGAGATGACCCAGCACAATGCGGCGCTGGTGGAAGAAACCAATGCTGCCATCGAGCAGACCGAAGGCCAGGCCAATGAACTCGACCAAGTGGTGGCGATCTTCACCACCGGCGATGAATTGACAGGCATGCAGCAGGGCGTACGGTCCAGAATTGCTCCGGCCCAGCGAAAGCCTGCTGCAAAAGCACAAGTGAAGCAGGCCGCGAAAGCCTATCTCAGTGATGGCAATGCCGCTATCGCCGCAGACTGGGACGAGTTCTGAGCGCTGCTTCCGTGACATGCGCATGACAGAAGGGGAAGGGGTTCTTTAACTCCCTTCTCCTTACTGTCTTTGTAGATCATGACCGCGGAGGGAGGAGCTGCGGGCATGCCTTTTTTAGGCACAGGCCTCAACTCCGCGGATGTTCTCGATGCAAAAGCTGCGCCTCGCTTTCAAGCTCCCCGCTCTCATCACTGCCATCGCGCTGGCAACCGGCGTTAGCCTGGGACTTGCGGCCTTCGTCGCCGCGGACCGCATTGTGACCAGCCAGGCCGAGCAGCGGCTGGCCGCGGCGACACAAAATGCCCATACCGCGCTCGACGCGTACCTCAAGGAAGTGTCCGAAGATCTGACCGTCTTTGCTGGCAGGTCCGAGATTGCAGCGGCCATTGACCTCTTCTCGGGCGCCATGCGCTCGCTCAAGGATCGGGGCGACCCGACCGAGCAGTTGCAGGACGCTTATATCACGCAGAACCCCAATCCGCCGGGGGAGAAGCTGCTGCTGGATTCATCGGATAAGCTGCCGGTCTATGATCTGCATCACCGCGGTATTCACGCCGATTTCCGTGACCTGCTCGAGAAGCGCGGCTACTACGACATCTTCCTCTTCGATACCGACTTCAACAACGTGTACACCGTTTTCAAGGAGTCCGATTTCGCGACCAATTTCGCGGAGGGCGGCGGCCCCTGGGCCGACACGGATCTGGGTAAAGTGGTGCGGGCGGCAATGGAGGGGGAAGCCGGACAGTTCTTCCTGTCCGACTTTGCGCCCTATGGTCCCAGCAATGGTGCCCCCGCGAGCTTTATTGCTGCGCCGGTCATCGATCAGAATTTCCTGATCGGCGTCATTGCTTTCCAACTTCCGACCGGCCGCATTGGCGAGGTTCTTGACCGGACGCGGGGGCTTGGTGCCTCCGGCGAAGTTTATCTCGTTGGCCAGGACGGTCTTGTCCGGAACGATTCAGTCCTGACGGCAGAGAATGACGTCCTCAGCCTCTCCATTGCGGGCGATGCTGTGAGCTCTGCCTTGGCGGGAGCGCCTGCGCTGGGTGCCACCACGCACAAAGGGCAGGACTATGTGGTTGCCAGTGAGCCGCTGAGCTATGGCGGCGCGCAATGGGCTGTGGTGGCGCTCGAGAGTGCCGCCGAGATTGCCGCACCTGCTGCTGGCCTGCGCAACGCCATGCTGGTCATCGGTGGGGTCATGCTGGCGCTGGCCGCAGCTAGCAGCATTCTGATTGCTCGCACCATCACGCGCCCTGTGTCGCGCCTAACCCGCGCCATGGGTGTGATTGCTGGCGACGAACTCGACACCGAAGTGCCCGGCCTCGGCCGCGCTGACGAATTAGGCGAAATGGCCGACGCGGTGGAGGTATTCCGCCGCAATGGCCTCAAGATGCGAGACCTGCGTGCCGCCGAAGCCGATATGAGCGAAGAGCGTGCGGCTCACGTAGCGGTCATTCAGAACCTACAAGCCGATATCGGCCGAGTGGTTGCGGCAGCAATTGATGGCGATTTCCGCGACCGCGTCGGCACCGAGTTGGATGATCCGGAACTGCGGCGCCTAGCCGAGGACGTCAACGCGCTGCTGGCCAGCGTAGAAAAGGGGATCGGTGAAACGGGGACTGTGCTCGCAGCACTAGCCCGCTCCGATCTCAGTTTGCGCATGATCGGTGACTACAAGGGCGCCTTCGCCCGCCTGCAGCAGGATACAAATGGTGTTGCCGAGCAGCTCGGACAAGTCATTCGTCAGCTGCGCGAGACCTCGAGCGCGCTGAAGACGGCAACGGGTGAAATCCTCTCGGGCGCCAACGATCTTTCCGAGCGGACAACGCGACAGGCAGCGACGATCGAAGAAACCAGCGCCGCCATCGAGCAGCTCAACCAGACAGTGGTCGATAACGCCAAGCAGGCCGAGGAAGCCAGCCAGAAGGCCCGCACCGTTTCCACCGAAGCCGAGGCGAGCGGTGCGGTGATGCATGAAGCCACTGAGGCGATGGAGCGCATCACCCAGTCATCAGCCAAGATTTCCAACATCATCGGTCTCATCGACGACATTGCCTTCCAGACCAATCTCCTGGCTCTTAACGCCTCGGTTGAGGCGGCGCGGGCAGGCGATGCCGGCAAGGGCTTTGCCGTGGTAGCGGTCGAAGTGCGGCGCCTGGCGCAATCGGCCGCGTCGGCGTCTTCGGACGTCAAGGCGCTGATCGAGCAGTCCGCCAATGAGGTCAAGGGCGGCTCCAAGCTCGTTGCTGGTGCGGCAGAGCGGTTGGTGGCCGTGCAGGACGGCATTCGCGCCAACGCCGCCTTGCTGAACGCGATTGCCCAGGCCAGCCGCGAACAAGCTTCGGCCATCGACGAGGTGACGATCGCGGTACGCACCATGGACGAGATGACCCAACACAATGCGGCCCTCGTCGAAGAAACCAATGCGGCCATTGAGCAGACAGAGGCGCAGGCCAACGAGCTCGACCGGCTGATCGGCGGGTTCACCCTGGACACCAGCAGGATCACTGCAGCCGAACAGGGTAGCGAGACGGGGGCCCGCGGCATGCTCAACAGCCTCAAGGCTGCTGCCGGCCGGCATTTCGGCCGCGCGAGCTAAGCGCAAGGCTGAAGACAGGGACGGGGCGCCAGCAGGCTGTTGTCGGGCTGGCGCTTTACCGCGACTTAACCAAGCTTTGTCAGTATAAGTTCTGGACGCAGACTTAATCACTTAGCCCGGCCGGGATCCCTCCAGCCGCAGAGGTTCGTCGCATCCATGTCCTCCCAGCCTGCCCCTTCCGCTGCCCAAGACGCGCTGCAATCGCGCCTCGATTTCATCGGTCTAGACGAGGCTGCCCAGCGGCGCCTGTGTGCTGTAACCGGCCACATCCAACACTATATCGCGGCCGCGCTGGACAGTTTCTACGAGAAGGTCGCGGCGACGCCGGAGACCGCCCGCTTCTTCGATGGCAAGGGCCAGATGGACCGTGCCAAGTCCAAGCAAGTGGGCCATTGGACGGCCATTGCCAGTGGGCAGTTCAATAACCAGTACTTCGAGGCCAGCACGCGGGTCGGATTGCGCCACGCCCAGATCGGCTTGGAGCCGCGCTGGCATATCGGTGGCTATGGCCTCGTTGTAGAGACGCTTGTCCGTGGTCTCGTCCAGGAGATGATGGCAGAAGCGCTGGAGCCCCAGCACGGTCGGTTTGGGCGCAGCAAGAAGCCAAGCGCTGAGCATGTCTTGGCGCGTGCCGAGGTTATGGGCCAAACCCTGGCCGATGTTCTCAAATCGGTGCTGCTCGACGTCGATATCGCTGTCAGCGCCTACTTTGCCAAGCTGACCGAAGAGACCAGGGCGGCCGACGAGGCATCCCGCGCGCGCATCGACTATGCGGTGCGGCACACCGGAGAGGTGTTGACGCGGCTGGCGCAGGGGGATCTCACCGCGCGGGTGACGGCCGAGTTCTCACCTGAATTCGAGCAGATCAAGCAAGACACCAACGCGGTGGCCGACCGGCTGACCGATATCATTCAGCAACTGCAGCACACTTCGCACTCGCTCAAGACCGCCACGGGGGAAATTCTGGCGGGCGCCAATGATCTTTCGGAGCGAACCACACGTCAGGCGGCAACCATCGAACAGACCTCAGCTGCCGTCGAGCAGCTCAGCGGTGCCGTGCAGGAAAATGCCGGTCGAGCCGCGATCGCCAGCCGCAGGGCACAGGCGGTGTCGAGCAATGCCACCGAGGGCGGTGCGGTGATGGAACAAGCCAATGGCGCTATGGCAGCCATCGAGGCCAGCTCGGGCAAAATCTCCAACATCATCGGATTGATCGACGACATCGCCTTCCAAACAAATTTGCTGGCGCTCAATGCTTCGGTGGAGGCGGCTCGGGCTGGTGACGCTGGCAAGGGCTTCGCGGTGGTGGCGGTAGAGGTGCGACGTCTCGCTCAATCGGCGGCTGCTGCTTCCGCCGAGGTCAAGCAGTTGGTGGAAGCGAGCGCCGCCGAGGTCAAATCGGGCTCGCGTCTCGTCGGTCAAGCCTCGGGAAAACTACTCGACATCCTGAACGGTGCCCAGGAAAGCTCCGAGCTGATCGAATCCATTGCCATGGCCAATCAGGAGCAGTCCTCCTCCCTCGATGAACTCACCACGGCCATCAAGCAGATGGACGAGATGACCCAGCACAATGCGGCGCTGGTCGAAGAGACCAATGCCGCCATCGAGCAGACCGAAACGCAGGCTGCCGAACTCGATGGCATTATTGCGGTATTCCGCACCGGTGCGGAGCGGCAGCAGGGGAGGGGTCCGGTTCAATCCCGGGCCAAGGCGCCTCCTGCATTGCCAAAGTCTGCCCCTTCGCCCAAGCCCATTCTGCAAGCTGCGGGCAATGCCGCAATCGCGGCCGACTGGGACGAGTTCTAGGCGCCGAACGCAGCTACTGACAGCTCCTGTCAGCGCTGCGGAGGCAAGAGGTGGCGGCGCCAAGCGGGCGCTGACATCTTGAGGGACCATCATGCAGACCATTGAACTTGTTTCCTTTCGCCTCGTGGGCGCCCAGAGCCAGGACTTTGTCGCCGCCAATGCAGCGGTGAATAGCTGGCTCGCCGCGCAGCCGGGCTTTTTGCGCCGCGAGCTGGCTGAGGGCGAAGACGGGATTTGGCTGGACGTGGTGAGCTGGGAAACCGAGGCTACGGCCAAATCAGCGGCTGCCGCCATGGAACGCAAGATGGGCGACTTTGTCGCCATGGCGATGGTTGACCCGGCCAGCATCACCATGCGGCATGCCAGGCTCAAGCTGGCAGCCTGACATGGCGGGTTTCGAGGCGGATCTGGAGACGCTCCTTGCGCCGCTACCGGCGGAGATCGGCGGGCTAGCTCGCCGTCTCGTTTTCGCTGTTTCGGCCCATCCGGAGCTCAGCGGCAAGGTCAAGTTCGGCTGGCGTTCGGTTAATTTCCGCCATGCGGCGGCCGGGCATGTCTGTGCGGTTTTTCCCTATTCCGACCGCGTCTCGCTCTATTTCGAGCAGGGGCGCCTGCTTGAACAGGGGAGCGGTCTGCTTGAGGGTGATCTCAAAAAGGGTGCCTTCCTGCGCCTCCGGCCGGGCGACGCGATACCGGAGGATACCATTGGCATCCTCCTCGCCGAGGCCATTGCCCTTGGTTGCTGAAGCATGCTTCTAAGGCCCTCAAGGTTCTGGAGGAAAGGCAATGGCGCGCATCGGCTTGGTAGCCCATGACGAGAAAAAAGACGATCTTTGCCGCTGGGCGGCCGATCATCGCGACAAGCTCTCGACCCATGAACTGTGGGGCACCGGCACGACAGGCCGACGCATCACCGACGCGACAGGCCTGAGCGTGGGTCTGCTCAAGAGCGGGCCTTTGGGTGGAGATCAGCAGCTAGGCGCGATGATTGCCGAGGGGCGGCTGGACGTTCTCATCTTCTTTATCGACCCGATGTCGGCGCAGCCGCATGATGTCGATGTCAAGGCGCTGACCCGGCTGGCGACGCTCTATGATGTGCCGTTGGCCAACAACAAAGCTACCGCAGACGCCGTGCTCGCCTTTATTTGAGCGGCACCGCACGGTTGACCGCTCGGCCCTCTTATGTGCAGATGCCACAAAATGGCCCGGAATATGAACCGGGCCTGAAGGCTATTCAGGAACCGGGACGAAGTGGGTGCCCTCTGATCTGGTGATTGACGTTCGCAACGTCAGTAAACGCTTTGGCGGGCTAACGGCCGTCAACAATTGCTCGCTCTCGGTGCGGCGCGGTTCGGTGACCGGGCTGATCGGCCCCAATGGCGCCGGCAAGTCGACCCTGTTCAACATGGTGGCGGGCAATATCGTGCCCGACAGCGGTCAGGTCATCTTTGACGGCCAAGATGTCACGGGGATGAAGCCGTTCGAATTGTTCCGCATCGGCATGCTGCGCACCTTTCAGATTGCGCATGAGTTCTCGCAAATGACGGCGCTCGAAAACCTCATGATGGTGCCGGGCGACCAGCCGGGCGAATCGCTGAGCCACACCTGGTTCCGCCCAGGCCTTGTGCGCTCGCGCGAAACCGAGGTGCGCAAGAAGGCACTGGATGTCATCGACTTCCTCAAACTGGGTCATGTGCGCAACGAGCTCGCGGGCAACCTCTCGGGCGGCCAGAAGAAGCTGCTCGAGCTGGGCCGCACCATGATGGTGGATGCCAAGGTGGTGTTGCTCGATGAGGTCGCCGCCGGCGTCAACAAGACGCTGCTCAACGACCTTGCCGCCAATATTGAACGGATGAACCAGGAACTGGGCTACACCTTCTTCGTGATCGAACACGACATGGACCTGATCGGGCGCCTTTGCGACCCGGTTATCGTGATGGCGCAGGGCGAAAAGATCGCCGAAGGCCCCATGGCGCAGATCCGCGCCAACCCGCAAATCGTCGAAGCCTATTTCGGCACCCCGGTCGAGGTGGCGTAGTGGCCCTGATAGAACTGAAGCACGTCGTTGCCGGTTATGGCGGCGCGCCGATCCTCAATGGCGTCGATATGGCTATCGAGCAGTCCGACATCGGGGTGATCGTGGGGCCTAATGGCGCGGGTAAATCCACCACGCTCAAGGCGATCTTCGGACTCCTGACGGTGACCGGCGGCTCGATTGAGTTTGGTGGCGAGAACATCGCCAACTCCCTGCCGGACAAGCTCGTGCCCCGCGGGCTCTCTTTCGTACCGCAGGAAAAGAATGTCTTCACCTCGATGACCGTGGAAGAGAACCTCGAAATGGGGGCCTTCACCCGGACTGACGATTTCCGCAGCACCAGGGACTGGGTCTACCAGATGTTCCCCGTGCTTGCCGAGAAGCGCCGGCAGCCGGCAGGCGAGCTGTCGGGCGGGCAGCGGCAGATGGTCGCCATGGGTCGGGCACTGATGAGCCAGCCCAAGCTTTTGATGCTGGACGAGCCCTCGGCGGGCCTGTCGCCGCGCTATGTCATCGAGATTTTCGAGACCATCGTGCGCGTCAACAAGGAGGGTGTCGGCATCCTCATGGTGGAGCAGAATGCCCGGCAGGCGCTGGCGTTCGCTTCGAAGGGCTTCGTGCTCGCAGGCGGGCAAAACCGCTTCACCGGCACAGGACCTGAACTGATCGCCGATCCCGAAGTCGCCAAAAGTTTCCTGGGGGGGTGAGTATGTATTCAGCGCACTCCCCCTCATCCGCCCTTCAGGCACCTTCTCCCACGCGGGGAGAAGGCGATGTGGCGTCATCCCGTCCTTCTTTTTCTTCTCCCCTTGTGGGAAAAGTTGGCGCGCAGCGCCGGATGAGGGGCATCTCGCCACACCTGCACAATCTCCGGGTCGCCGCATGGACGAACTGATCTTCTTTATCAACCGCGTGCTGATATCGGGCACGGTGCTGGGTTCGATCTATGCCTTGGGCGCCATTGGCGTGACGCTGATCTTCGGCATTTTGCGCTTCGCCCATTTCGCCCATGGCGACATGATGACCATGGGCGCCTTTGTCGCCTTTGTGCTGTCAGCCATGCTGGCCGCCCTGGGTATTGTGACGCCTCTGCCGAGCGGCTTCGTCGTTCTGCCCGTCGCCATGGTGATTACGGCTATTCTCGCTCTGGGCATCGACCGGGGGTTTTATGCGCCACTGCGTCGTCGCGGTGCCAAGCCAGTGACACTGCTCATCGCCTCGATCGGCGTGACGCTGATGATCCAGGGCTTGCTGCGCCTGATCTTCGGATCGGGAACGCGCTCGTTCTTTGCCGCTGAGCCCAAGGACATTTTTCGCATCGATATGAGTTGGGTCGGTGGCTCACGGCCGATCTCGATCACCGAGCCGCAGCTGATCATGTTCGTGGTCACCGCCATGATCGTTGTGGCCCTGCATTTCTTCCTCACCCGCTCGCGGCTGGGCAAGGCCATGCGCGCAATGGCCGATAACGCCGATCTGGCCCAGGTGTCAGGCATCAATACGGCGCTGGTGGTACGGGTCACCTGGATCATCGCCGGTTCGCTCGCCTGCGTTGCGGGCACTATGCTGGCGCTCGACGTGGCATTGATGCCCGACCTCGCCTTCAACATCGTCCTGCCGATCTTTGCGGCGGCCATCGTGGGTGGCCTCGGCCATGCCTATGGCGCCATTGTTGGTGGTTTCTTGATCGCCTTTGCCGAGACCCTTGCGGTCTTTAACTGGACGGCGGTGCTGCGCCCGCTCAACAGCGTCCTGCCAGAAACCATGGCGCTGCCGGCCAACCTAGCGCTGGTGCCCACCGAATATAAGTTGACCGTGGCCTTTGTGATCCTGGTCATCACCCTGCTTGTCCGCCCCACCGGTATCTTCAAGGGAGCCTCGACATGACCGCCGCTGCCGTCAGCAATCGCCGGGGCTGGGACACGCCTTTGGCGCGGGGCCTCATGCTGTTTGCCGCCATGTTCGTCTTGGTCGTGATCACCGGTGTGGTGCAGGGCAGTGCCTCGATCCTGCTCATCCTCGTGCAGGCGACGGCGTTTGCCCTGGTCGCGCTGGGGCTTAATATACAGTGGGGTTATGGGGGGCTGTTCAACTTCGCCATCATGGGCTTCATGATGGTAGGCGGTGCTTCAACTGTGTTCCTGTCCTACCCCGTCAACATGGCGTTTTGGGAAAGCGACGGGCCGATGATGCTGGGGCGGGCGCTGGGTGCCTTCCTTATCGGTCTTGCTCTCGTCCTCCTGGCCCGCCGTGCCGATCGCATCGGGATCACTGGCAAGTGGAAGACCGCGCTTGTCGCTCTGGCGTGGTTCGTCGGCTACATCATCTACCGTACGCAAATCGATCCGGCTGCCGCCTATATCGAATCGACGGCCGGTTTCGTGGGCGGGCTGGGCCTCCATCCGGTTCTGGGTTGGGCCTTTGGTGGGCTGGTGGCGGCCGTGATCGCCTTTTTTGTCGGCAAGATCAGCCTGGGGCTGCGCACCGATTATCTAGCGATCGCCACCATCGGCATTTCTGAGATCATCCGTGCGCTGATCAAGAACATGGACTGGCTGACGCGCGGCACGATGACCGTCTCGCCCATGCCTTGGCCAACGCCGCTGCCGCAAGAGCTGCAGGCGATGGGTTTCTCGATCGCCGATAGTTTCGTCGGCGCTCGCATTTTCTTCCTTATCCTAGCGGTGGTGATCCTCGTGGTCGCCTTCTTCTTCGTGCAGCGTGCCTATGGCGGGCCATGGGGCCGCATGATGCGCGCCATTCGCGACAACCATGTTGCCGCCAGTTCGATGGGCAAGAACGTCACCGGCCGTCAGCTTGAACTCTTTATCTTCGGCTCGATTCTGATGGGTGTTGGTGGCGGGATCCTGGCGACCTTCACGCAGATTTTCGACCCATCGGGCTACCAGCCGATCAACCACACTTTCATGATCTGGGTGATGGTGATCGTGGGCGGCGCCGGTAACAATTGGGGCGTCGTGCTTGGCGCTTTCCTGATCTACATTGTCTGGGTCATCTCCGATCCGCTGGCGCAGCTGATCTTCCTCAATCTCTCGGTGCTGACCGAAAGCCTGGGCTGGGGTGCCATTCCCGAGATTGACTCGCGTGCCTTGCAGATGCGCGTCTTCGTGCTGGGCGTGGTGATTACCGTGGCGCTGCGCTATGCGCCCAAGGGGCTGATCCCCGAAGTGGTGAAGCGCGAGGGGCGATAAAGAAACGGCACCGCCCGTTAGTGTCGGGCGGTGACCCACAGCCACTGCGTAGGCTCACCGTCAAAGCCGCCACCAGCCACTTCCTCGAGCGTGAGCTCGGACCAGTCGGCGGCTGCCCGATAGTGAGCTAGCAGGCTCTCCCGGTCAGGATAGTTGTAGTACCGTCCAAAGCGGTCGCGACCCTCGCCATTTCCAGCCTTGAAGCTTGCGGTGAAGACACCGCCATGGCGCAGCGCACGGTGGATGCGGCGCAGATCGTCGGTGAGTTCGGCGGCGGGCGCGTGCAGCAGGCTGGCCGACGCCCAGACCCCGTCATACTCTTCCCGTGCAGAAAGCTCATCAAAACGCAGCAGGCGCACCGGTCGGCCGATGCGCCGTGTGGCCTCCGCTGCCAGTTCGGCGGAAGCATCGGTCGGGTCGACATCGATCCCGCGGGACAGCATAGCGGCGGCATCCCGCCCGCTGCCGGTGCCCAGTTCCAGCACCCGCGCTCTGGCGGGCAGACGATCCATGAAGGCGCGGAGGTGCGTGCCCGGCGTGTCGCTGCCGTGCTGGACATACTCGCCGGCTCGGGCTGCATAAAATGCGAGGGTTTCATCGTCAGCCATCAGCCGCTCCCAAGAAAAAGGCCCGGGATTGCTCCCGGGCCTTCATGCAATGCTATCGGACGATTACTGCCCGATCAGGCCCTTGTTGACCACTTCGCCGCCTTCGATGACGTAATAGTTGATGGCGCCGGCCACGTCGCCGACGTCATCGAACTCGATGGTGCCCGAAGCGCCTTCGTAGTCGATGTCAGTGCCAGCAGCGATCAGTTCCTTGGCCTTCTCCCATTCGCCGGGAAGAATAGTCTCGCCCGGAGCGTTGGCGACTTCACGCAGCGCAGCGGCAATGCCGTCGCGGTCGGCGGTGCCGGCCTTCTCGATGGCCAGGGCCAACAGGAACACAGCGTCGTAGGAGGTCGTGACATAGGTCCCGGTCGGGTCCTGGCCAGCGGCTTCGGTGATGGCCGCGAAAGCATCGAAGGCCGGACCTTCGGCAGGCGCTGCCTGGGTCAGGATCATGCCCTCGAGCGAACCGGCGTCGCGGTTGGCAACGAGTGCCTCGCCGGCCATGCCGTCACCGCCTACGAACTGGTCGAATGACCCTGCTTCGATAGCCTGGTTGAGGATGGCGCCACCGCCAGCGTTTTCGTAGCCATAGATGACCAGGGTGGTTGCACCCGAGGCTTCAATCTGGCCGATTTCGGGACGGTAGTCGGCCTTGCCGTCTTCATGGGCGACATTGGCGAGCACGGTGCCGCCGCCAGCGGTGAAGGCTTCCTCGAAGGCACCGGCGAGACCTGAACCATAGTCATTGTTGACATAGGTCATGCCGACTTCGGTGATGCCCTGGTCGAGCAGCAGGTTGGCTGCCTCAACGCCCTGGATCGAGTCCGGAACGACGTTGCGGTAGACGAGGTCGTTGTCCTCGAGCTCGGCCACGGCCGGAGCGGTCGAGGCCGGCGAGATCATCACCACATTGCCGGGGATAGCCGAGCTGTTGGCGCCGGCAATGGTTGCACCCGAGCAATAGGCGCCGAAGATTGCGGTGACCTGCTCGGAGTTGACCAGACGGTCAGCGGCCGGGCCAGCGGCGCCGCCGTCACAGGCGCTATCGGCGAGAACCGAGACCAGATCCTGCCCGTCGAGGACGCCGCCCTGCTCGTTGATGTTGGTGATGGCGAGGTTGCCAGCCTCCACCATGCCTGGTGCGAAACCAGCGATTGGGCCAGTTACGTCGGCCAGAAAGCCAATCTTGACTTCCTGAGCGATGGCAGGAGCTGCCACGGCAAGGGTCGAAGCGGCAACGGCCAGGGTAAGGGTCTTCTTGATATTGCGCATGCACATCCCTCTCTTGGGTTATCCCGTCGCGGCGGCGCCTTGCCTGGAGCCAGTCTCACGCGGAACAACGCGATAAAGCGGGCGCAACTCGCGCCCCGCTGAAAGGACTGTTGCACATTTCGGAGCGGGGAGTCACCGGGGTATAGCGGGCAAATCGGCGGCTCGCTCAGGTTGCTTAACGCGCAGGCATTTTGCATAGAACTAGCAAGCAAGGAGGGATGCCCATGGCAAGCGTGTCGGCATGGTTGCGGGGCCTGGCACTGGCGTGCCTGTTGGCCCAACCCGCACTGGCGCAGATCACCGTCCTCGACGAGGCGCAGGACGACGCTGCCGCCGAGGCCGCGGCTCCCCTGGCGGATGCGCCCGTTGCGACTGCCCCCTGCGGCACGCAGCCATTGACCATCGCGCGGATGGGCTGGCCTTCGGCGGAGCTTTTAGCCGAGATCCACACTCGTCTGGTGCTGCAGCAGTTCGGCTGCACGCTGCAGATCACGCCGGGCGATTTGACTGCGAGCGTCACCTCCATGGGTTCCACAGGTCAACCGGCGGTGATCCCTGAGATGTGGGCGACACGGGTGCCCGAGCTCTGGAATGCCGGCATCGAGGCGCAGATGCTGCGTCCGGCCGCGCCGACCTATGTCGAGCCCAGTTTCGAAGGCTGGTTCGTGCCCGATTTTGTGGCGGAAGCTCATCCTGAATTGACCACGGCCGCGGGGCTCTCCGAGATCCTGCCCACCCTCAACGAGGGGGAGCGGGTGCGCTTCATCTCGTGTCCCCCCGATTGGGCCTGCGCCATTATTAACCGCAACCTCATCGCCGCGCACGGTATCGCCGATCAGGTGGAGATCGTCGAGCCGGCGACCCGCTTTGAGATGGACACGCTGATCGCCCAAGCCATCAGCGGGCAGGATCCGGTGTTGTTCTACTATTGGCAGCCCAATGGGATCATCGCCCAGTTCGGTTTCGTGCCGCTGGACATGGGCCTTTATAGCGAAGAGGCGTTTGCGTGCCTGGCCGAGACCATCTGTGCGGGCCCCCAGCCAAGTGCCTTTCCCAGCGAAGTGGTGGTGGTCGCGGTTGCCGAATGGGTGTTCGCCGAACTGCCCAGCATTGCCGGCTATTTCGGACGAGCGGTACTGCCGCTCACCGAAATGAATGCGCTGTTGACGCAACTCACCGAACCCGGCGCCACGGCGGCTGCAGTCGCTGAACGCTTTGTAGCGGAACGGCAGGACCTATGGGGCGAGTGGGTCGGCCTGGTCGCGCCTTAGGGTCCTGTTAACCATGTGCGGCAAGATCGCTGGCGATCGGCGGAACTGTCATCTGGTCGTCACGGCGACTGGGTAGCCCTGACCGGATTGCCCGCGCTATCGCTCCTCTAAGTTGTTGCACTATAAGGCAATTTACTCAGCGTTCACGTTTGGAGTGCCACAAAGGTGCGACTGCGCGCCGATAATGGCGGGTCAGTCTGGCTTAACCTGGGTGCTCCATGCGTCGCGACCACATCCTTCGCCCCATTGTCCATGCCTATCGCGACGTCTCCTGGAGCGCGGCGGCTCTGGCCGTGCTAGGAGCTCTTGCACTGGCAGCACAGGCGCTTGGTCTGGCTCAGGAGCCTTCGGGCCAATTGGTGCCACTGCTTGGGATCGCCGCCTGCCTCTCCGCAGCGCTGCTGCTGGTGTTCGGACAGCGGCTGATGCGGGCGCGTATCGCTGGAGCTGCAAAGGCCTCGCGCGACGTGATGGCGCTGGCGCATCGGGACGCGTTAACCGGCGTGGCGACCCGCTCCTATTTCCTCGAAACGTTGCGGGCTGAAATCCATCACGGCTCGGACAAAGTAGCGGGCTATCTGCAGCTCGACCTCGACAATCTCAAGGTGCTCAATGATAGCGCCGGCCACGGAGCCGGGGACCGGGCGCTGGTGCAATTGGCCGATGCGATCCGCGAAGTCATGCCGGGGGCGCTGATCGGCAGGCTGGGGGGAGATGAATTCGGCATTGCCATTCTGGGCCTCGACAACCGGGCAGCGCTGATGCGCGTGGGCGAAGAATTGCTGCGCCGACTGGAGCGGCCCACGGGGATCGGCGGGCGCCGGGTGCGGCTCTCGGCCAGCATCGGCATCGCGCTCGCGCCTGTCGATGCCACCGACGTCGACGAACTTATCTCGCGCGCTGATCTGGCGCTCTACAAGGCCAAGAAGGCGGGCCGCAGGTGCGTGGTCTCGTTCGACCCCGATATGCTCGGGGATGAGCGGCACCGGCGCTTTGTCGAACGGGAACTGCGCGCGGCGCTGCTGCTCGACGAGATCGAGCTACACTACCAGCCGATCTTTGCCGCTGACATGACGATCAAGTCGCATGAAGCTCTGGTGCGTTGGCGCCATCAGGTGCGGGGCACCATATCGCCTGCTCATTTCATCGCCATTGCCGAAGAAAGCGATCTCATCGAGAAACTGGGGGAATGGGTGCTGCGACGCGCCTGCCTGGACCTGTCGCACCTGAGTGGCTCGGTCAGCGTCAATGTTTCTCCCGCGCAACTGCGTCATGCCGACTTTTCACAGCGGTTCGCTGCTATCATCCGGGAGACCGGCGCTGACCCGCACCGGATTATCATCGAGATCACCGAAACGGTGCCGCTCACGGCCCGCGGCGTGGAGCTCGTCAATCTCGACGCATTGCGGGCGTTTGGATTGCGCGTCGCCATTGACGACTTCGGGGCTGGCTATGCGAGCTTGCAATATCTGCGCGGCTTCTCTTTCGATATCATCAAGATCGACCGGACCTACGTGGCTAATCTGGGCACCAGCCGCATTGACGGCATGATCGTCGCTGCTATCTGCGACATCGCCCGTTCGCTGCCTGTAGAGGTGATCGCCGAAGGCATCGAAACGCAGGAACAGCTGGAGCTGCTGCGCAAGGCGGGATGCACTGGCTTCCAGGGTTTCCTTCTGGGCCGGCCGCAACCTCTGGAATCCAATCGCCTGTCCCAGACCGCCGCCTAAGGCCTTCTTTCGCTGTTACAGTTGCGCGCAAGGCAAGCGGGCCGCTATAACCCGTGCCGAAGGCCTCTGACGGCATGGGAGATAGGCAGTTGGAATTGAAGCGGATCAACGATCGCATCACCGTAGCTGGGCAGATCCAGCCTGAAGATGTTGCAGCGCTCAAAGCCGCCGGTTTCACCACCATCATCAACAACCGCCCCGAAGGGGAGTCCCCGGACCAGCCGACCGGCGCCGACATCGAAGCGGCAGCGCGAGCCGAGGGGATCGACTATCATGCCATTCCACTGGGCCGCGAGGGGGTGAACCCCGAAATGGTCGAGCAAACGCGCCAGGTGCTCGAAACCAGCCAAGGTCCGGTCTTCGCCTTTTGCCGCTCCGGCACGCGGTCAACCACGCTCTGGGCGCTGAGCCAGGCCGGTGAGCGCGATGCCGACGAGATCATCTCGGAAGCTGCCCAGGCCGGCTATGACATGCGCCATCTGGCGGCCCATCTCGGCCGCAACTGATCAAGTTTTTTGCGGACGGTGGGACACCCGTCCCGCCTGCTCCATAGCTCCGTGAGCCGGATCGCCTCGGCGGTCCCATGTCCCTCCTGCTCGGACCTGTATCGATGCCAATCAAGAAAATCCTTGTCGCCAACCGCAGCGAGATCGCCATCCGCGTGTTTCGCGCCGCCAATGAACTCAGTCTCAAGACCGTTGCGGCCTATGCCGAGGAAGACAAGCTGGCGCTTCATCGCTTCAAGGCGGACGAAGCCTATCTGATTGGCAAGGGCAAGGGGCCCGTCGAAGCCTATCTCCAGATCGACGAGTATATCCGCGTGGCGCGCATTGCGGGTGCCGACGCCATCCATCCCGGTTACGGCCTCCTGTCCGAGAGCCCCGAATTTGCCGACGCCTGCGAGGACGCAGGCATCATCTTCATCGGGCCGCGCGCACAGACCATGCGGGACCTGGGCAACAAGGTTGCTGCGCGCAACATGGCCATTGCCTCCAAGGTGCCAGTGGTGCCCGCCACCGATGCGCTGCCGGACGATATGGACCTGGTGCGCAAGATGGCCGCCGAGATCGGCTACCCCTTGATGCTCAAGGCGAGTTGGGGTGGCGGCGGGCGCGGCATGCGCCGCATCATGGACGAGAAGTCGCTGGTCCACGAGGTTTCCGAAGGCAAGCGCGAGGCCAAGGCCGCCTTTGGCAAGGACGAGATGTATCTCGAAAAGCTGATCGAGCGCGCCCGGCACGTCGAAGTGCAGTTGCTGGGCGACGATCACGGCAATCTCGTCCATCTCTTCGAGCGCGATTGCTCGGTGCAGCGGCGCAACCAGAAAGTGGTCGAGCGCGCCCCCGCGCCTTACCTGTCCGAAGACGTACGCAAGGAGCTGACCGATGCGGCCGTGCGCCTCGGCAAGGCCGCCAATTATCGTGGCGCCGGCACGGTCGAGTTCCTGCTCGATGCCGACACCAACAAATTCTACTTCATCGAGGTCAATCCGCGTATCCAGGTGGAGCACACCGTCACCGAGGAAGTGACCGGCATCGACATCGTCAAGGCGCAGATCCATGCGCTTGATGGCGCGGTGATCGGTACGCCCGAGTCTGGCGTGCCGCGCCAGGAAGATATCAAGCTCCACGGCGCGGCCATTCAGTGCCGCGTGACCACCGAAGATCCCGAGCAGAACTTCATTCCCGATTATGGTCGCATTACCGCCTATCGTGGCGCCACCGGCTTTGGCGTGCGGCTCGATGGCGGCACCGCCTATTCGGGTGCGGTCATCACCCGCTACTACGATCCGCTCCTTGAAAAGGTCACCTGCTGGGCGCCAACGGCCGAGGAGGCTATTGCGCGCATGCACCGCGCCTTGCGTGAATTCCGTATCCGCGGTGTCGCCACCAATCTGGCGTTTCTTGAAAACATCATCAATCATCCGGACTTCGTCGAGAACCGCTACACTACGCGGTTCATCGATACGACGCCCGAACTGTTCGACCTAAAGCCGCGCAAGGACCGCGCGACCAAGCTCCTCAGCTACATTGCCGACGTGACGGTGAACGGGCACCCCGAAGTCAGGGACCGGCCCCGGCCACCGGCCGATGCTGCCGCGCCGGTGGTGCCGGAATTTCCCCCTCTGGGCACCATTGAGGGCAGTCGGCAGACCCTGGAGCGCGAAGGCGCCGCCGGGCTCGCCAAGTGGATGAAGGCGCAAAAGCGCGTCCTTTTCACCGACACGACCATGCGTGATGCGCATCAGAGCCTGCTGGCCACCCGCATGCGCTCCTATGACATCACGCGCATTGCCAAGGCGTATTCGCGCGGCCTGCCGGATCTCTTCAGCCTTGAATGCTGGGGTGGCGCGACCTTCGACGTCGCCATGCGCTTTCTCAACGAGGACCCATGGGAGCGCCTCGCCCAGGTGCGGGAGGGCGCACCCAATATCCTGACGCAGATGCTGCTGCGGGGCTCCAATGGCGTAGGTTACACCAACTATCCCGACAACGTGGTCAAATTCTTCGTTCGCCAGGCAGCGCGGGGCGGCGTGGATATCTTCCGCGTGTTTGACTGCCTCAACTGGGTCGAGAACATGCGAGTCTCGCTCGATGCGGTAATCGAGGAAGGCAAGGTCGCCGAAGGCGTCATTTGCTATACCGGTGACCTGTTCGATGCCAGCCGCTCGAAATACGATTTGCGCTACTATGTCGGGCTAGCCAAGGAACTTGAGCGCGCCGGTGCGCATGTGCTGGGCATCAAGGATATGGCTGGTTTGTTGAAGCCGGCCGCCGCCCGCACGCTGATCTCCACGCTCAAGCAAGAGGTCGACCTGCCCATCCATCTCCACACCCATGACACCTCCGGCGCCTCGGCGGCGACGGTGCTCGCGGCAGTGGATGCCGGTGTCGATGGGGTGGATGCGGCCATGGATGCCCTTTCGGGCACGACGTCCCAGCCCACGTTGGGGTCGCTTGTGGCAGCTTTGGCCGATGGCGACCGCAATCCCGAGCTCGACCCCAATGCGATCCGGCAGATCTCGTTTTACTGGGAGGCCGTGCGCACGCAGTACCGGGCTTTCGAGAGCGATCTCAAAGGCGGTGCCTCGGAAGTCTACCTGCATGAAATGCCTGGCGGGCAGTTCACCAATCTCAAGGAACAGGCCCGATCGCTGGGGCTCGAAACGCGCTGGCACGAGGTCGCCCAGACCTATGCCGACGTCAACCAGATGTTCGGCGACATCGTCAAGGTGACGCCGAGCTCCAAGGTGGTGGGCGACATGGCGCTCGCCATGGTCTCGGCCGGGTTGACGCGCAAGGAGGTCGAAGACCCCAATCGCGACATCGCCTTCCCCGATTCCGTCGTTGGCTTCTTTGCCGGCGATCTGGGCCAGCCGCCCGGCGGCTTCCCCAAGGAACTGCAGAAGAAAGTGCTCAAGGGCAAGGAAGCGCTGACGGAGCGCCCCGGCTCCTATCTCAAGGATGTCGACCTCAAAGCCGAGCGCACCAAGGTGACCGAGGAAGTGGGGCACGAGGTGGACGATTATCGCCTCGCCTCCTACCTCATGTACCCCAAGGTCTATTCCGACTTCGAAAAGACCCAGGACCGCTACGGCCCGACCGAAGTGCTGCCCACGCCCGTTTACTTTTATGGCCTGAGCGAAGGCGAGGAACTGCTGGTCGATATCGAGAAAGGCAAGACGCTCGTCGTCAACTATCTCGGCCGCGCTGAAACCAATGAAAAAGGCGAGGTCCGTGTCTTTTTCGATCTTAATGGCCAGCCGCGTACCATCACCGTGCCCGATCGCCTCAAGGCTGGCGAAGTCAAAGCCCGCGCCAAGGCGGTGGCCGGCGACCCTAAGCAGGTGGGAGCCCCGATGCCGGGCGTCATCTCGACCCTCGCGGTCAAGGAAGGCCAGCAGGTGCAGGCGGGCGACGTGCTCTGCTCGATCGAGGCGATGAAGATGGAAACTGCCATCCATGCCGAGATCGACGGCGTTGTCGCTGAACTCCTTATCAAGCCGGGTGACCAGATCGACGCCAAGGACCTCCTGGTGCGGCTCGACTAACAAAAAGAAAGCCCGGCATCGCTGCCGGGCTTTCCGTTTCTGGTCAGATGCGCCTAGAGCCTGCGGGCGCGTCCGTCGATGGTCGAACCGCTCGGGCGTCTGGCACCCGCATAGGCGGGCACAGGCAGCCGGGAGACAATCCAGCTCACCATCAGGGGCACGAGGACAATATCATCGACCCAGCCGGCCAAGGGGATGAAATCCGGCACGATGTCGAATGGATTGACCAGGTAGAACGCAACGAACAGCGTCGCGGCCTTGAGATAAAGCGGGGTCTGGGGCGCCCAAAACGCCTTCCAGAGCTGAACGACTTCCTTGCGGAAAAGCACGAGGCGGGGGAGGAGCATCTTGATCATGCTTGATAAATGGTGCACCCGCGCGCCGGTTCAAGATGGCGCCATCACATAAGCGGCACCAGCCCTCCACGAGATCACGCAAGCGTCGCATTGCTCTTCTAGGCTTGGGAGCTTATCTCTCGACCAGAGCAATGCGAGGTGAATTCATGGCCGGTCCAGCCGCACGCAGGCAATCGGTGGGCGTTGATGTCGGTGGGGTGATGGTGGGCGGTGGCGCGCCCGTGGTCGTCCAGTCCATGACCAATACCGATACGGCCGATATCGATGCAACCGTCCGGCAGGTGATGCAGCTCTCCCGCGCTGGCTCGGAGATCGTGCGCATCACGGTCGACCGGGACGAGAGCGCCGCCGCCGTGCCGCACATTCGCGACCGCCTCCTTTCCATGGGCTATGACGTGCCGCTGGTGGGCGACTTCCACTATATCGGCCACAAGCTGCTCTCCGATCATCCGGCCTGCGCCGAAGCCTTGGCGAAATACCGGATCAATCCGGGCAATGTCGGTTTCAAGGCTAAGCGCGACACTCAATTCACCACGCTGATCGAACTCGCTCTACGCTACGACAAGCCGGTGCGTATCGGGGTCAATTGGGGCTCGCTCGACGAAGAGCTCCTTACCCGCCTCATGGACGAGAATGCCCGCTCCGCGGCGCCGATTTCGGCCGCTGCCGTGCAGCGCGAGGCGATCATCCAGTCCGCGCTGCTTTCCGCCCAGCGCGCCGAAGAAATTGGCCTGCCGCGCAACAAGATCCTGCTCTCCACCAAGGTGTCCGACGTCCAGCACCTGATCGCGGTTTACCAGGATCTGGCGGCCCGCTGCGACTATGCGCTCCATCTCGGCCTCACCGAGGCGGGCATGGGCTCCAAAGGCATCGTCGCGTCCTCGGCAGCCCTGGGCATCCTCCTCCAGCAGGGGATCGGCGACACCATCCGCATCTCGCTCACCCCCGAGCCGGGTGGTGATCGCACGCTCGAGGTCAAGGTCGCGCAGGAATTGCTGCAGACCATGGGCTTTCGCCAGTTCCTGCCGGTGGTTGCCGCATGTCCCGGCTGCGGTCGCACCACATCGACCACGTTTCAGACGCTAGCCAAGGACATCCAGGACCACCTCAGCTCCTCCATGCCCGAATGGCGCGAGCGCTATCCCGGCGTCGAGTCGCTGTCGGTGGCGGTGATGGGCTGCATCGTCAACGGCCCGGGCGAGAGCAAGCACGCCAATATCGGCATCTCGCTCCCCGGCACTGGCGAAACCCCGGCCGCCCCGGTCTTTGTCGATGGCGAGAAAGTCGCCACCCTGCGCGGCGCTGATGTCGCCGACCAGTTCAAGGTGATGGTCGCGGACTATATCGAGCGCAAGTTCGGCGCTGGTCGGCAAGACGCGGCGGAGTAAAGGCCGGCGCGCGGCCGCTCAGTCCAGCACAGTGCGGTAGTCAACCCCAGGTTCGGCCGGGATGAGCCTGGATGGTTGGATCGGCTGCCAGGCTGGAGCTGGCAGCCGGCGCAAGGGCTAAGCGCGGTCGTCTACATAGACCGTGACCGAGCCATCCTGTTTGGACCTGATCGCCACGACATCGTCATTGGCGAAGCCTTCGGCTTCCACTTTCGCGGCGATGGCGCTGTTGTCGGCCACCGCTGCGTGCACATCGGCCTTGGCCATGGCGTGAGCGGCAAGGGCGGTATCAAAGGCCGCCGCCTCATCTTCCGAACCGCCCTTGAGGGTGGAGAGCGGCACGATCGTTACCTGCGACTGCTCGGTGATGCCAGCGAGATCCACATCCTCCCAGCCGGTTACTGCGGCGATGGCGGCGCCATAGCTGTCATCCGCTGCGTCGGTCTCCGCACCGTCGTTGTCCTGGTTGACATCGAGTTCGGCGCGGGTGACGGCGCTGTCGTCAACGCCGCTTTCGGACACTTCTGTCGTCGTTTGTGCTAGCCCCGGGGCTGCTCCTGCGGCCATGGCCAATGCCGTGGAAATGGCAATAAGCTTTCGCATGATCGGTCTCCTCCGTTCTGTTGGAATGGCAGGGCAACGCGGGCTGGAAAGCGATGGTTGCCACGCCGCTATGCAGCGCTCGCATCGTGCTGTCCGTGACCGGCACGGGAGCTCGTTGGGACATGGCCTTTGCCGATTGCAACTGGACCATGGGCAGCTCGTTCTGCGTAGCCGGCATGAACTCACCGAAGCGCAAAAAAATGGCGAATCCCCATAGATATGACGAGGTCTCCTATGCCGGCTCCCTTTACGAGCAGGAACATCGGCGCTCGCGATTTCTCGAGGTGTGCGGCCTTGCTGGTGTCTTCGGTGTTGCCGCCGCGGTCATCACCGATCTGCTCGGTGCCTTGGTGGTCGATGGCTATAGCATGATCAGCCAAAGCATCAGTTCACTCGCTGTTGGAAGGTTCGCCTGGATTCAGGACAGTGGCCTCTATGCCATGGCTATTGGCACGATAGCCCTCGCAGTCGGCGTTGCCCGCTGGCGCTTGAAGGACAGCAAGGGACTCCTTGGCGCATTGGCCCTCCTGCTGATCGGTATCGACATCTTCGTGATTGGCTACTTCAATGAATATGCCGGGCAGCAGAACAGGGGCGCCGATATCCATATCAACGCCGTCTACGCGCTCGGCATTCTGTTTGCCCTCGCGACCTTTCTGCTTGGAGCGAGCCTGCGCCGGGTGAACCGGAGTTGGGCGGCTGCGAGCATGTTGCTGGGGGCACTCTGGATCGTGACGGTGCCGTTCTTCTTTTTTGTGCCTTCCAACTGGTTCGGCCTCTACGAGCGTGGTCTCGGGCTGATCCTGGTCTGTTGGATCGGAGCAATGGGGTGGCTGCTTTGGCGCGGGCGCCGGCGCGTGCCCATCTAGGTGGCCGGTCTGCGCCGGCACTCCACGACTGGAGGCACGTGGCCCCTCGTTACGCTCTCAGCCGCTCCCTCCCGCCCCATGCGCCTGCCACTCTGGCAGCGGGAACAGCCGGTCATAGGCCCAGTTGAAGACAAAGGCATAGACCACGTAGAACCCGGCCAGGGCGAGGTCGAGCAGCAGCGCGGCCCATAGGCTGATGCCGAGATACCAGGCGACCAGCGGCAGCATCAGCACCAGGAGCCCGCCTTCGAACAGAATAGCGTGGAGCACGCGCAGGGACGGCGTCTTGGCCGTGGTGCCACGCAGGCGCTGCATCAGCCGGTCGAAACCCCAGTTGTAGAGATAGTTCCACACCATCGCGACGCTGGCGCTGACGACAACAATGACGGCCGAGCTTTCCCCCGGCAGGTGGAAAAACAAGGCAGCCAGTGGCGTCGCGACGATGATGCCGGTGATCTCGAAGCTGATGGCGTGGCGCAGGCGGTCGGCTGGGGTTCGCACGGCAATTCCCACGGGCTCCGGGCCGCCCGCGCGCCTATCCCGGATAGGGGGCGGTCGTCCTCGCTTGCCGGCGATATAGGGCCCTTATTCCTGCTCGGCAAGCGCGGGCGGCTGGCAAGCATCGACCCATTTGTTGCCGCAGAGCTCAGCCAGCCGATCAAGCGTGAGGCGCACCGAGGAATGGGTATCCCCGCCCGCGGGAATGAGTTCGTCATAGATCTTGAGCGAGGTATCGAGATAGATCGGCAGGGGCGAGGGCAGGCCGAAGGGGCAGACCCCGCCCACCTTGTGGCTGGTCAATTGCTCGACCTCTTCGCCGCCCAGCATGCGCGGCCGACCACCCAGAGCCGCTTTGGACTTCTGGTTATCCAGCCGGGCATCGCCGCGCGTCACCAGGAGCAGCACCTCGCCATTGACCCGGATGCAGAGCGTCTTGGCGATCTGGCCGGGTTCCACGCCATGAACTTGCGCCGCCAACTGCACCGTGGCTGTGGAATCCTCGGTGATGATTACGGAGAGGTCGGGCGCACGGAGCGCCAGATCGGCTTGAACGGTCGAAAGGCTCATGGATGCTCTCAGGTCAGCTTAGCGAGGCGCTCCTCGTACTCGGTGCGCATCTTGTGGTGGATAGGCGCCTTGAGTGCGCGGCGGAGGAAATCGGCGTCGAGGTCCCGCACACCGTCCAGCGCCATCAGTTCGGCAACGGTGACATGCGCTCCGGCGAACGGGGTGTGCAGCACTGGTTCGCCGGCATGGATGGCGCCCGTCTCGATCACCCGGCAATAGGCGCCGGGGCGATTGGCCTGATGAAAGCGCTTGAGAAATTTGGGGTCGTCCATGCGTGCCGCGAAGGTGGCGCAGGGCGTGCGGTGGGAGGTAACCTCCAGCACGACTTCATCCATGGTGAACCGATCCCCCACAGAGACGATGCGGCCTTCAACGCCAGCAATGGTGAGGTTCTCGCCAAAGGTACCGGGCGCCAATTCCTGGTCCAGTTGCTCGCTCCACCAGCGGTAGTCGTCGGCGAAATAGAGGTAGATCGCCTGATCCTTGCCGCCATGATGCTTGCGATTGACGATGGCGTCGCCTTCGATCCCCAGTTTGGTGATGGTCACCTCGCCGTCGACGGGTTCCTTGTAGATGCCGGTGAGGGTGGACTTGCCGGGGATCGGGCGAGGTTCGCCCACATTGATGCTTTCGAGAATGGCCATGTTTATATCAGTTCTCGCGGGAGGCGAAGTAGCGGGCGGTGGCGCGCAGTCCATCGGCCTTGGGGCCAAAGGTGCGCAGGGCGGAAAGCGCCGCATTGACGGTTGCGGACAGCTCCGAACGCGCGCCCTCCAACCCCAGTTGCGCGACCAGGGTTTGTTTGCCCTGTGCTGCGTCCTTACCCGTTGCCTTGCCCATGGCCTCGGCGGTCGCCGTGACATCGAGAATATCGTCCGCCAGCTGAAAAGCACGGCCTGCAGCCTCAGCATAGGCTGTCAGTGCCGAGAGCGCCCGCGCGTCGGCCCCACCCAGCCGGGCGCCGATACGCACGCTGGCGCGGATCAGCGCCCCCGTCTTCATGGCCTGCATGGTGGCGATTTCTCCATTGGAAAAGCCGCCGCGCTCGCCTTCGATGTCGCGCATCTGCCCGCCGACCATGCCGCCCGCGCCCGAGCCGGCGACCAGCTCGGCGACCAGCGCAATGCGCACGGCGGGATCAGGATGGCATTGGGGATCGCTGAGGAGCCCGAAGGCATGGGTCAGCAGTCCATCCCCGGCGAGGATGGCAGTCGCGTCGTCGAACGCCTTGTGCACCGTTGGCCGACCCCGGCGCAGATCGTCATCGTCCATGGCCGGCAAATCGTCATGCACCAGGGAATAGCAATGCACCATTTCAACGGCGAGCCCGGCCGGCAATGCCGCTACCGCCGCCACGTTGAACACCGCTGCGGCCTGGCGCACCAGCAAGGGCCGCAAGCGCTTGCCACCCTCGAGGCTCCCGTGCCGCATGGCGGCGACCACCCGCTCGGCCGCGGGCCCGGGGCCAGAAAGCGCATCCGTGGTGAGCGCTCGGGCGAGGCCAGCTTCCACCTCTTTGGCGCAATCGGCGATGTCGGCGGCGAAATCGTACATGGGCGAAGTGCTAGCCGACCGCTGGCGCGGGAGCAAGCACCGCCCGGGGTGGATTTAGGCTCTCCCCGGCGCTAGAGCATCCCCATGGCACGACGAAAAAAGGGCATGTGGCGGATCCTGCGCCTGGGCGGCATGGCGCTGGCGCTCCTGGTTGCCATTCCATTGGTGCTGACGCCGGTTTACCTCATCATCGATCCGGTCTCGGTGCCCATGCTCCAGCGCTATGTCTCGGGCCAACCCGTCATACGCGCGTGGCGGGACATCGGCGACATCTCCGACCGGCTCAAGGCCTCGGTGATCCTCTCCGAAGACGGTCAGTTCTGCCAGCATCTGGGGGTGGACCTCGGCGCCCTGCGCGACGAGGTTGAAAAGGTGCTCGCGGGCGAGGACGCTCGCGGCGCGTCCACCATTACCATGCAGGTCGCCCGCAATCTCTTTCTCTGGAACGATCACAGCTACGTCCGCAAGGCACTCGAAATTCCGCTCGCCTTCTATATCGACCTGGTCATGCCCAAACAGCGGATCATGGAAATCTATCTCAACATCGCCGAGTGGGGGCCCGAAGGGCAGTTCGGGGTTGCTGCGGGTGCCGAACGAGCCTTCGGCATCGCGCCGCAGAATCTCGACTGGCGCACCGCGACCCTTCTTGTCACCGCTTTGCCCAATCCGCATCTGCGGCGACCGGGCGAGCCTTCTGCCGGCATGTTGCGCATCGCCGACATCGTCCAGAATCGCACCCAGCAATATGGAGAACGGGCCTCCTGCGTAGGGGAGGGTGGTCGGCTGTCGCTTTGACATGCCGCGTGCGGGTATCTCGGGCAATGTGCGCCTCAGGAGCGAGCGGCATGCCGTGCCGCAAAATGCACTAGCCAAGCGCCCCCACTTCCTCTATAGAGCCCTCCAATCCCAACAGAGATAAGTCTCTGGGCCGCTTTTGGCGGCGCAACGATATTGAATTCGGAGTACCGACCATGGCAGTGCCAAAACGAAAGACCTCGCCGATGAAGCGCGGCTTCCGCCGCTCGGCCGACGCGATTGCCGCACCGGCTTATGTCGAGGACAAGGACAGCGGCGAGCTTCGCCGTCCGCACCACGTCGACCTCAAGACCGGCATGTATCGCGGCCGGCAGATCCTCGACGTCAAGAAGTAATTCAGGCGAGCAGCGCTTATGCGCTCCTTGTGACATAGTGGCGGCCGATCCTTCCCAGGGTCGGCCGTTTTGCTTTTATTTGCCGCCAGCAAGAGCGGCCCAGATCGGAGACTTGCCATGACCACGCGCGTTGAATCGGACTCGATGGGCACCATCCAGGTGCCATCGGAGAAATATTACGGCGCGCAGACGGCCCGGAGTCTCGCCAATTTCGATATCGGCGGGGAGAAGATGCCCAAGGAGATCGTCAAGGCGTTCGGTATCCTGAAGAAGGCGGCGGCGATCACCAACACCCGGCTCGGCCTGCTCAACGAGGCCACGCGCGACCTTATTGTCGCTGCCGCCGACGAGGTCATCTCGGGCAAGCTCGACGACCACTTTCCGTTGGTTGTCTGGCAAACCGGCTCGGGCACCCAATCCAACATGAATGTCAACGAGGTGATCTCCAACCGCGGCATTGAAATGGCCGGCGGCACAATGGGCTCCAAGAAGCCCGTGCACCCCAATGACCACGTCAATATGAGCCAGTCGAGCAACGACACCTATCCGACGGCCATGCACATCGCCGCCGTCGAGGCGATTGAGAACTATCTCTTCCCGCGCGTGCAGGTGCTGCGCGACACGCTCGCTTCAAAATCGGAAGAGTTCATGGATGTGGTCAAGATCGGCCGCACGCACCTTCAAGACGCAACGCCGCTGACCTTGGGGCAGGAGATGAGCGGCTGGGTCGCCCAGATCGATCTTGCGGTCCGAGCAATCGAGGTCACGCTGCCGCAGTTGCAGGAACTGGCGTTGGGCGGCACGGCGGTCGGCACTGGGCTCAATGCCCACCCGGACTATGCCGCGACGGTTGCCGAGGAGATTTCCAAGCTTTCCGGCCACCAATTCGTCACCGCACCCAACAAATTCGCTGTGATGGCCGGGCATGATGCCTTCGTCGGTACCTCTGGCGCCCTCAAGCAACTCGCCGCCGCCTTCATGAAGATCGCCAATGACGTACGCTGGCTCTCTTCGGGCCCGCGCTCGGGCTTGGGTGAACTCACGATTCCCGAAAATGAGCCGGGCTCCTCCATCATGCCCGGCAAGGTCAACCCGACCCAGTCGGAAGCCATGACTATGGTTGCGGTGCAGGTGATGGGCAATGACGCTGCCATCGGCTTTGCTGCCAGCCAGGGCAATTTCGAGCTAAACGTCTTCAAGCCCGTTATCGCCTACAACTTCTTGCAGTCGGTGCGGCTCCTGGCGGACTCGGCGCGCTCGTTCAACGACAACTGCGCTATTGGCATCGAACCCGATCGCAAGCGCATTGGCGAGCATCTCAACAATTCGCTGATGCTGGTGACGGCGCTGAATCGCAAAATTGGCTATGACAACGCCGCCAAGATCGCCAAAACGGCGCACAAGAACGGCACAACCCTGCGCGAAGAAGCCATCAACCTCAAGCTTCTTTCGGGCGAGGAGTTCGACGCCGAGGTGAAGCCCGAGCAGATGGTCGGGCCGACTGCCGGCAAGAAATAGGGTGAGCACCTGGCGGTGAACTCATTCACCGCCGTTCGGCCTCTCTAGGTGACGATGCTGGTGCGGTAACCGGCCGGCATGCGACGAACAGCAATCCGAGATCCAGCGGAGTAGGCGCCGATAGCGCCTTCCGTGCTGCTGCGGCGTCGGGTGCGTTGCACCGGCATGTTGGCCCGCGAGGCCAAGAGCTGGCTGACGAAGGCGGACGTGGTCTCCGAGCGCTTGAGCGATGGCCTGGAGCGCGTCGCGTCCAGCGGCACAGGCAGTCGGGCAATCTTTGTGTCGTTTCCGGCCATGGTCAGCCTCACCTGTTTCACAGCGGGCCAACTGTCTCGGAATGAAACAAGCAAACTGGCCCGGTACCCCTTATGGGGCAAGCGTCGTGCCAGATGCTAACGTTCTGTTAACGAATTGGGATCCAACCCACAGCAGAATGCGGCTGAATGAGGGGCTAGAAGGCGTCTTTGGCCTTTCGCAAGGCGGCAAAAACTTCTGCTGGATCTGCTCCTTCCAGTCCCATACGGGCGGCTAGAACCGGGTCTTCGGCCCGCAAGAACGGATTGGCCGCCTTGTCTTCGTCGAGCACGAAGGGGATGGTTGGCTTGCCTGCCTCACGGAGGGCCGTAACGGTTGCCGCCCGCTTCTGCAGGATCGGATTGTTGGGGTCGATGCTAAGGGCGAAGCGGGCATTGCTCGCAGTATACTCATGGCCGCAATAGACCAAGGTGCTGTCGGGGAGGCCACGCAGGCGCTTGGCGCCTTCCCACATTGGTCCGGGCGTGCCTTCGAACATGCGCCCGATGCCGAGCGAGAACAGGGCGTCGCCACTGAATAGATGCCCATTTTCGCGGTCATGAAAGACAATATGCCCTAGCGTGTGACCGGGAGCGTCGATGATTTCCAAGCGAGTTTCGCCGAGCTCTACTGTGTCGCCGCCCCCCACCAGGACATCAAGGCCCTCGATCTTGGCGGCCTCGGCCCGCGGGCCAATCACGCGCGTTCCGAAGGCTTCCTTGAGTTCTGGGAGAGCCTCCACATGGTCCTGATGGTGGTGGGTAATAAAAATGTCGGTTAGTCGCCAACCCCGACGCTCAAGCGCAGCCAGAATGGGCGCGGCTTCTGGTGCATCGATGGCAGCCGTCCGGCCGGTGGCCTCGTCATGGGCGAGATAGCCGTAATTGTCGGTTCGGGCGGGAAAGATCTCGACGATCAGCGTCACGGGCGAATACCTCGGGGATGTTGGGGGTGGTCAGGCTAGGAGTTTGGCTCTGCTCGGGCAATCGAGCAAATGGACAACGTCGCATGAGTGCGGCAAGGTTGCAGCTATGGCCGTAGACGTGACCCGCCTCATCGCATTCTACAAATCGCCGCTGGGGCGGATTTCCCGTGCGTTGGTGCGCGAACAGGTTGTTGCCCTAGCGGGTGACCTAAAAGGCAAACGCGTGCTGGGGTTGGGGTTTGCGACTCCATTTCTTCGCTTTGCCCTTGAGCCGGCGGAGCGTGTCGTGGCGGCGATGCCAGCCCGCCAGGGAGCCTCGGCCTGGCCGCGCGAAGGTCCGTCGCACACCATCCTCTGCGATCCGCTCGAAATGCCGCTGCCGGATGCATCTATCGACCTCACCATTGCCGTGCATGCCCTTGAGCATATTGCGGACGCCGAGGAGTTGATGCGCGAGTTGTGGCGGATCACCTCGCCCAATTGCCATGTACTGCTGGTGGTCCCGCGCCGGCGAGGCATCTGGGCGCAGCGGGACAATACGCCCTTTGGCGCCGGAAACCCTTATTCGGGCGGGCAGCTCGAGAAATTGTTGCGGGACCACAGCTTTGTGCCCGAGGCTTGGCGTGATGCCCTGTTCTTTCCGCCCACCCACAGTCCGGTCGTGCTCAAGTCCACTCGCCTCTTCGAGCGAGCGGGGCGCGTGCTGGGACCGGCCATGAGCGGAGTAATTTGCGTGCGGGCGCGCAAGGAGGCTTTTCCCGCTGTACCCCGACGTAAACGCGAGGAACGATACGTCCGGGTACCGGACCTCCGACCCGCCGCTGCCCGTTCCGGGTAGGCGAGCCGCAAGCCCTTTGCCATCCATCGTCAGTTTGACTATGGTCCGCCCGGTTTCATCTCCCCTGTAAGCGTCCAATGGTCCTCCGCCCCACGCCGCAGCCCGGCATCCTCCATATCGCCCCTTACGTGCCCGGCAAGTCTGGCGCCACGGGAGCCATCAAGCTCTCGTCCAACGAGTCGCCGCTCGGAGCTAGTCCCAAGGCGATCGAAGCCTACCGCGCTGCTGCTGAGCATCTCGAGATTTATCCAGAGGGCTCCTCACGTATCCTGCGCGAGGCGCTGGGTGAGGTACACGGGGTAGACCCCGAGCGGATCGTCTGCGGCAACGGGTCGGACGACATTCTGCACCTCTTGGCGCAAACCTATCTGGGGGATGGCGATGATGCGGTGATGAGCCGCTATGGCTTTTCCATCTATCCAATAGTGACGCAGGCCGCCGGCGCCCGGATCCTCATGGCCGAGGAGACGGACTATACGGCTGATGTCGATGCCATCCTTGCCTCGGTGACCGAGCGCACCAAGATCATCTGGCTGGCCAACCCGAACAATCCCACCGGCACCTATCTCAGCATTGCTGAGGTGCGGCGCCTCCATGCCGGATTGCGCCCCGACATTCTCCTGGTAATCGACTGCGCCTATGCCGAATACGCCACGGCGGACGACTATTCGGTTGGGCTGGACCTCGTCGCGGAGGCCGAGAACGTCGTTATGGTGCGCACCTTCTCCAAGATGGGTTTGGCGGCCGTGCGCATCGGCTGGATGGTGGGTCCGGAGCACGTCGTGGACGCTCTCAACCGCATTCGCGGGCCGTTTAACGTCAACTTGCCGGCCCAATTGGCAGGGGCGGCGGCTACCCGCGACGTGGCGTTCACCGAAAAGCTCAAGACCTACAATGCCCAATGGCGGGATTGGCTAACGGCCGAGCTCAACTCCAACTACATGCAAGTGATGCCCAGCCAGGCCAATTTTGTGATGGTGCTGTTTCCCGATGCCCATCATGCCTCCGCCGCCTTCGCGGCGCTACTGGAGCGTGGCCTCGTCGTGCGCGAGATTGGCAATTCCTACGGGATCGCCAACGCGCTGCGCATCTCAATCGGACCTGAGCAGGCCATGCGTGGCGTCGGCGGTATTCTCAACGCACTGGCGGAAATCTCATGAGCGTCCGGTTTCGCAAGCTTGCCCTGATCGGCATCGGTCTTATCGGCTCGTCCATTGCCTTGGCCGCACGGCGGCAGGAACTGGCCGAAACAATCGCCATCTCCACGCGGAAGCCAGAGACCCTCGAAGAGGCGCGTGATCTCCATCTCGGCGACATCTACACACTCGACGCCGCTGAAGCGGTGCGCGGCGCAGACCTCGTCATTCTGTGCACACCAGTTGGCGCCTATGAGTCGATCGTCAAAGCCATCGCACCGGCGCTGGAGCCTGGGGCAATTCTCTCCGACGTTGGCTCGGTCAAGGCGCATGTTGTCGGGGTGGTCAGCCCTCACGTGCCACCGGGCGTGCATTTCATTGCCGGACACCCGATTGCCGGCACTGAGCATTCCGGGCCTTCGGCGGGCTTTCCTGAACTCTTTACCGGCCGCTGGTGCGTCTTGACGCCAGAGCCTGAGGTAGACCCTGACCAAACAGAGAGATTAGCCGCCTTTTGGCGGGCAATGGGGAGCATCGTCGAGGTGATGGATGCGACGCACCACGACATGGTGCTCGCCATTACCAGCCACATTCCGCACCTGATCGCCTACAACATCGTGGGGACCGTCGCCGATCTCGAGGCGGACACCAAGTCAGAGGTGATCAAGTTTTCGGCCTCCGGCTTCAGAGACTTTACGCGCATTGCGGCTTCCGATCCGGTAATGTGGCGCGACGTCTTTCTCACCAATCGCGATGCGGTGCTCGAGATGCTGGGCCGCTTCAATGAAGACCTGTCGGTGTTGCAGCGTGCCGTGCGCACGGGAGACGGTGCGGCGCTCGAAGCCATGTTTACCCGCACCCGCGCCATTCGCCGCTCGATCATCTCGGCTGGACAGGAAACGGCTGCGCCCGATTTCGGCCGGCCGCATGAAGCGCCGCTCGCCATTCCAGCAGCAGATCGCGGCGGGGAAGGCTAGAACAGGGGCGGAATGGTGGCTATCGGCACCAGACCCGACAATATCGTGCCGCTTTCAAAGTTGAGCTGGTTGGTGTAGCTGCCATCTGGTGCAGGAACGCCCAGCACCAAGGTACGCCAGGGCTCTTCAAGGAGTGGTCCGATGCGTTCGGCAACTCCGGTCGATTGGATGTCGATCTGCCCGTTTACCTGCCCGGCCTGGTCGAGGCGAAGGCCACCCGCGGCCGTGAGTTGTGCGTCGGCATCGCTGCCCCGCAGCGAGACGACACGCAATTCCCCGTCATTGGCCTGCCATGTGGGGAGAAGTGCGGGATCGCTCCAACTACGTACGTCATTGGGAACTGCCGTCAGTTCCAGCTCCAGTTCGGCATTGGTATCGGTCAGCGTCATGCCGGGGTAGCTAACGCCCTCGGTTCGGAGATAGCCGGCAAGCGCGGCCAGACCGCGCTCGGCATCGTGCTGTTCGGGAATGTCGAGCAGGTGCAGTTCGGCAAGCGGAGTCTGCGCTACGACGGTCTCGCCCACCAGCGTGTCAGACCAGACCAGATCGGTCGCTGCGACCGAAAGCCGGGCGATGCGCCAATCGGTTAGCCGGATACTGCCATCTAATGTGGTCCACGCCACCCGATTGCGCGTGCCGGTGAAGGCATCGGTGAAGTCCAGAGGTCCCTCGGCTGAGACCAGCATATGAGTTGGTGCATAAACGCGAACACTGGCGCGAATGAGCGGAAGGGCAACGGCGATGTCTCCACTCTGGATTAGCCCCTCTGTGCAATAGACATCGAAGCGAAATGGGAAACCGCGGATATCCAAATTGCCACAGGCAAGGCGTGGTGCTGTGACCCCGTCATTGCTCGCCTGAGCCTCGACATTGGAGCGGATCACTCCGGCTAAGACGAACCAAGCAGTCGTCCAAGCCAGAACGACGAAGAGGACGATGCCGCCCAAGATGATGATTCGCTTGCTCATAAGCCCCTTCTACCCCGGCCACGCTCGCTGACCCAAGCCCAGTTGTTTCCTTGTGGTCCAAGCAGTGCATGAGCCTTATCGCGGTGGCGCATTTGCATTGGCCGGCAAGCTCACCTAGGTTTTAGTTCTGGAACATGACGATGGTAGACCGCACCAGCACTGATACACATTGGGTCTTCGGTTACGGGTCGCTGATCTGGAACCCTGGCTTTCCCTATGTGTCCGCACAGCAGGGCTTGCTGCGTGGTGCGCATCGCAGCCTCTCAATTATCTCTCACCATCACCGGGGCACGCCGGAACGACCCGGCCTTGTCTTCGGGTTAACCCGCGGAGGCTCGTGCCGAGGCATGGTGTTTGAAGTGGCTGATGCGGATTGGCCCGAGGTGCGCCGCTACCTCGAAGCACGCGAGCAGGTGACGGCCCTCTATCGCGATGTCATGCGTCCTGTTCGGCTCGCCGACCGGCGACAGGTCTCCGCTTTAACCTTTCTAGTAGACGAGCGGCACGAGCAGTTTGCCGGGCGGCTCGAAGTTGGAGCGCAGTTGGAGATGGTGCGCCAAGGCGTGGGCATCTCTGGGCGCAATGTCGATTATGTGCTCAACACCGTCCGACATTTGGAGGAGTTGGGTATTCGCGACCATCAATTGATGGCTCTTGCCGAACTTCTCGCTCGAGGCGACACGGCCGCGGCCTAAGCGGCCTGCGCACCAGACACGGGTTCGGCACCTTCGAGATCCCAGATGGTGGAGAGCCGATCTGCCTCGGCCCCGCGGGAGGCGAGGCGAAACGCCCGGTCACCGCAGTCCAGAGCGAGCCGAAAGCGTGATCGGCTCATGGGATCGCTCACTAACTCGGCGGTAGAACCAACCCAGAGAACGTGGTTACCCTTGGTAATAAGGTAAAGGTCGGCGTCTTCCATGCCGAAGGCGTCGAGTTTCTCGGCCACCAGATCGTAGGACCTGCCCGACCGGCCGAGCCAGTGGGTTCCCCGGCCGAAGGCCTGCACAACCGCCTTGATGTTTTCCTTGCCGACCATTCACGCCATCCCAAAGCGTCGATCAAACTAGAACAAAGATAGAACGAATGAGCCGATGGGTCAAGCCCGAGATCAACTCGCTACAACATCTATGTTGGCTTTTGTCTTTCCAGTCAATATCTAGTACCTATGCCGCAGTGCTCCGGCTCCGGAGTTCCTCCAGTCGGCCCTGCAGTTCCGGTCCAACAGGTCGGGACAAACCCGACTCAGCCGCATCCAGAATCAGAGCATCGGATTCGGTCTCAATGGCTTTTTTGAGTCGCTCCATGAACATTTCGGCCGACAGTCCCGGCTCGATGGCCGGCAGGAACTTGGCCTCGGCGGTACCCGGCCAGATAATGGCGCTGTTACGACCCCAAAAAAGACCGGCATTTACCGCGACCGGGACCACGGGAACGCCCAGTTCGAGGTACATGCGGACGACCCCTTGCCGATAGGTCGGGGGCGCGAGCGGGGCTTTGCGCGTTCCTTCTGGGAAGATGACAATGCGGCAGCCGCGCTCGATCGCGGCCTTGGCCCGGCTCATCATCTCGGGGATGGCGTTAGCGCCGCGCCGACGGTCGATCTCGATGCAATCGAGGGAACGAGCCGCCGGACCGAAAAAGGGAAGGCGCATCAACTCCCTCTTGACGATATAGGCGGGCCTGCCGGTAAAGGGAAAAATGGCAAACACTTCCCAGTCGCTCTGGTGCTTGCTGGCAATGATGCAGCCGCCGGGCGGAATGTGTTCCTGGCCGGTGACCTTGGTGCGGAGGCCCGTCAGCCAGCGCAGATAGATGAGGTTGGAGCGGCACCAATAGACCGCCAAGGCCCAACTGAGCCGCGTGCGGCCGCTAATCATGGCGATGATCCCGATCAGGATGGCAACCACGGCAGTCTGGCCGATGAAGACCAGATAAAACAAAGCGGTGCGGACTGCCTGCAGTGCTGCCATCTATCTCTCCGTCGGCTGGACGCCGTTGAGGACCTCTTAGCGAGCAAAACCTGCCTTGGCGAGGCCGTTCCTGCCGCCTAGGAGGTCTGGCTGAGGAATTGACGCACAGCCATGCGGGAGGTGATCGCCGTGAGTGCGGCGATCACCGGAACAACCGCAGCAATGCCGATCATGCCGTCGATGCCGAGGGCAAAGCGGCCGAACAGAACGCCAACCTGGGCCCCGGCTTCATTGGACAGCATGTTGCCGGCAGCCGTTCCGATAAGGGCAAAGAACAGGAGTGCTGCCACGACGCCCAATAGTCCCCCTTGCAGGCCGATGGACAGAAAGCGCCCCTGGAATTCGCCGGCGATGAACTTGTTGGACGCCCCGATATAATGGAGGACGTCCACGATCTCACGGTTGGTGGCCATGGCGCCGCGCGTTGCGAAGATGATCGCCAAAACGGTGGCTGCGCCGATCAAGATCAACACCAGAAGACCCGATATCACGATCGTGCCTGCCATGGTGTTGAGCTGCTGCCGCCAAGCGGCATGGGTATCGAGACTGGCGCCGTTGACTGACTGGAGGTTGCGGGCGAGCCCCTCCACATCGGCCTCGGTGGGGTCCGCCAACTGCACCACGACCAGGCGGGGAATCTCGATGGCGGTAAGGTCAAGCCCCGATCCAAGCCATGGCTCGAGCAAGGCCTGGCTTTCCTCGATGGTGAGGGCGCGCGCCGAGGTGACACCCGGCGTCGACTGCGCCAGCGAAACAGCGGTGCGGAGATTGGTTTCCATCACCTCTCCATCAACCGGGCGGATCTGGATGGTGACTTCACGGCCAACATCGGCCGACCAGGCAATTGCCGATTTTTGCACCAGCACCACGCCGCCAAGCGTCACTGCCGAGAGGAAGCTCATGATGGTAATCATCAGCAGCAGCGTGCGGCCCGCGACACTTCTTTCCGGCACGATTGGAGCGGTACCACCACGGCGGGGCAGGTAGGCGAGGAGGCGTTCAATCATGGATCGTCAACTCGCCCTTGGTGAGCAGCATGCGCGGATAGTCGAACTTGTCGAGCAGCGGCAATTCGTGGGTCGCCAAGATGATCGTGGTCCCGAGCGTCCGGTTCAGTTCGGCGAACAGATGCACGAGGCGGCTGGAAAGTTCGGGGTCGACATTTCCGGTGGGCTCGTCGGCCAGAAGGACCTTGGGACGCGCGATCACCGCCCGCGCAATGGCCGCCCGCTGCTTTTCGCCGCCCGAAAGGAGCGAGGGGGGAGCGTCCATCCGCTCACCCAGACCTACCCATTCAAGCAGTTCGGTGACGTTGGGGCGGTATTCGCTCTCAGGCTGGCCAAGCACCCGCAGAGGCAGCGCGACGTTCTCGTAGGTGGTGAGATGGTCAAGGAGCCGGAATTCCTGGAAAACAATGCCGATATGCCGGCGCATCTGCAGGAGTCGGTCCTGGGTGAGGTCGCTCACGTCCTCACCGAACATGGTGACAGTGCCGCGGGAGGGCTTCAGGGCGAGGAGCAGCAGGCGCAAGAGGCTCGTCTTGCCGGCACCAGATGGGCCCGTCAGGAAGTGGAACGAGCCAGGTTCGATGGAAAAGGTCAGGTCCCGCAGGATTTCGGGTCCGTTGCCATAACGGAGGCCCACATCGGAAAACTCGATCAAGAAACGCTGGCTCCCTCTGGTCGGTTTTCAAACGAATCAGGCGCTGGTTCATCATAACAGCCCAAGCGGCAAGCCCCGGCATAGCGTGCAGGAAAGCGGCACAAATGTGGTGGAAAGCTCGCGCGCCGGATCGGTTTGAGGAGTTTTAACCCCTGTGGGCATAGGGTCTGGTCAGCAAAGCGTCCTTTACCCGTCTGGCCGATGATCATCACTTGTCCGCATTGCCAGACGAAATACCAGGTTGCCTACGAGGCAATCGGGGCGAAGGGGCGCAAGGTGCAATGCGCCAACTGCAACGAGGCATGGCGGCAGGCGCCTGTCGACGAGTTTGAAGAGCCTCCTGTGGCCGAGGTCACCGAGGATGCGCTCGACGAGGTGCTCGAAGCTGTGGCGGCGGCAGAAGCTCCCAAGCGCCAGCCAACGGCGCCGGAGAGTACGCCCAAGATCGATCCCGCACTGGAAAAAAAACAGCAAAGCGCATTTTTGCGCCGCCAACTTGCCCGTGCCGCGCGTCAACCCCTGGCCCGGACCCGGCGCGTGGCGCGGATAGGCGGGGCGCTGCTGCTCTCGGGCATGGTTGGGGTGTTCTTCTTCGGGCGCGTCGAGATGGTCGAGCGCTACCCCGACATGGCCGGCGTCTATGAAGCCATTGGCTTGAGCGTCAATGTGGTTGGTCTGGAATTCTCCGATGTCGCGAGCCTTCGCACGCTGCGTGACGGCAAGGATGTGCTGATGGTTTCGGCGCAAATTGTCGGCGTGGAGCGTCAGCCCTCACAGGTGCCGCCCGTCGTCGTCACGCTCTTGGATGACCAGGGGCACGGGGTTTATGAATGGAGTGTAACGCCGCAGGTGCGCGATCTCATGGCCGGAGAGCGGGCGACCTTCGACACCCAATTGACGCAGCCGCCTCCCCAGGCAGCGCATGTGCGCCTGAGCTTCACCAGCAGCATGGGGCAACCGGAAACGCCCAGCCTTGCACCGGCGCTGGGAAGCGCCGACGCGGTACACGAAGCAGCGCTGGCAGAACCTGACCTAATAGTTGAAACCACAGAGGAAGTGACCTCTGGAGACACCAACCATTCCAATTCGGAGCATCATTGATGGCCCGCATCCTCGTCGCTGAAGACGATCCATCCGTTCGCGCCTTCGTCGTCAGCGCCCTCACCATGAAGGGCCACGAGGTGCTCGCCGCCGAAGATGGTGGCCTGGCGGCGGAACTTGCAGAGGAAGAGCAGGGGCGCTTTGACCTCCTCCTGTCAGACATCAAGATGCCGATCATGGACGGGATCGCGCTGGCGCTGGAAGTGGCGTCCAAGTTCCCGCACATGACCATTCTGTTGATGACCGGCTTTGCCGATCAGCGGGAGCGGGCACATGGCCTCGACGCCCTGATCTATGACGTGATCACCAAGCCCTTCACCCTGGCCGATCTTTTGGCCAAGGTGGAGGATGCGCTGGCGGGTAAGCCAGTCGAAGTGGTCTCCCTCGCGCGCCGGGCGATGCAGGCCTAGAGCCAGTCGGGCACGCTGTCGAGTTCGATCAATTCGTCCAGCGATTTGCGCGCGCGAATGACGTGGTAGCGGTCCCCGTCCACCAGCACCTCAGGGATGAGCGCGCGGGAATTGTAGGTCGAGGCCATCACCGCCCCATATGCGCCGGCGCTCATGACAGCGAGGAGATCGCCTTCCTTGACGCCAGGTATGGTGCGGGCCTTAGCGAGATAGTCGCCCGTTTCGCAGACGGGGCCAACAATATCGGCCGTGATTGGCGCAAGATTGGAGTGGTTCACCGGCTGGATGTCGTGATGGGCCTCATAGAGAGTGGGCCGGATCAGATCGTTCATGGCGGCGTCCACGATAACGAAGTTGGTCGCGCCCTCCTTCACATATTCCACCTTCGTGACGAGGATGCCAGCATTGCCGACGAGCAGGCGGCCGGGTTCGATGACCAGCGAGCACCCAAGCTGCCCGACCTTGTCGCGCACCACCGCGGCATAGGCCTCCGGATGGGGCGGCGCTTCTTCGTCGAGGCTGTAGGGAATACCGAGCCCACCACCGACATCGACGTGCTCGATCGGATGTCCATCGGCCCGCAGGGTCGTGACCAACTCGGCCATAAGGCCGAAGGCATTGCCGAAGGGCTCAAGATCGGTGATCTGGCTGCCGATATGCATGTCGACGCCAACCGCCTCGACATTGGGGAGTTCGGCAATGCGGGCATAGACTTCGCGCGCCCGGGCATAGGGAATGCCGAACTTGTTCTCGGCCTTGCCCGTTGAAATCTTGGCATGGGTGCGCGCGTCGACGTCCGGGTTGATGCGGACCGACACGCGCGCGGTTAGGCCCATGTCGGCTGCGATCATGGAGAGGCGCTCGAGCTCTGGTTCGCTCTCGACGTTGAAGCACTTGATGCCGGCCCGAAGGCCCTCGCGCATTTCGGCGATAGTCTTGGCAACGCCCGAAAAGACGATCATCTCAGGCTTGAAACCCGCGGCCAAGGCGCGCTTCAGCTCGCCGCCCGACACCACATCAGCGCCGCAGCCTTCCCTCGCCATCAGGGTCAGCACTGCCTGGTTGGAGTTGGCCTTCATTGCGTAGGCCACGAGTGTGGGGATGCCCTCGAAGGCTTCTTTCACTACGCGAACGTGGCGGCGCAGAGTGGCGCTCGAGTAGACGTAGAACGGGGTTCCCACCACATCGGCCAGGTGATTGAGGTCGACGCCCTCGGCAAACAGAGTGGCGTCGCGGTGCTGAAAATGGTGGACCATATGTGCCCCAATTGTACCGCAGAACGGGGTAATCCTGTTGCGGAAACGTGGTGGCATTCCTCTACGGCAGGTGGTGCGAAAACGGAAGGCCCGGCTAGAGGCCGGTCTCGTATTCCGCCTCGATCCGCTGGGCGACCAGATCCTGCAAGCGCCAGAGGTGCGGGTCGTGGATCCCCGAGCCTTCGAGGTGCTGGACGGTGGCAAAGAGGTACTCGGCCATGGACCCGCGGGAGCCGACAGCGGTCGCCAGCACATCGGCGACCCGCTCCACCGGCAGGCCCGAAACATAGCGGCCGGAATTGCGGTCGATGCAGAAGGTTAGCGCCTTGATAGTGTGGTCGCCGCTCGTTGCATTGACCCAGCGCGGGGGGAAGGCGGAAGGGAGCCAGGCCATTTCGCGCTCCAGGAGCTTGACGAGGTTTTCCTGTTCCTGCCCGGGCGGGAGGCGGTAGAGAATGCCCTTGCAGGCGCCGCCGCGATCGAGGGCCAGCATTAAGCCGGGCTTTTCATCGCTGCCGCGAAAGCGGTTGTTCCAACCGAGGCAAAACTTGCGGTGCCAGCCGCGCACCAGCCCAGTGCGCATTTCAACAATGTCGCAGCAGGGCTTCCAGATCAGCGAACCATAGGCGAAGAACCAGATTTCGCCAGGCTCATCCAGTGCGCCGAGGAGCCGATCGATGGTGGCGAGATGGTCCTCGGGCGTTGCCTCCACCATCCCCTCTGGCGGCGGTGGTAGCGTTTCGGAGATGGTGGGCGGTTGCACATAGCCGACATGGCGCTCGGTGAGCCGCATCTGTCGGGTGGTTCTGCGCAAGTTTGGCTCCGCCTGATTGCTGTTGGCCAACGGTGTCGCGCGAGGCTTATTCTACCCCGCCGTCGCCATGGCCGCCGCGCTTCCTCTTGGTAAGCGAGCGAGGCTCGTGGGGTTCCCCGGTCAACTCGGATTTCCAGCGGGCCGCCTGCGCCAGCACATTGGCCGGCGCGGTGCCGCCATAGCTTTGCCGGGACGCGACCGAAGCCTCCACGGTCAGCACCTTGTGGATGCGGCTGTCGATCCGATCGTCGATCGATTTGAAGTCCTCGATAGTGAGGCCTTCGAGCCCGCAATTCTTTTGCTCGGCAAGAGCGACTATCTGCCCAGTGATGTGATGGGCATCGCGGAATGGGATGTTGATCTCGCGCACCAGCCAATCGGCAATGTCCGTTGCCGTCGAAAAGCCAGCCGCAGCGGAAGCCCGCATGCGCTCGCGATGCGGGACCATGTCGCCAACCATGCCAGTCATTGCCGCAAGGGAAAGAGAGAGGGCATCGAGGGCGTCGAAAGCAACTTCCTTGTCCTCCTGCATATCCTTGGAATAGGCGAGGGGCAGGCCCTTCATCACGACAAGGAGGCTGGTGAGCGCGCCCAGGATGCGACCAATTTTAGCGCGAACCAGTTCGGCGGCGTCGGGATTGCGCTTCTGCGGCATGATGGACGAGCCGGTAGTGAACTTGTCGCTCAGCCGGACAAAGCCGAACTGGGCAGATGACCAGATCACCATTTCTTCGGCGAAGCGGGACAGGTGCATGGCGCAGATCGAGGCCGCGGCGAGGGTCTCGAGAATGAAGTCCCGGTCCGATACGGCATCGAGCGAATTGGCAGTGGGACGGTCAAATCCAAGCTGTTCGGCCGTCATCTGCCGGTCGATCGGATAGGGCGTCCCAGCCAGGGCGGCAGAACCGAGCGGGCTTTCGTTGAGGCGCTTTCTGCCATCGAGCAGGCGACCGGCGTCGCGGCCCAGCATCTCCACGTAGGCCAGCAGATGATGACCAAACGTCACCGGTTGGGCGTTCTGCAGGTGGGTGAAGCCCGGCATGATGGTCTCGGCTTCTTGCTCGGCCCTGTTGACGAGCGAGAGCTGCAGGGTGCGGATCTGTGCGACCAGCGTGTCGATGCTGTCGCGCACGTAGAGCTTAAAATCGGTGGCGACCTGATCGTTACGCGACCGCGCCGTATGGAGGCGGCCGGCCGCGTCGCCGATCTTCTCGCGCAGCCGTGACTCCACGTTCATATGGATGTCCTCGAGCGCGCGCGAGAAGGTGAAGCTGCCGCCCTCGATTTCCTCCAGCACCTCGGCTAGACCAGCGATGATGCTGTCCCGATCCTGCTGCGTCAGAATGCCCGTCTCGGCGAGCATTGTCGCATGGGCGATCGATCCGGCAATATCCTGGCGGAAGAGGCGCTGGTCGAAGCCGATCGAGGCGTTGATTTCTTCCATGATGGCGTCCGGGCCGCTTGCGAACCGTCCGCCCCACATTTTGTTGCTCATCGACTTTCCCCGGAGACTTCTATGACCGACACGCATGCGCCCCGCCCCGGAGCCTCGCGCCAGTTCCGGCTGCTGATTGTCCTGGGGCTTATTGGAGTGGCGGTAGCTATAACGGCGTGGTTCTGGCTGGGCAATGCCGGGCAGGCCAATGAATGTCCGGTGCAGGCCGAGGACGGACAGGCGATCGATGCGGCGGCGACGGGCGAGCTGGCGGCGCTGATGGGCACGGGCGAGGGGCGGGGGTACTCGACGCTCGCCTTCAAGGACGTCGGTGGTACCGACATGACCATTGCCGATTTCAAGGGCAAGGCGCTGCTGGTCAATTTCTGGGCCAGCTGGTGTGTTCCCTGTCGCGAGGAGATGCCAGCGCTCGATGCGGTGGCTGCCAAGTACAACTCCGATCGCTTCATGGTGCTGCCCATCAATCTCGACATCGGCGAGAGTGGCCTCGAAAAGGCGCAGGACTTTCTCGACGAAGGACAGTTCGCTCATCTGCCGCTCTACGCTGACAACAGCTTTGCCGCGTTCGAACGCTTAAAGCAGCAGGCGGTGGCGGTCGGGCTGCCGGTCACCCTGGTCCTCGACGAAGACGGCTGCGAACTTGGGGTGCTGCAGGGGCCAGCCGAATGGCATACGCCCGATGGTGAGGCCGTGGTGGAGAAGCTGCTGGAACTCGGTGCCTAGATCAGGCGGTCGACCGCGGCGCCGCTATCCACCAAAGGCGGTTCCGCCTCCCCATTGGGGCTGAGCAGCGCCGCGTGGTGCTGCTGGTCGTTGGCTTCGGTCTGCAATCGCAGGCGTAGTTCTGCGACCTTGGCGAGGTGCGCCCCTGCAGGCGTACCACTTTCGTGGGCGATGCGGTTGATCATGACGGCTGGGGAGATGGCGACCGGGTTTCCCATGCGCTCCTTTCCGCCGCTCTAGGCCAGCTTGTCGAACTTGGTGCCCTGACCCGGAGGCGGCGCAGCAAGCGCCGTTTGCATCAGGGTTTCCAGAAGGTCGGTCTGCATCTCGTGAGCCTTCTTGAACACGGCAATGTTCACGGCGTTCTGCGTCGCCGTGTTCTTGGTCGCGACGATCTGCGTGGCGAGATCGGTGTTCACTGGGCGTCCAGACCTGTTGTTCTGTTGGTAAGGTTATGCCTTCGGAGTAAACAAAGTCTTGGTGCAGCCGTAGCAGTTTAGCTGGTGCTGCCATCCTTTTTGAGGTCACCGTAATTGCCCGGAACCCAGGTGACGTCCCCCTGCCCATTGCCGTTGGCAACGCGGGAGAGCACGAAGAGGAGGTCCGAGAGGCGATTGAGGTAGCGGATCGCCTCGGGGCTGGTGTCCGGCTCGGCGCTGGAGAGTTCAACCACCAGCCGCTCGGCGCGGCGGGTTACGGTGCGCGCCAAATGCAGCGCTGCCGAAAGCGGATTGCCCCCTGGCAGCACGAAGCTTTTGAGCGGCTCGAGTTCGGCATTGAAGCGGTCGATCTGCGCTTCAAGGAAAGCGGTCTGGACCGGTCGCACCCGCAGCGTGGGGAATTGTGCGTCGGTATCGTCTTCACCCGGTGTGGCCAGGTCGGAGCCGACATCGAAAAGATCGTTCTGTACGCGACCCAAGAGGGCTTCGATCTCGGGCAATTCAGCAGCCTGCAGGCGGGCCAGTCCGACGGTGGCATTGGCCTCGTCCACAGTGCCATAGGCTTCGATCCGCAGATTGTATTTGGGCCGACGCGGTCCCCGCACGAGGCCTGTCGTGCCGTCGTCGCCGGTCTTGGTATAAATGCGGTTGAGCTTGACCATCGCTTAGGCTCCTGCGCCACCAAAGAAGAAGAGGGCCGCCAAGAGCAGCGCCAGCGCCACGGCCTGCCCGATCACCCGCAGACGCATCAAGCGCTGGCTGGTGTTGCCAGGCCCGCCCTTGATCATGTTCCACAGGCCCAGGCCGAGCACAACGACAACAAAAAGCAGAACGGCGGCAATGGCGAGATTGAGAAGGGTTTCCATGAGATCCTGTCGCAGCTAGCGGTGTTCACCGCCTATATACGCGGCCAGCCCCTCGGCCAGTGCATCATAGATCGCACGAATTCTGTGGGAGGTGAACAGTTCCCGGTGTGTCGTAAGCCACACGGGCAGTGGCGGGATGGAGAGATCGAGGGGCAGGACCACCATGCCAAACGTCCCGTGCACCAATGCTTCTTGGGCAAAGCCGATGCCCAAGCTTGCCTTAAGCAACTCCCAGAGGTGCGGCTGATCGTCCGAGCGGAGGACGAAATTGTCGCGGGTGAGCGGAAAGCCGATGGCGCGTGAATGCTGCACGATGAGGTCGGATCGATCAAAGCCAATGAGATCGTGCTGGTAGAGATCCTCGATCTTTTGAGGCGCGCCGCGTCGGTCGAGATAATGTTGGTGGGCGCAGGCGATGATGGCCAGCTCGCCGAGCTTGCGCGTCACCAATTCCAGTTGCGTGGGCCGGAACATGCGAATGGCGATGTCGGCTTCCCGCAGCAGCAGGTTCTCGGCGGAGTCGGAGGGTACCAGTTCCAGCGCGATAGCGGGGTAGCGCTCGCGAATGGGTCCGAGCAGGCCCGGCAGCACATAGTTGGAAATGATGGCGCTGGCAGTGATCCGGACCGTGCCGCCATATTCGGCTTGAGCGCCTTCGGCCAGGATTGCGGCTTCTGCCAGCGCAGCCTGCGCTGTGCTCACCGGCTCGAACAAGCGCAGGGCGGCGCCGTTCGGCTTGAGGCCCGATAACGTGCGCTCAAAGAGCGTCAGCCCCAGATCGGCTTCGAGGGCTTCTATATGCCGGCCGACCGTTGGCTGGCTGATGCCCAGCTCGCGGGCGGCCGCTGACAGGGAGCCATAAGCGACGACCGCCGCGAAGCTGCGCCACAACGCCCAGTCCGGCTCTCTATTCATTTTTGAATGACCGCTCTATCGAGTTGGTAGATGTTGCCACGCAACTGAATACCGCATGCTGCCCATCATCAGCAATGGAGCACAGCAATGGGCAAAGGCAAGGTCACGGTTCTCGGCATCAATGGGCATATCGGCCATCATGCGGCATCTGCCTTTCATGCCGCAGGTTTTGCCGTCACTGGATTTGGCCGCAGCAATCGACAGCCGGTTCCCGCCATTGCCTTTCGGCAAGGCGATGCCGGCAGCCTCGATGATCTGCGGACAGCTGTTGACGATGCCGACATCGTCGTCAATGCACTCAATCTGCCTTATGACCAATGGGACAAGGGGCGGGCGGAGGCGCAACTGGCGCGTGTGATCGCCGCCATGGGGACGAGCGGCAAGACGCTGATCTTTCCCGGCAACATCTACAACTATGCGGCGACAGACCGCCGGATCTCGCCCGCGACCCCGCAGCGGCCCCAAACCCCACGCGGCGCGATCCGGGTGCGGCAGGAGGACATGCTGGAGAAAGCGGCGCGAGAATGTCGCTTCCAGATCATCGTCATTCGTGCGGGTGATTTCTTTGGGCCCGAGAGCACGGGTGACTGGTTCGACCAAGCCATCTTGCTCGAGGCGCGCAAGGGCAAGGTCAACTGCATGGGCGACCCCGATGTGGGCCATGCCTGGGCCTATCTGCCCGATCTCGCGCGATCCTTTGTTGCCGTGGCGGAGCAGCGGAGCGAATTGGGGTCCTTCGAGCGCTTCCACTTCGGCGGCCATTACGTAACGCATGGACAGCTGACTGCCGCCATCCAGGCTGCCGCGCCGGGCCCCCTCAAGGAAGCGGCGTTGCCCTGGATCATCCTTCACGCCATGGGCATCACCAATGGCGTGATGCGGGAGGTGGTCAAGATGCGCTACCTCTGGAACAATCCCATGCAATTGGTTGATCCGCGGCTCGATGCGTTGCTGGGTTTTGACTTCGGCACTTCGTTCGAAGAGGCAATCGCAGCGACAGTGCGGCCCTTCTTCGACAAGGCAGCGGCCTAGAAACCGAGCTCCCGCCGCACATCGTCGGGCGTCCACCCGGAGGCCCGCAAATCGGCGAGGCTCGGAGAGCCTTTGGACTTACTGAGCTTGCGACCTTCTCCATCGAGGATCAAGCGATGGAAGTGATAGCGGGGAGAGGGCAGGCCGAGCAGCATCTGGAGCAGCACGTGGATGTCGGTGGCGGCCTCCATGTCGCGGCCGCGCGTCACATGGGTGATGGCTTGGTCGGCATCGTCGACAACCACGCTCAGATGATAGCTCGTGGGCGTGCCTTTGCGCTGCAGCACCACATCGCCCCAGCGCTCGGGCCGGGCATAGCGGATCTGCGGGCGGTCGGTGATAAGCGGGCCCACGACGGTGAAGGTCAGCATGCCGGTGCGGGCGAGGGCCTCTTCTGTATTGAGCCGGAACTGCACCGGATCGCCCCGCCCGAGGCGGTCGATCTGCTCGGTTGTACTCAAATGCTTACAAGTGCCGGGGTAGAGGGGTGCCCCATCGGGGTCGGTCTGGGTCGCCTGGGCTGCGATCTCCGCCCGCGAGCAGAAGCAGGGATAAAGCAGATCCCGATTGCGCAGCCGGTCGCCGGCTTCAACATAGAGATCGAACCGCTTCGATTGCACCAGCACCGGCTCGGGCCAGTCGAGCCCCAGCCAGTGGAGGTCCTCCATGATGGCAGCGGTAAATTCGGGTTTACAGCGCTCGACATCGACGTCTTCGATCCGCAAAAGCGCGGTGCCGCCGAGTTGGCTGGCACAGCGCCAGGTGTGGAGCGCCGAATAGGCGTGGCCCAGATGGAGCCGGCCATTGGGACTGGGTGCAAAGCGGAGCAGCGGGTTGGGCGAGATCTTGGACACGGGCGAAGTCTATCGCAGACAAGCGGCGGCGTCACCACGGCTCGACAGCGCCGAACTGGTCCAGGCCCATATCGAATGCCTCGTCCTGCTGGATCCGCGTCTTGCCCGGGTGCGCGACATTGCCGGCGCGGTGCCGCCGCGGCTGACGCCGCCGGGCTTTCCCGGCATCGTCAAGGTGATCTGCGGGCAGCAGGTGTCGGTGGCGAGCGCCGCCGCCATTTGGGGGCGCTTCGAGCAATTACCAGGCGCCCTCGACCCGGGGACCTTCCTGAGCCTCAGCGAAGAGCAGGTGCGCGGCGCTGGCTTCTCCTCAGGCAAGTTCCGGACGGCACGGGCGCTTGCTGAAGCGATGGTGGACGGGCTCCTTGATTTCGAGCACGTCGAGAGCCTGCCGGCCGAGGAGGCCATCCGCGCGCTGACCGCGCACAAGGGGATTGGCCCCTGGACCGCCGAGGTCTACCTCATGTTCTGCGCCCAGCACCCTGATGTCTTCCCGGCGGGAGACCTGGCGCTCCTCAAGGCTGTGCAGCATGGGCTCGGCCTTGACGCTCGGCCCTCGATCAAAGACATGATCGGGATCGCCAGCGCCTGGGCGCCGCATCGATCGGCTGCGGCCCTCCTGTTCTGGCGCTATTTCGCCGTGCTCCGCGACCGGGAAGGAATATTGTTGTGACCAAGCTCTCTGGGCCGATGCTGCCGCCGAAAAATGGCGGTGAGCCCCAATATGTCGTGGTGCTGCTGCATGGCTACGGCTCGGACGGCTCGGACCTGATCGCGCTGGCGCCGCATCTGCAGACCGTCCTACCCGAAGCGCTGGTGGTGTCTCCTAATGCGCCCGAGCGGTGCCGCATGCTCGCTTCGGGATACCAGTGGTTCGACATCAGCTTCGAAGGGGATCGGCTCGCCAAGCGGCAGACGGGTGTCGTGAGCACGCGGCCGGTGCTGGTGGAGTTTCTCCAGGATCTCTGGGAACAGACGGGGCTCGCCCCCGGGCAGACCATTCTAGGCGGGTTCAGCCAGGGCGCCATGATGGCATTGCATGTGGGGCTGTCGCTCGAACAGCGCCTGATGGGCATCGTCGCCATTGCGGGCGCGTTCCTGCCACCGGAGAATTTCGGCACCGCTCCCTATGCCAAGCCGCCGGTGTGCCTCGTTCATGGCGACCGGGACGATGTGGTGGATCCCGAGCATTCGGCCGATGCCGAGGTGGCGCTGCGGCTCGCCGGCTGTGATGTGAGCTATCACGTCAGCCCTGGAGTGGCGCACGGCATCGCGCCCGATGGGCTGGAGTTCGCCACCGACTTCATCCGCCGGGTGGCAGGTAAATAAAGCTTTAAATGCCCGCTTCACAGGCCTGACACAAAGGGCCTAGTATAAGAGGGCTATGGACTTACTCGATTCCCGAACCGGGAGACTCAAGTGACGATCCACGTGTCGCCTGAGGCCTGTCCCGCACTGGTGCTGAACGCCGACTTTCGGCCGCTCAGTTACTACCCACTGTCGCTCTGGTCTTGGCAGGATGCCATCAAGGCGGTGTGCCTGGAGCGCGTGAACATTGTCTCGCTCTACGACACGGTCATTCACTCTCCCAGCTTCGAGATGCGGCTGCCCAGCGTGGTGTCGCTCAAGGACTATGTGAAGCCGGCCCGGCACCCCGCCTTCACCCGCTTCAACGTCTTCCTGCGCGACCGCTTTCAGTGCCAATATTGTGGCTCTCGGGAAGATCTCACCTTTGATCACGTGATCCCGCGCTCCAAAGGCGGCCTTACCACCTGGGAAAACGTTGTCGCAGCCTGCGCACCCTGCAACCTCAAAAAGGCGAACCGGCTGCCCAGCGAGATCAAGATGTTCCCGCATCAGGCGCCGTATCACCCGACAGTTCACGATCTGCACAACAATGGCCGGGCGTTCCCGCCCAACCATCTGCACCAGAGTTGGCTCGACTATCTCTACTGGGATATCGAACTCGAACCTTGATGGTGGTCCCTAGGCGCGCCGGTGGCGCGCCTGAGCCGAGATGGAAACGGCGAGAAGGGCAGTGATCCCCAGCGAGATCAGGGCGTTGTAGCCGGCGAGCGAAATACCCAAAAAGCGGAACTGCACGACGTCGCAGCCCACCACATGGGCGTCGTTGAGATTGCCCAAGGCACTGAAGTCGAGCCCTTCGCCGACGCCCGAGCAGGCAGTCGGTCCAGGCCACCAGCCCCATTCGACGCCTGAGTGATAGACGCCCATGTAGGTGCTCCACACAAATAGCGCCGTGACGATCGCCATGGCGATATACCAAACCGCAATTGGCAGGCGGTTCCAGAGCAACAGCACGCCCGCCAGAATGGGCAGACCCCAGTAATAGGGCTGCCGTTGCTCAAGGCACAGCTCGCAGGGCGTGAGCCCGCCCAGATGCTGGGAGCCGAGTGCACCAAGAATCGTCAGGAGCCCCAGGAGGAAGGCTGCCCCTGCAGCGATCTTGTCGAGCGGCCGGGAGGTGTAACGAGCCATGAAAAAGACTTTCGCTTGACGCTGTTATTAGTGGGATGAATATCGCGCCGCTTTGGCGATTTCGAGCCTGCTACAGGGAAGTGATGGTGGGTTCATCCGCAGGCAGGGTGACGCCCGCTGCCTGGCGCAGGGCGATGGCATTGGCGGGGGCGTGCAGCTTGTCTTCGTGCACGAAATAGGCAAACACATCGCGCCCTGCCGCGGCCCAGTCGGTGACGGTCTTGCCCCAATCGGTAATGTCTTCCGGTGTGTAGCCAGTGGCGTCGGGTCGCGGCGGCCCCTGCAACCGGCAATAGGCGAAATCGGCCGTCAGTTCCCGCCCCGGCTGCTCCAGGGTGTCGGATATCACCAGGGCAATGTTTCGTGCCGCCAATTGCGCCCGCAGCTCAGGGATGGCGAAGCTGGGATGTCGCATTTCGATGGCGTGCCGGATCTCCGCCACGCCAGAGAGATCAAGAAACGGCGCCGACTTCAGCCTTTCGTCACTTTGGCGGGCCAGCGCCAGGTAGGCGTCTGGATTTGTGGGCAGCAGGTCGACAAAGGCGGAGAAGGAAGCGGGGTCGTAGGCAAGATTTGGTGGCAGCTGCCAGATGAACGGCCCGAGCTTGGGCCCCATGGCGAGTGGCCCCGAAGCGAAGAAATTTGCCAGCTCAACAGTGCAGTTCTTGAGCCGCTTGATATGGGTGACCAGTTGCGGTCCCTTAACCGAGAAGACGAACCCATCCGGCGCCTCGCCTGCCCATTTAGCGAAGCTCTCCGGTTTCTGGTTGGCCCGGAAGGTGGCATTGATCTCAATGGTGCTCAGGTGGGAGCTCGCATAGGCGAGTTCCTTTTTCTGCACGAGCCCAGTGGGGAAGAACGTGCCGCGCCAGGGCTCATAGACCCAGCCCGCCGTGCCGGTGCGGATAGTTCCTTTGGTCGCCATCAGCTTGCCCGCTCAGAAGCCATAAAGGCCAGTCAGGCTGCGCATCTGCTCAGGCATGGCCTGTTGCAGCTGGCATTGATCCTCACCTTCGATCACCTGCACAACCTGGCCCATCAGCACGAGCATGAAGTCGTTCTCGGTCTTGCCCTCGGCAAAGTCCTGCTCGAACGCATCCATGGTCATTGTGCAGCGGCCTTCCGCCTCCTGATAGGTGCGGCCATCGCCGGTCGGTTCGAAGACGAGGCAAGAGCCGCCGTCGTCGCAGATTTCGATGTCTTCGGTCTGGGGCCATGCGGTGACGGTGAAGCCCAGATCGTCATTGCGGTACATCACGCTCATGGCGTTGGCACTGGCGGTGAGTGCGAGAACTGGGGCTAGGGCAAGTAGCGTCGGCTTCACGGAAGGGCTCCCTATTGCGGAACACGTGTATGGGAGCACGCCGCGTATTGTTTGGCTAGCGGAGCCATGAGAGCGCTTCGAAAAAAGAAAAAGGCGCCGGGCTTGGCCCCGCGCCTCCGATCATTTTCGCCAATCTTTTGCGGAACGATCAGAACTTGTAGTTCAGACCAGCGCGCACGACGCCGAAGCGCTGCGACGCATTGAGGTTGCCGCCGGGCAGACCCGAATAGGTCTGGGTGCCGAGGTCGACATAGAGATATTCGGCCTTGATGCTGACATTGTCGGTTGCCTGGGCTTCAAGGCCCGCGCCGACCGTCCAGCCGGTGTGGGTGTTTGACTGCGAGGTGACGACGTTCTGGTTGTCGGTGGTGCTGACCGAGCCACGGCCGGCGGCAAAGCCACCGGTTACATAAGGCATCACCTTGCCCAGGCCCACGCCAGCGCGACCGCGAATGGTGCCGAACACATCGGTGCCGGCCTTAAGGGTGGTGCCGCCACCCAGGTCATCGGAATAGCCGATGCCGCTCCATTGCAGATCCGCCTCGGCGCCGACCACGAATCCGCCCAGATCCATGTTGTAGCCCGCCTGGGCGCCGAACACGCCGCCGCCGGTGTTGTTGTCGATGCTAGCACCGGCCGTGGTTTCGCGGTTCACGTTGCCCCAACCATAGCCTGCATTGACGCCGGCATAGAAGCCGGACCAACCGGTGACAGGGGTGGGGGAATACATGGGGCTGGTGCCGCTGTTCCAGCCCAAATCCGCTGCAAGCGCGGAGCTGGTCAGCAGCAGGGAAGCAGAAAGCCAGATGCCAAGACGCTTCATGATGATCCTCGTCGAAGTCGGGGGAGCGATTGGTCCGCAAAATGCGACGGAAAAAATTAAGAGCTCGGAAAGGAATAGGGTTAACGCCATGCAATGCGGCATGGCTGGTGTTCACAATGTCGCGGTGGCGAGAACGGCTGGAGAGTTCCTCGCTGTTTGTTGAGGTGCGGCCCGCGGAACGCGCAGGGGCGGCGGGACTTCCTTTTCGAGCGGCCCGAAAAGGGTCGATGCTCGCTATCACCTAACATTACCGGAGTTGCCCCATGAGACGCGTTTCCGCCCTGCTTGCCGGCACCATGATCACCACGGCCCTGATTTCCGCACCCGCTCTTGCTCAAGACGGCGCAGGTCAGCCCGTGCAGACTGCCGAGCCCAACGTACCCAGCCAGGAGCCAGCGTTCGAAGCGCAGACGCGCGCGCCCCAGCCGGAAGAACTGGTCGAGGTTGACAAGGAGGTGGTCGCCGATAGCCTGCCGCAGCTCTGGGCCATGGAATTCCTGCCCGATGGCCGCATGCTGGTGACCGCCAAAGAGGGCGCGCTGCACATCATCGGCGAAGACGGTGAAGCTAGTGCCCCGATCGAGAATGTTCCGGAGGTCGCAAGCTCCGGCCAGGGTGGGCTGCTCGACGTGGCGCTGGCGCCCGACTTCGAGGAGTCGAACCGCATCTTCTTCTCCTTTGCCGAGCCACGCGAGGGCGGCACTGGCACCAGCGTAGCGCGTGCCGAGTTGGTGATGAACGAATCCGGCGGCGGCAGCCTCGAAAATGTCGAGGTCATCTTCCAGCAGATGCCGACCTACGATAACGACATGCACTATGGTTCGCGGCTGGCCTTTGGTCCCGAGGGTGCGCTCTACGTGACAGTGGGCGAGCGGTTCGACGAGGAGACCCGCGTCCAGGCGCAGGAGCTCTCCAGCGGCCTGGGCAAGGTCTTCCGCATCACCGAAGACGGGGAGCCGGTCGAGGGCAATCCCTTTATCGACCAGGAGGATGCCGTTCCCGAAATCTGGAGCTATGGCCATCGCAACGTGCAATCGGCGGCCATCGGTCCGGACGGCAATCTCTGGACAGTCGAGCACGGTCCACAAGGCGGGGATGAACTCAACCAGCCGCAAGCGGGCGAGAACTATGGCTGGCCCGTGATCAGCTATGGTCAGCAATATAGTGGCCAGCCGGTCGGCTCGGGCGAAACCGCGCAGGAAGGCATGGAGCAGCCGGTTTATTACTGGGATCCGGTGATCGCCCCATCCGGCATGGCATATTATGAGGGTGATGAATTCCCCACGCTCGACAATGCCTTCCTCATCGGCGGCCTCGTCGCCCAAGCCGTAGTGGTGGTCCACATGGAGGACGGTCGCGTGGCCTTTGAGGAATGGATCCCGATGGAAGCCCGGGTGCGCGATGTCGAGGTTGGTTCGGATGGCGCGATCTATGCGGTGACCGAGAACCGCGATGCCGGCACCTCCGAAATCGTGCGTCTCACCAACGCGGCGCAATAAACAAGCGAGGGCGGAGCCAACCGGCTTCGCCCTTGTCTGTTCTTCTCGGCAGGATTTGGTGCCCCCCGCCGGACTCGAACCGGCACGCCTCGCGGCGGAGGATTTTGAGTCCTCTGCGTCTACCATTCCGCCAGAGGGGCACGGCCATGGTCTCTAGCGCAGGTCGCGATGCGCCGCAACAAGAGAGCTTGTCGCCGGTTCATGTTTGGTTGTTTTTCGTTCAGAATGGGCCCGAAGCGCTGTTGCCGTAGCGGCCTGATCCTGGCCTGCCCGGATCGGATATGGACCATCCCTCCTGCTCGTAAAGCCTTCTGCGCTCGATCAGATCGGCCTGTCCCATGCGCCCGAAGATCGCCTCGACATCCTCGACCCGATCTTCTTCGGCACGCACCGAAACCACACTGCCGCCGCGCCGCACACCTTCGGCAAAAACGTGGGCATCCTCCTCACCAACGCCTGAACCGGTTAGCGAACCGATGAGGCCGCCAGTGGCACCGCCTAGTGCCGCCCCGGCTACTGCCCCGGCAGCAGTGGAAACCAGCCAGCCAGCTGCGATCACTGGTCCTAGCCCGGGAATGGCGAGGGCTCCAAGTCCTGCCAGCAAGCCACCGGTGCCACCCAAGACGGCTCCGATCCCCGCTCCGGCGCCAGCGCCTTCGGTCGCTGCATCCTCCACATCAGGTTGGGCGACGCTTGCGTCCCCGAGTTCATCATCCAAGGTGGACACAACCAAGGAGACGCTGCCGGACGGGAAGCCCGCCGCCTCCAGTTCGCGGACGGCGCTCGCGGCCTGCTCGTAGCTATCGAAGAGGGCTGTGATCGTTCTCATGAGAAGTCTCCAGTTGGAGTTGTCATGAGGGCAAACGGGAGATAGGGCCCACCGTTCCGAGCGTCAGTCCCGACGACGCAGGTGCTGCTCCATCCAGGACACCGCAAACTCCAGCATGGCTCGGGCGTCGACCAGCACCGTGGGGGCCGAGCCGACGATGCCCATGCGTCCCTGGCCACTATCGAGGAAGGTACTCACGATTGTCGCGAAATAATCGTCAGGAACTCCGACGGGCACCTCGGAGGTGTCGAACTCTTCGAACCACCGCCAACTGACTTCCCCGTCGACCAAAATCGGGCTTTCGTAGCGGCGGATGCGCTTGTGGGGAAAGTCTGCGACATGCTCGGCATGGTGGAGCAGTGTCATGGTTTCGCGCGGCGCCCCCACCAGCATCGTCTTGCCGCCGGCCGCCACGAGCTTGCCGAAGGGGGACTGCGGACCGTAGCCGTAGTCATAGGCGTGCTCAGCGGTGAACCAGTCGGCTTGCCGCCAAGCGCAGCACAGGAGGCCCCGGGATTGCCGCTACGGCGGGCACCGGGCGTGGTGCGTACCAGTTCGGGGAAGGCGCCGTTGTCGCGGATCGATCGGGAACGGAGGGGATCGAAAGGAGGGATGTGCTCGCGCAAGCGGGGGTTCAGCAGCACTTCGTCCTCGAACTGCCAGTCGCAATAGGCGAGCAGCGTGCCTTGCTGACCGACAACATCAAGGATGGCAGCGATCAAGCTGTCGGGTCCACCGAGGATTGGGCCGACTTTGCGCAAGGCCGTGTGCGTCAGCACGGCGTCGCCGCTCGAAAGCCCCAGATCTTGCAGGTGCTCTCGGAGTTCGGCGCGGGTCCAGAGGTCAGATGGCATCAGCCACCCACATAGGCAACCTTGCGCGGCTGCGCTGCCGCGGTTGCGTTCTCGCGGGCATCGTAGATTTCCCTTGCTTCCACGATGGCCGTGTGGTTTTCGGCCGACCAGTTCCACAGGCCCTGGATGGGACGTTGTAGTGTCTTGCCCAGCTCGGTAAGGCTATATTCCACACGGGGCGGTACTTCTGGATAGATCGTGCGGGTGACAAGGCCATCGCGCTCAAGGTTGCGCAGGGTCAAGGTCAGCATCCGTTGCGAGACCCCATTGATCATACGCTTGAGCTCATTGAAGCGGAGCGTGCCATTACGGCCGAGCATCCCGACAACCATCACGCTCCATTTGTCGCCGATCCGGTTGAGCACGTCGCTCATGGCATTGCAGTTGTCCGATCGCGATGTGTCCTGAAGTGACATCCTTGGTCCTTTGGAGATAACTCAGGCACAAACATAGTCTGAGTTCTCTTCTGTGCCTAGGCGGGTGATCTGACTTGATGCTCGGCGGCATGGAGCGCGAGATAGAAATCCAGCTCATCATTGCGCAGAGCCAAGCTCTCCATCACGGCGCCCATGAAGCTAACCGGGGCGGTGCCGGGTGCCGTGATAATCTTGCCCGAGGCGACCGCCAGAGGTTGGTCCTGGTAATGGGCAGCACCCAAATAGCCCGTCGGCTTGAGAGTGTCCGGGCTATTCGAGGTGTGCGGAATGGCATCGAGCAAGCCGGCCTTTGCCAGTGCCAGTGTCGCATCGCAAATGGCGGCAATCGTGACCCCAGCATCGCTTGCAGCATGGAGCAAAGCCGTGAGGTCGGGTGCTTCCGGGCTCGCCCAGATGGTGCCGCCATTGAGTATAAGTGCATTGATCTCTGCAGGCTCGATCGCCTCGACAGGAAGATCCGGAGTGACGAGAAGCCCGCCTGCCGAGCGTACAGGTTTGCCCTCCGGCGAGGCGAAGAGCGTGGTGATTCCATAGTACTGGCGCGCCGCTGCATTCAGCAAAGCGGTTTCCCAGTCCGCATAGCCTTCGGTCAGAATGGTGATGATGGTGGTCATTCGTTGCTCCTATGTAGGAGCAAGACGGTGCAACAAGCGGGCGACGAACGGTGTCAGGAGCTTCACATGGGCGTCAGCTGGGGGAGCCTTCCTTGAGGTCGGGGGAAGCGGCTGGTAAGAGGCCCCAGATCGCTTTGCTCCGGAGTTCTAACGTCTCGTGCTGTTTGCCCAACGTCTTGTGTCCGCTCTTGTCTGCGTGCTGCTGGTCATCGCTCCGGTTCGGGCCAATCCGACGCTGCTGGTGGATGCACAAACGCTGGACGTGCTCTATGCCGAGGATGCCGGCCAGCCCTGGCATCCAGCGTCCCTCACCAAGATGATGACGGCCTATGTGGCCTTCGAGGCAATTGCCAAGGGGACAGTCACGCTCGACACACCCGTGGTTTTGTCGCGCAACGCGATCAATCAGGCACCGTCCAAGTCGGGACTGCCGGTCGGCAGTGCCCTGACGCTCAAGGATGCGCTTTATCTGCTGTTAGTGAAGTCGGCGAACGACATTGCGGTTGGCATTGCCGAAACAATTGGAGGTAGCGAGGACGCCTTCGTTGCCGAGATGAACGAGGTGGCGCAGCGCATTGGGCTGACCGCTACTCACTTTGCCAATCCCCACGGTTTGCATGACCCCGCACAGGTGACCTCGGCGCGCGACCTCGCCATCCTGACCCTCTATATCCAGCAGAACTACCCGCAATACCTGCCCATCTTTGGCACCGATGCCGTTCGCCTCGACGATGTCCGCTTGGAATCGCAGAACGAGTTGCTGACCAAGTTTGCCGGCACCACCGGTATGAAGACCGGCTATGTCTGTGCTTCCGGGCTCAACATGGTTGCCACAGTGCAGCGGAACGGTCGCAATCTCATTGCGGTCGTCTTGGGAGGATCGTCGTCACGCGAGCGCAATGAGCGCGCTGCTGAGCTATTGTTGAAAGGTTTATCCGGGGCAGCCTCCCCCACGGGGCAGAATGTGCAGATGCTTGCGAACGCCCCGGGAGCAGCTCCGGTTGATATGCGCCCCAAGGTGTGTGGGGCGGAAGCAGCCGCTTACAAGGAAGCGCGAGAAGCCGCATTCCCAATGGGCCTGGAGGGGCAACCGAGCTATCTTAACGATGTGGTGGAGGGTTCGAGCTATGTCGCCACGAACCTGGGTCGCCTCGCCTTTGGCGTGTCCCTTCCTAGGCCGCGTCCGCCGCACATGCCCATCTATGCGCCACCGGAGGTGGAGATAGCTTTGGAAGGCGAGCTGCGAGGCGGAGTGGCTGGTGGGCCGGTCATCCCCTATCCACGCCCCAGGCCGGACAACCGCTAGGCTGATCCTGCAACGATGGTAAAGCGGAGACCAGCTTCGGTCTCCGCGAGTTCGCAGCCATGCGCGTGCTGCCGGCAATAGAGGGGAATGTCGATCCTCGCCATGGGATCGGTGGCGAGCACCGTAAGTACGCTACCGGCTGGCAGTTTCTGAATGCGCTTTTCGAGCTTGAGGACGGGCAGGGGACATTTGAGCCCCCTTGCGTCGATGACCTCAGGACTAATTGTCAAGCACGAGCACCCAATAGACGCCATAGCTGGAGGCCGGGTTGTAGGCGACGGCTATGCCCGCCTTGGTGGCGTTCGCACGCAGTCCCGCAGCATCGGCGGGGTTGTTCCGCCACCCAGAGAAGGTGTCGGCAAAATTGTCGTAGCCTGCCGAGAGCTTCATGCCCACCAACTCCTGCGGAGTTTTGGGAGGAATATCGGTCTGCGCGTATTGACTGGCCAGGGCCTGTGCAGTGCCATCGAGACCAGCATCGGCGGCAAGCGCCGGAAGTCCATTGGTGGCTCGGTAGGCGTTGATGATGCCGAGAGCCTGGGCGCGATCGAGGGTTGCGCCGGGCTGGTCCATACGCGCGGTCAGACCCGGGGCAAGCCCCATGACAGGAGCGGGGCCGCCCATGCTGCAGGCCGAAACAGCAGCCGCGGCCAGTAAAGCGGCGAGCGGTAGGAATGGACGAGCGAAGGTAAGGGGCATGGCTTTAAGTCCTGACAGATGAGTTGCCGTCGCGCCTAAGGGGCGCCCGTGGCTAAATCGTGATTTGAGGAAAACCTGTCAGAACATCCCTAACAGAGCGTGATGGTGATCCCGGCGGGATTCGAACCCACGACCCCAAGATTAGGAATCTTGTGCTCTATCCTGCTGAGCTACGGGACCACGGCGTTGGTGATAGCAAATGGAGGGGGGCAGGAAAACCCCAAAGAGCGGGAGGCAGCGCTGCGCAGCCACGGAGCGACTGCGCCAGCTACCAAGTTAGGCCAGGACCTCGACGGACACCGAGGCCGTACCGCTTGCAATCATGCCTATGGCGTTGGCCGCACCCTTAGAGAGGTCGATGATACGCTTGCCGGCGTAAGGACCGCGATCATTGATGCGAACCACGACGGACTTGCCGTTGTTCTTATTGGTGACGCGCACCTTGGTGCCAAACTTGAGCGTCTTGTGCGCTGCCGTCATGCCGTTCATGTCGTAGCGCTCGCCATTGGCAGTAAGCCGGCCATGGAAGCCGGGACCATACCAGGAGGCAACGCCAGCCAGCGCGGAGGTAGCCTTCACCTCATGTGCTGAAACGAGAGTGGGAGCAGAGAAGGACAGCGAAAGGGCGGCGGCGACGAGGAGCTTGGAGAAAGTCTGCATCTGTGGGGAACCAGAACCGTATTTGAGTGTTGATGTCGGTTGCGGTTTATAGCTGCGGATGTGGCAGCCATCCGGAGCGGAGACGGCGCTCAGGAGGTAATGTGCGGGCAGGCTGCCGCATTTGCCGGGTTTTTGGCCGTTCATAAGACAAGACTTTGACCGTCTAGTGCATTGCAGCAACAACCCGCGAGACAATCGCCAGTCCGTCCCGTTGGCATAGCTCCCCCGTTCAGAATTCATGCGCAGGTAATCCTTTCTTGCTGTATTCGGCGTTACGGTGAACGAAAGCTTGCCGAGGTCAGCCTTGCTCAGAACCAGCCTTGTCCAACTCGCGGCACTTGCTGCCTTGTCGAGCGTTGCCGCAGCGGCTGCGGCCTGTGAGCAGTTGCGCATGGAGCCGGGCGGAATTGTCGTTGAGGTCACCGATGGCGACACGGTGGTTCTGAACAACGGACGAGTGGTCCGCATGATTGGCACTCAAGCGCCCAAACTGCCGCTTGGACGAGATGGCTTCGACACCTGGCCGCTGGCGCCGGAAGCCAAACAGGCGCTGGAGGCGATGGTGCTCAACAAGTCGGTGCGGCTGGGCTATGGCGGCGAGAAGATCGATCGTTATGAGCGCCACCTTGCCCATGTCTTTGTTGACGGGGTGGATGGCGAGGTCTGGGCGCAGCAAGCGATGGTGGCGCAGGGTCTGGCGCGGGTTTATTCCTTTCCGGACAATCGCGCCTGTCTCGATCTCTTATTCGCAGCCGAGGGACGGGCGCGCCTAAGTAGGCTTGGCATCTGGAGCGATCCCTATTACAGCGTCCGTCAAGCGGGCGAGCCGCGTAAGCTGCTCGACAGGGCCGGACATTACGAGCTGGTCGAAGGGCGCATCTTGCTGGCCGACCGGAATAGCGGGCGGGTCTACCTCAATTTCGGCCGGTTCTGGAAAGAAGACTTCACTGCGGTGATCGAATCGCCGGCGCTTCGGATCTTCGAAGCCTCGGGTGTTGATCCAGTGGCCCTCGAAGGGGCGCTCGTGCGGATACGAGGGTGGGTGGACGACCGGGATGGTCCACGCATCGAGGTGACACATCCCGAGCAGATCGAGGTTCTCGCTACACCATGACGGTTCGTGGACGCATCGCCAAGGGGTTGCGCAATGGCATGCTGGCAGTGTCGCTGCTGGCACTCTCCGCCTGCACGACATTCACCAGCTCCAACATTGCAGTGAGCCGAACCGGCGACAATCCGGCCCCGACCGTGGTGCCGGAAGGTACCGATCCCGAAGATGTGGTGATCGGCCGGCGGGAGCATCCGCGCATTATTGCGGCTTATGGGGGGGTCTATTCCGACCGGCAGGCCGAGATCATGGTTGCCCGCATTGTGGGCCGCCTGCTCGCGGCGGCCAACCAGCCCAATGCGCAGTTCCAGGTGACAATTCTCGACAGCTCTGAAGTGAACGCCTTCGCGCTGCCCGGTGGGTATATCTATGTGACGCGCGGCATTCTTGCCCTGGCATCGGACACCAGCGAATTGGCGGCGGTGTTGGCGCACGAGATCGCCCACGTAACCCTGCGCCATGCCCGCGCCCGGACCGATCGCACGCGCACCACCGCGATTGTCGACCGGGTGATTACGGGCGTCTTTGGCGGTGACATCTCGACCGACGCCAGCGCTGACCGGACGCGCCAATCCATGGCGGCGTTCGGTCAGGCGCAGGAACTCGAGGCCGACCAGGAGGGGATCAAATTCGCCGGAAAAGCTGGCTACGACGCGCAGGCTGCTGCCCGGTTCCTTGGAGTGATGAGCCGGTTCGCCAGCTTCTCGGCCGGGACCGAGAGCGGCGATGAGGGGTTCCTGTCCTCGCATCCCTCCACACCAGCGCGTATTCAAAAGGCACTCGACACCGCCCGCACCATGTTCGGCCAGGCTGCCGGCGAAAGCGATCGTGACGGCTATCTCGAGGCGATTGCCGGACTGACCTTCGGGGACAGCCCCGCGCAAGGCACCATCGTCGGGCGGCAGTTCCTCCATCCGGGCTCCAAGTTCACCTTTACCGTGCCCCAGGGCTACGAGCTGCAAAATTCGCAGACTGCGGTGGTAGGGGTCGCCGGGGATGGCGAAGCGGTGCGTTTCGACAGCGCCGAAGTGCAGGTCAATGTTCCGTTGGCGGACTATCTGAAGTCCGGCTGGATTGCGGGCCTCAAGGCTGACAGCGTCACCTCCGGCATGATCAACGGGATGGAAGTGGCGAGCGGCCTTGCCCAGACCGACCAATGGTTCTTCCGCGTCTCGGTAGTGCGGCTCGATGGGCAGGTCTATCGCTTCATCTTTGCAGCCAAGTCCGACAGTCCTCGATTTGCACAAGGGGCGCAGGAGACACTGACGAGTTTCCGCCGCACCACGCCCAATGACCTCGCCGGTATCCGCCGGGCCGTCATTCGCATCGTCACGGCCAAGCCGGGGGATACTGCGGACGGTCTGGCGCGGCAGATGAGCGGCCTCAGCCGCGGCTCCGAGCTCTTCTACATCATCAATGACCTTTATCCCGGTGACCCGATCAGGCCAGGCGCCACATACAAGGTCGTGGTGCTGCAATAGCTAGAGCAGGTCGCACAAGGCGGCGATCAGCGGCTCGTCTGCCGGAGGCATCGGGTAGTCGCGTAGTTTCTGCGGCCGCACCCATTTGAGCGCCGAGTGCTCCCGGGCAACGGGGGTGCCCTGCCACTTGCGGCAGACATAGAGCGGCATCAGCAGGTGAAAGCCCTCATAGGCATGGCTGGCAAAGGTGAGCGGAGCCAGGCAAGCCGATTTCGTCGAGACGCCGAGCTCTTCCTCAAGTTCGCGGATCAGGGCGGCTTCGGGCGATTCATTGGGTTCAACCTTGCCGCCCGGAAACTCCCACAGTCCCGCCAGCGACTTGCCTTCAGGACGTTGTGCGATCAGCACGCGCCGGTCTGCATCGACCAGCGCACAGGCCACGACAAACAGCATCTTGAGTTCGGTCACCGACGTACCCTGTAGTGATAATCATAGCAGCGTTGGTAGCCCAGGCTATGGTAGAGCGCCTGCCCTGCCGCGTTGTCGGCCTGGACGTTGAGGGCCGCCATCACGGCGCCCTGCGCTTTGGCCCAGGTGAGACCGGTCCGCATCATGGCGGCACCAAGCCCCTGGCGGCGGCGCGTCGGGTCGGTGATAACATTGCCGGTGATGACGATGCCATCGGCGATGGCCATCAGACCCGACGCAACCGCAACGCCATCGCGTTCGATGACGATGCCTGCGGCCGGAACGGCCATCACAGCAAGTAGCGCTCGCATCTGCGCCATGACTTGGTCGGAGTGGCCTTGCAGCGCCTGCTGCGCCGCGAGGAAGGCTGGATCCGTCGTGGTGAAAGTCCGCCCTTCTGGATCAGGCTCCTGGGTGGCAAGGGGCATGGCGAAGAGGCAGCTGGGGTCGATCGTCGCCCAGCCGGTGCCGTCGAGTGCCGTGTTGAGTGCGGCGCTCGCGAGGGGTGTGGTCCGCACGACGGGAGGAAGCCCCCTGCGCTCGAACCACGCAGCAGCTGCGCTCAGGCGGGTTACCGCGTCCGCCTCGTCGGCGGGGTCGAAGCATTGGAGCGAGTTGGCGCGCTTGGTGTAGCCACCGGCGGCCCGCCGCACCCAGGAGCCATCCCACTCGACTTCGATTCCGGGCCAGCACAGGAGCCCCGCGCGCTCGATGCGCTCGACTTGCGACAGGTCCACGTCAGCTCCGGTAATCGCCATTGATGGTGATGTAGCCGTGGGTGAGATCGCAGGTATAGACGGTGGCTTTGCCGTCGCCGAGACCAAGTTGAACGGTCAGCTCCAGTTCCTGGCCTTTCATATAGGCGCTGGTGGCCGCTTCATCGTAGCTGGGAGCGCGTTCGCCGTCCTTGGCCAGCAGGAGATCGCCGAAGCGGATAGAGAGCTTGTCGCGGTCGGCAGGTTCGCCCGCCTTGCCCACGGCCATGACGACGCGGCCCCAATTGGCATCCTCGCCGGCAATGGCGGTCTTGACCAGCGGGGAATCCGCAATGGCCTTGGCGATGCGGAAGGCGCTTTCATCAGACACGGCGCCCTCGACGTGGACGGACACCTGCTTGGTGGCGCCTTCGCCGTCGCGCACGACCTGGATGGCAAGATCAAAAAGCACGTCGCGGAGCGCTTCGCCAAAGATCTCGGCGCGCGGGTCGTCTAGGCTATCCAGAGGCTCGACTTCCGCCTTGCCGGTGGCAAAGGCGAGAAGGGTATCGGAGGTCGAGGTGTCACTGTCGACACTGACGGCATTGAAGGTGGTCTGCACGTGGCGGGCGAGCAGCGCCTGCAGCACGGGCGCGGCGACTGGCATGTCGGTGACAACAAAGCTCAGCATGGTCGCCATGTCCGGCGCGATCATGCCGCTGCCCTTGGCGATGCCATTGATCCGCACCTCGGTGCCGTCGATGTCGAGCACGGCGCCGGCGAGCTTGGGGAAGGTATCGGTGGTCATGATCGCCTTGGCGGGCTCCGTCCAGGGCGTGTCGCTGAGGCGCGCCGCCATGGTATCGAGCACACCGGCGAACTTGCTGGCGTCGAGCGGTTCACCGATGACGCCGGTGGAGGCGAGGAAGATTTCCTCGGTGGCGCAGCCCAGCGCCTTGGCGGCGTAGTCAGCCGTCATCTGCACGCTCTGGCGCCCTTTGGTGCCGGTGAACGCGTTGGCATTGCCCGAATTGACGACGAGCCCCCGCGCCTTGCCGCCGGGCAAATTGGTGCGGCACCAGTCGACAGCGGCGGACGAGCATTTGGAGCGCGTCAACACGCCCGAAGCGGTGGTGCCCTCGTCGAAGGCCATCAGCAGGACGTCGGTGCGGTTCTTGTATTTGATGCCCGCTTCGGCCGTCGCGAAGCGCACGCCTGCAATTGGAGGAAGGTCCGGATAGAATTTGGGAGCAAGGGGCGAAACGGGGTGGGCAGCCATAACGAAAACCTCTTGGGCAAGTCGTGCTTGGGTGTGCCCGAAAGCTGGGAAGCGTGCAAGGCATGCCGAGGCGCCCGCGCGAGCGGTTTGCGGTGAGCGGCAATGGCGAGACCTCGGTCTCGAATGATTTGTAAGTAGTGAAACCAAGGTCTCGCCACTGCGCCAGGGCTTTTCGCAGGTCCATCACGCTGTGTCCCAAACACAGCTGCTGACAAGCCTGCGCAATGAAGGCGACCCTTCATTCCCGGCTGTCCCCGCGCTCATCACTCGTCATGATCGCGCTCTGGCGCAGGGATGGGTGAAGTATGGCAGAGCTTTAGGTCGCGGGGAGAAGATGGATAAGCGGGATTAGTGGTGCGGAGACCCCCCACCTGGCCTCCCCCTCGGTGGAGAAGGGACGGGCTCCACTCAGCTCGATGAGTGCGGAAAAGTGCTCTGGGGGCTTGCCGCCCCCGGAGCTGATTAGGTTTTATTGAGCTATGTCCGGTGCGGCGCCGGTGGCGTCGGCGGGCGCGGCTTCGGCGGCGGGCTCGGTCTGAGCGTCTACAGCTGCGGCCAGTTCGGGGTCAGGGATTTCGACCTGGGCCTCGGACATCAGGCGCTCGACGGTGTCGTCGAAGGTCTCCATCAGCAATTGCTGCTGCAACTGGGGGGCCACCTGTTCGAAAGCCGGGGCGCTGGACTGGCGGGTCTCTTCCAGGCGAATGATGTGCCAACCGAACTGTGACTGCACCGGATCGGAGACCTGGCCGGTTTCGCTCAATGCAAAAGCGGCTTCCTCGAAGGGTGCCACCATCATGCCGCGGCTGAAGAAGCCAAGATCGCCGCCATTGGCCGCACCGGGATCGATCGAATGCTCCTGGGCCAGGGCTGCGAAGTCGGCGCCGCCTTCGAGTTCGGCCTTGAGAGTCTGAGCCTGTTCTTCGGTCTCGACCAGAATGTGGCTGGCGCGGACTTCCTGCTCGGGCTCGAAGGCTGTGACGAACTCGTCATAGCGGGCGCGCACGGCTTCTTCGGTGATGTTGTTGGCAATCGCCTCGGCAAAATAGGCGCGCCGTAGGGCCCGTTCTTCAAGATATTGCAGGCGCTGCTGAAACAGCGGGGTATCGGCCATGCCGGCGGTGCGGCCTGCTTCGGCCATCACCTTCATGTCGATCAGTACGCGCAGGAGAAAGGGACGGCGCTGGTCTGGCGGCATCTGCTGGAGTTCGGCCGCGAGATCTTCGGCGGCAAAGGAAAGATCGGCTTCGGTGATCGGCTGACCATCGACGGTGGCCACCACTGTCTCAGGGGAGACCTGCTCGGCAGGAGCGGCGGGAGCAGCAGTCTCAGCCGTAGCGGGTGCATCAGCGGCGGGCGCTGCATCCTGCGCCAGGGCGGGCGCAACGGCGTTGGCAGCCATGATAAGGGCCAGCACACTCGCGGTTTGCGCCAGGCGCAGCGGGGAAAATGTCATGGATCAAACTCTCCTTGGCCGGTTTGGCTTGGCCGCCGGCATGTTGTTGACCGGCAGGTTGATGCCGCCTTGTGGTTCGACGCCTCCCCTCCCACGGCAACGGGGCCAAAATGTGCCACGCCAGCTTTCGTGAGCTGGCAGGCGGCCGAAATACCCGCTTTGTAGCGGCTTTCAGGCGAGGCCCAGTTGGTGTCGCCCATTTCGGCGACGTTGACAAGACAAGGGGGCGCTCTTACATCAGAACCGCCTTTCCGCGACCTGCGGAAATACCGAAATCCAAGGCTTTACGGCTTTCTCATCGCACCGAGCCGCCCCGTCTCCCTGACTGAGGGCCCGCCCCGATGAGCAGAAAAAGGATCTGACATATGGCACTTGCTGCGCTCGCCCGGCGGATCTTCGGTTCCCCGTCCGATCGGCACGTCAAGCGGTTCCAGGGCAAGGTCGACGAGATCAATGCGCTCGAGCCGCAATACGAAAAGCTGAGCGACGAGGAACTGCGCGGCAAGACCGCCGAGCTCAAGCAGCAGCTCGCCAATGGCGCAACGCTGGACGATCTCATCGTGCCAGCCTTTGCGACAGTCCGCGAAGCCTCCAAGCGCGTCTTGGGCATGCGCCATTTCGACGTGCAGCTGATCGGCGGCATGGTGCTCAACAACCGCTCCATTGCCGAGATGCGCACGGGTGAAGGCAAGACGCTGGTGGCAACGCTGGCGGTCTATCTCAATGCGCTGACCGGCGACGGCGTGCATGTGGTGACGGTGAACGACTATCTCGCCCGCCGCGACGCCGGCTGGATGGGCCAGATCTACAATTTCCTGGGCATGAGCTATGGCATCATCGTTCATGGCCTCAGCGATGCCGAGCGCAAGGCAGCCTACGCCGCCGACATCACCTATGGCACCAATAACGAGTTCGGCTTCGACTATCTCCGCGACAACATGAAGTACTCGCGCGCCCAAATGGCGCAGCGCGGCCATGCCTATGCGATCGTCGACGAGGTGGACTCGATCCTGGTGGACGAGGCCCGCACGCCGCTTATTATTTCGGGGCCGTCGGAAGACCGCAGTGAACTCTACGTCAAGATCGACACCTTGATGCCGATCATCGAAGAGGGCGACTTCGAAGTCGACGAGAAGCATCGGTCGGCGACCTTCACCGATCAGGGTATCGAAAAGCTCGAGGAGCGGCTGCGTGAAGAGGGGCTGCTCAAGGGCGAGTCACTCTATGACCTCGAAAACGTCGCGCTGGTGCACCATGCCAACTCGGCGCTGCGAGCGCACAAGCTCTTCCGCAAGGACAAGGACTACATCGTCCGCAACGACGAAGTGGTGATCATCGACGAGTTCTCCGGCCGCATGATGCCGGGCCGCCGCTATTCGGAAGGCCTACACCAGGCGCTCGAAGCCAAGGAACACGTCAAGATCCAGCCCGAAAACCAGACGCTGGCCTCGATCACCTTCCAGAACTATTTCCGCCTCTACAAGAAACTGGCCGGCATGACCGGTACGGCAGCGACCGAGGCCGAGGAGTTCGCGGACATCTACAAGCTCGATGTGGTCACTATTCCGACCAATCTGCCGATCCAGCGTATCGACGACGAGGACGCGATCTATCGCACGGCGGCCGAGAAGTTCGACGCCATCGCCGATATGATCAAGGCCTGCCAGGAGCGCGGGCAACCCGTGCTGGTGGGTACGACTTCGATCGAGAAGTCGGAAATGCTGGCCGAGCTGCTGCGTCAGAAGAATGTGGGGCAGATGAACGTGCTCAATGCCCGTCATCACGAGCAGGAAGCGTTCATCGTCGCCGATGCGGGCCTGCCCGGCGCCATCACTATCGCCACCAACATGGCGGGTCGCGGCACGGATATTCAGCTGGGCGGCAATCTCGAGATGCGCATCCAGAAAGAGGCCGAAGGTCTCGAAGGGGAAGCGCGCGACGCCAAGATCGCTGAGATCAAGGAACAGATCGCAGCCGACAAGGCCAAGGCGTTGGCTGCCGGCGGCCTTATGGTGATCGGCACCGAACGGCACGAATCCCGCCGTATCGACAACCAGCTGCGTGGCCGTTCCGGCCGCCAGGGTGACCCCGGCCACTCGGCATTCTTCCTCAGCCTTCAGGACGATTTGATGCGCATCTTCCCGGTGGACAGCATGGATTCCATGCTGGGCAAGCTGGGGCTGGAGCAGGGGGAGTCCATAACCCATCCTTGGGTGACCAAGGCCATCGAGCGGGCGCAGACCAAGGTCGAGGCGCGCAATTTCGACATCCGCAAGAACATCCTCAAATACGACGACGTGATGAACGATCAGCGCAAGGTGATCTTCGAGCAGCGTCTGGAGATGATGGATGCCGAGGACGTCAGCGACACGGTCCGTGACATGCGCCACGACGTGGTGGATGCCCTGGTCGCCAAGGCCATCCCGCCGCGCGCCTATCCGGAGCAGTGGGACACTGAATTCCTCGCGAGCGAAGCCAAGGCGAAGCTCAACATCGACATTCCTGCCAAGCAGTGGGCGGAAGAAGAAGGCATCGACGCCGAGATCGTCACCGAGCGGATGATCGCGGCGACAGACGAAAAATTCGACGCCAAGATCGAGAAGTATTCGCCCGAGGTGATGCGGCAGGTAGAAAAATCGGTGCTGCTCCAGTCAATCGACCAGCTCTGGCGCGAGCACCTAGTGACGCTCGATCATCTGTCCAAGGTCGTGGGCTGGCGCGGTATCGCCCAGCGCGATCCGCTCAACGAATATAAGCAGGAAGCCTATGAGCTCTTCCAAAGCTTGCTGACCAATCTACGCGAGGTGGTGACGCGGCAGCTCATGCATATCGAGTTGCGGGTGCAGCAGCCCGAGCCGGCGCCTCAGCCTAACCCTGCCCAGTTGCAGGAGACGCATATTGACCCAACGACCGGCCAGAACGACGCACAAAGCGATGTTTCGGGTACGGTCCCGACCGGCAATTTCGCAGCAGGCCCGTTTGCGGACGGCGATGACGATGCGGCCGACGCGGACACCACACTTCGCCCGATTGATCCCAAATTGCTTGAAGGGGTGTCGCGCAACGCGCCTTGCCCCTGCGGTTCAGGCAAGAAATTCAAGCACTGCCACGGTGCATTCTAGTTGAGGGAGGCCCGGTTCGTTCCGGGCCTTTTTTCTGGCTAGCAGGTGACGCGAAGTTCGGCGTAGTCGCTCATGCCCTCGGTTCCCGCCGAGAACAGGCCCACCATGCAGCCGGTGCCCGGTAGAGCGATGCTGGCGCCGGCCGCGATAACCGCGCCATTGCCCAAGGTGATGAACCCATTATCTACAGCGGCAACTTCGATCGTGGCTGGACTGCCGCAGATTGGGTAGGCGTCTCCTGCCGCAACAAGGAAGCGCGTGCCGGTGGGCATGCAGTCGCCAGTAGTTTCTACAGGGGTGGCGGCAGTCGGAGTGGGCGCAGTGATCGCGGCTGCGGGTGCATTGCGCCATTCCTCTTCAAGGATGGCGAGGCGATTGGCGAGATCGGATAATTCGGTGCTCGCCGTGCTGTTGCCGGCCTGCTGGTTGAAGAGTTCGAGACTGAGCTTGATCTGCGCGATGTCGGTCGACAGACGGCTGAGCTCGCGCTGCGTGTCAGCGTAGCTCCAGGCGGTGGCAGCCAAAGCAGCGACGCCCACCAGGCCGACGGTGATGCTGGCGATCTCGCTCCATGGGAGTGCCCGCCGCGCCAACGGCTGAACCGGAGGGGAGCTCGGCTGCCGCTCATCGCGGGAGACGCTTTTTACAGTCCACTGGTCTTCCAAAGCGATCGTCTCCGGTTGAGCCCACCGCCTCGCAGCCCATTGGGGCGGAACTTAGGACCGCGGGGGCGGAAGCTGCGGGGTGGGCGCTGGTTGTCCGGTATTTGCGGGGGCAATCTCGCTGTTCTGGCTGCCGCCGAAGAAATTGCCGATGCCGCCGAAGAAGCCGGACACAGCCTCGCCCCTGGCCTTGATGGCGGCGGCTTCATTGACGGCGCGTTGCTCGGCTGCGATGGCGGTCGAGAATTTCGTCTCGTCCGCCTGCTGCTTGGCGACAAGCGCTGCGTTCTGCACGGTTGGGGGGCACGGTCCCATGGCATCGAGCGGCCCGGTCGCGGCAGCGTTGAAGATGTAGCGGCGCTCGCACACATCCCAGATCGGCGGCGTCTTGGTGACCTCGAAATAGTCGTGGCCGTCCTTGATGTTCTTCCAGAACGCCAGATGCGTGTTGTTAGCCTGCGCGGCCAAATTGGGTCCGGTCATGCGGAACGGGAAGATCTGCAGCTGAAAACTAGGATTGCCGCCCTTGAAGGTTTCGCGCGCCAGGGCAAAGATCTCGGCGATGCCGGCATCGGTCATGGCGTAGCACCCGACGGAGCGACAATCGCCATGCACCATGAGATTGGAGCCGGTGCGACCATGGGCCCGGTCGAACTTGTTGGGAAAGCCGGTGTTGAACGCGAGATAGAAGTTGGACCGCGGGTTCATCAGGCCGGGCGTGATGGTGTAGAAGCCCTCGGGGCTCTGCCGGTCGCCTTCCTTGAACTTGGGGCCGAGATCGCCCGAATAGGCGCAAATCTCATAGGTCTTGAAGAGCCGGAATTCACCCGAACTGGTGCGCTTCCAGATCTCGAGCACTTCTTCCTGCTTGAAGATGCGCACCACCATGGCTTCTCCGGGGGAGGAGCCCATGGCTTTCAGCGCAGCGACAGTGCCGCTCGAGAGCGGCTGATTGTGCCGGTTGTCGCCTTTGATGAAGCCGCCACAAGCGGCGAGCCCGAAGGCAACCCAGACCAGGATCAGGGCCGAGCAGATTTTGCGAAGCAGGGTGGCGGTCACGTTCGGGCGGCCCAGGATGCAACAAGGAGGCGATGACCCGTGAGGGTCATCTGGTTACCGCAGCATGATAAATGCTGGTGAAGGATCCCTTACCACGCCGCCAAAAGGCGCGGAAGCGCCTCCCGTGTCACGCAGATGTGTGCCTATTGCGCCTAGAGGCTTGTGCCGATTGCCAGGAATTTTTCCCGACGATGCTCGCGCACTTCAAGGCGGCTACGGCCAGAGAAGTCACTTAGGAAGGTTTCGATGGCGCTCCGGGTGGAGGCGATCACGGTTTCGGCGTGGCGGTGGGCACCACCAGCAGGCTCGGGGATGATGCCGTCGATCACGCCAAAGCCAAGCAGGTCCTGGGCAGTGATCTTTTGAGCAGTTGCCATGTCCTGCGCCTTGGCGGCGTCGCGGAAGAGAATGGAAGCGCCCGCTTCAGGCGAGATGACGCTATAAACGGCGTTTTCGAGCATCAGCACGCGGTTGGCCGTGGCGATGGCGATAGCGCCGCCCGAACCGCCCTCGCCGATGATGATGGCAAGGTTGGGAACGCCAAGTTCAAGTGACTTTTCTGTGGAGCGGGCAATGGCTTCGGCCTGGCCGCGCTCTTCAGCGCCGATGCCAGGATAGGCGCCGGCGGTGTCGACAAAGGAAATGACCGGGAGATTGAACCGATCGGCCATTTCCATGATGCGGACGGCCTTGCGGTAGCCCTCCGGCTTGGCCATGCCGAAATTGTACTTGAGCCGTGTCTCAGTGGAATTGCCCTTTTCCTGGCCGAGAATAGCGACGGGTTGACCGTTGAAGCGGCCGAAGCCGGCCTGGACCGCGGGGTCCTCGGCAAATTTGCGATCGCCGGCAAGGGGCGCCCACTCGGTGATCAATGAGCGCACATAGTCAATGAAGTGCGGTCGCTGCGGATGGCGCGCGACCTGGGTTTTCTGCCATGGAGTCAAGCGCTTATAGATTTCGGACAGTGCCTCGTCGGCCCGGCTGGATAGTCGATTGACCTCCTCGTCGATGCTGACGGCCTGGTCGGTGGAGGCCAGGGACTTCAGTTCGACGATCTTGCCTTCGAGATCGGCTACCGGCTTTTCAAAATCGAGATAAGACTGCATGGACCTGCCCGTTATGGGTCTCGTTTAGGCGACCCGCAAACCGGCCGCTGCTCTTGCGCTTTAAGTTGGCCGGAAAGTGGCGGTGGTGCGACGCCGAGTCAAGGCTCCACCCGAACCGCGTCCTTGTTGGCCGATAATCCACAACGGACTGCGCAACCGAATGGCTGCATTGCGCTACACTTCGCTTAAAGGGTGATGCGTTTCGACGAGAGTGCGCAGCTTCTCGTCGAGCACGTGGGTGTAGATCTGCGTGGTAGAAATATCGGCGTGACCCAAGAGCATCTGCACCACGCGCAGGTCGGCGCCGCCGCCCAGCAGATGGCTGGCAAAGGCATGGCGCAGCACGTGCGGCGCAACGCGAGCCGAACTGATGCCGGCGCGTCCCGCGAGCCCCTTCAGATCGCGGGCGAAGACCTGACGGGAAAGATACCCCTCGGCGCCGCTGGCGGGGAAAAGAAAGGGGCCGGGTTCGAGCGTCGCCAGATAGGTGCGCACGGCATCGCGCGCCCGGTCATTGACCGGCACGACACGTTCCTTGTTCCCCTTGCCGGTCACGGTGATGTAGCTGGCGTCGCGCATGACGGCGGCGCGCTTGAGGCTTACCAGTTCGGATACGCGCATGCCGGTGGCGTAGAGCAATTCGAGCAGGACGTAGAGCCGCAGGGCGGCTGCCTGCTTGGCCGGGGTGTCGGCCGCATTGGCTTCCGCTTCGGCGGTCGCCAGCAGCCGGTCGACCTCGGCGATGGAGAGGACCTTGGGGAGGGCGCGGCGCGCCTTGGGACTGGCAATGATGCGCGTGGGATCGTCGCCCCGCAGATTATCGGCGCATAAAAAGCGGTGGAACTGGCGGATGGCGGAAAGCCGGCGGGCGCTCGAAGCGGCCGAGAGGCCGTCGCGCTTCAGCCGGTCAATATAGGCGTTGATGGTTTCGCGCTGCACATCGAGCAGGGTCTGCCCCTGACCGGCGACGAAACCGGCATAATCGGCAAGGTCGCGGCGATAGGCGGCAATGGTGTTTGCCGCCGCGCCGCGCTCGGCACTCATCATTTCAAGGAAAGTGCCGACCAGGTGGCTCACTCGGCGACGGGCTCCGGGACGGGCTCGACGAGGGGTTCTTCCACAGGTTCTTCGACCGGCTCGGCTGCGGGGGCGGCCTGCCCCGGGAGCGGGGTCGCGCCGGGCAGCGTGGGGGCGCCGCCGCCCAGCAATTCACGAGCAGGAATGCGAATCCGCGTCTCTTCGGGCGTCGGGTCGACAAAGCTGACGAGCGCAAGCATGCCCACATAGACAAGGCCGGCGAGGAAAAGCAGGGTGATCAACAGGCGGATTAATGTGGGCATGACAGTCGGTCACATCTCTTGGTTTTGGGCCAACATGGCCGGAAAAGGTTTCGATCTGGTAGGCATAGTGGTTTTCACAACGCCTGACTGCAAGTTCTTGACACGATTGTCCCGGGCCGCTTGATAGCCTTAGCACCTGGGAGCTCCTTTTTTGACTCGATCCAACGCCGCATCACGCCAGGCGCGCGCCGAAGCCCTTGCCGAGCGCCTGGCCGGCAAGCCTTTGGTGCTGGTGGGCATGATGGGCGCAGGCAAGACCACTGTGGGGCGACGGGTGGCCAATCGGCTCGGCCGGCATTTCTTCGACAGCGACGAGGAAATCGAAAAAGCCGCGCAGATGACCATCCCAGACATCTTCCAGCAGCGGGGCGAAGACGAATTCCGCGCCGGGGAAACCCGGGTGATCGCCCGCGTGCTGCGCGAACCAGGCATCGTGCTGGCCACCGGGGGCGGTGCCTTTGTCAACGCCACGACGCGCACGCTGGTGAAGCAGGAAGCTGTGTCGGTCTGGCTCAAAGCCGATCTCGACGTGCTGTTTGAGCGGGTGTCGCGCCGCTCCAACCGGCCGCTGCTCAAGACCGAGAACCCCAGGGCTACGCTCGAGAAGCTAATCGCGGACCGCTATCCGATCTATGCCGAGGCCGATGTGACCGTCGCCTCGCGCGATGTCCCGCAGGATGTCGTGGCCAACAACGTTATCGATGCGGTGCTGACCCACCTCAAAAGCCAGGACTGACCATGGCCGATATTGCCCACACCGTTCATGTTGCGCTTGGCGAGCGCGCCTATGACATCCTGATCGGCGATGCGCTGCTCGATGGGGCCGGCGGCATCCTCAAGGAGCGTTTTCCCGGCAGGCGCTTCGGCATCATCACGGACATGAACGTGGCCGATGCTCATCTGGCGCGATTGACCCGGTCGCTGGACGATGCGGGGCTCGAACATACCGAGATTGTCTTGCCGGCGGGCGAAAGCACCAAAAGCTGGGACTTGCTGGGCCAGGCGGTGGAAGGGCTGCTTGCCGCTCGCCTGGAACGCGGCGACCTGGTGCTGGCGCTGGGGGGCGGGGTGATCGGGGATCTCGCCGGCTTTGCCGCTTCGATCGTGCGGCGCGGCATGGATTTCGTGCAGATGCCGACGAGCCTCCTGGCCCAGGTGGACAGCTCAGTCGGCGGCAAGACCGGCATCAATTCGCCCCATGGCAAGAACCTCATTGGGGCCTTCCACCAGCCCAGGCTGGTGCTAGCGGACCTTTCGACCCTCGATACACTGCCCAAGCGGCAGTTTGCTGCCGGCTATGCCGAGGTGGTGAAATATGGCCTAATCGATGATCCGGAGTTCTTCTTCTGGCTCGAGGAGCAGCACGAAGAGATCTTTGCTGGCGGCCCGGCGCGGGGCGAAGCCATTGCCCGCTGCTGCGCGCACAAGGCACGCGTGGTGATCGAGGACGAAAAGGAGCTGGGGGTGCGGGCCCTGCTCAATCTGGGGCACACTTTCGGGCATGCGCTGGAAAAGGACACCGGCTATTCGGACCGTTTGCTGCATGGCGAGGGCGTGAGCATCGGCATGGTGCTCGCCCATGCGTTCTCCGCGCGACTGGGGCTGGCGCCGGGGCAGGACACCAGCCGGGTCGAAGCGCATCTCAAAAGGGCAGGGCTGCCCACGCGCCTAAGGGATATACCCGGCACGCTCGGGTCGACCGAGACGCTGATGGCGGCCATCGCGCAGGACAAGAAGGTGTCGCGCGGGGCGCTCACCTTCATCCTGACCCGCGGGATCGGCCAGGCCTTCATTGAGCGTGGCGTCGCGCCGCAGGCGGTGACCGAGTTTCTCAACGAGATGCGAGAGTAGGGCTCGCCCTTGGGCATCAAAGCTTGGGGAAGGTGTTGCCAGCCCGCCCTTTGCGCCCCATATTCAGCCCACCCGGCCGGGCAGTTCGTAAGGCCCGTCGGGGGGTAGCACTTCGATCGCCAGCGCGTGGACGCGGTCCTTGAGTTCGGCATCGAGCACGTCCATGACGGCCCGGTGTTGCGCCACGCGGCTGAGCCCGTCAAAATGACGGGTCGCGATTCTGACACGAAAATGGGTTTCGCCACCTTCCCGCCATCCGGCGTGGCCACGATGCTTGTTCGATTCATCGACAACATCGAGGAAAACGGGAGCGAATTTCTCGGTGAGCTTGGCGGCGATGGTGTCTTTCTGAGACATCAGCAGGCTCCTGTTTTGGGTTAACGGCACTTACTAGGCGAGAATGAAACAGCAATCCAAGCTCTTTGAGTCCATTCGCATCAAGCCGCGTCGGGAAGAAAAGCCCGTCCGCGTGGAGCAGATCTGCGACTGGGAAGGCTGCGAGGAGCCGGGCGAGTACAAGGCGCCCAAGGGCAATCGCGCCGAGGGTCAGTACCACCATTTCTGCCTCGAGCATGTTCGGCACTACAACACCGCCTTCAACTTCTTTGCCGGCATGGAGAAGGATGAATTGGAGGAAGCCCTCCACACCCCGCCCAAGCCCGAGGCGCGGCCGAGCTTTGCCAATGGGCAGGCCGGATTGCACACCTCCCGCACGGCGCGAACGGCGGGCGTGCGCCCGGGCGACAAATATGGCGATCCTTTCGGTGTCTTTGCACGCTATCGCCACCGCCAGAGCCAGCAACCTGCCGCCGAACGCGTGCGGCCGCTCCATGAACAGGACCGGCGGGCACTCGAGACGCTGGGAATTATCGGCCAGGCCAAGTCCGACGAGATCAAGCGGGCCTATAAGACTCTGGTGAAGCTCCACCATCCCGACGCCAATGGCGGCAACAAGGCCTCAGAAGAACGCCTGCGCGCCATCATCGCCGCCTATTCCCACCTCAAGAAAACCGGGTTCGTCGCCAAGTAGGCAGCCGTGCCGGTGGCTAGAGTCGCCGTCACAATGCTGCTATAAGCGCCCGTCTTTCTGCCCGTCCCGCCTCGATTTTCTCGCCGAGAGTATGCCATGACCGAGTTCTCCAACCTGCCCGACACCGAGTACAATGCACGGGAGCTGTTCGGCATCGACACCGATCTGGTGGTGAAGGGCTATAAGGAAGCCAATAGCCACGTACCGCCGATCGACCCGGATTATTTGTTCGACCGCAACACCACGCTGGCGATCCTGGCAGGCTTCGCCTTTAATCGCCGCGTCATGGTGCAGGGCTATCACGGCACCGGCAAATCCACCCATATCGAGCAGGTCGCCGCCCGGCTGAACTGGCCGCTGGTCCGCGTCAATCTCGATAGCCACGTGTCGCGTATCGATCTCGTGGGCAAGGACGCCATCGTGCTCAAGGATGGCAAGCAGGTCACCGAATTCCGCGACGGCATTCTGCCCTGGGCCGTGCAGAACAATGTCGCGATCGTCTTCGACGAATATGACGCTGGGCGTCCCGACGTGATGTTCGTGATCCAGCGCGTGCTGGAAGTTGCGGGACGGCTGACGCTGCTCGACCAGAACCGCGTCATCACGCCGCACCCTGCATTCCGCCTGTTCGCCACCACCAACACGATCGGCCTTGGTGACACGTCCGGGCTCTATCACGGCACCCAGCAGATCAACCAGGGCCAGATGGACCGCTGGAGCCTGGTGGTGACGCTCAACTACCTGCCGCACGACAAGGAAGTTGGCATCGTGCTGGCCAAGAACAAGTTCTATGGCGAGACCGAAAAGGGCAAGAAGCTCGTCGGCAATATGGTGCGGTTGGCCGATCTGACCCGCCAGGCCTTCATCAATGGCGATCTCTCCACGGTGATGTCGCCACGCTCGGTGATCACCTGGGCCGAGAATGCGCAGATCTTCGGTGGCGATGTGGGCTTTGCCTTCCGCCTGACCTTCCTCAACAAATGCGATGAGCTGGAACGTCCGGTTGTGGCCGAGTTCTACCAGCGCGTGTTCGGGGAAGATCTGCCGGAATCCTCGGCCAATCTGGCCGTGACGGCGTAGGGCAGTTTCGGGCTGCGTCATCCCTGCGCGAGCGGGGGCCTCCGTTTCCGGACCGCTTTTGCAAACAGAGGTTCCCGCGTTTTGCGGGAATGACGCCGAGATGGACGACTGCGTCGGCGTCCGCAGAATGGATTGATTTGATGGCACAACCTCCGCGCAGCAAAGCCAACAAGCCCGACCAGACCCTGGCCTTCAAATCTGCCATGGGAGCGACGGTGCGCGCCATCGGGGGCAAGGCGGATCTCGAAGTCAGCTTCACCTCGGACCGGCCGCTGCTGACCTCTGACAAGGCGCGGCTCGCCAATTTGCCGCGCCTGCCCACGCGGCGGGATATCGCCATTGCCCGCGGGCAGGGCGACGCCATGGCCATGCGGCTGGCCAGCCATGACCCCGACACGCATCGCAAGCGCTCGCCGATGGACCCCATGGCTCGGGCAGCGTTCGATGCCTTGGAGCAGGCGCGCGTCGAGGCGCTGGGCTGTGTGCGCATGCCGGGCATGGCGGGCAATATCGGAGAGATGCTGGAGGACCGGCTGTTCCGCGCCAATTTTGCCGAGGTGAGCGCCAAGGACGATGCACCCATTGCCGAAGCCTTGGGCTTGATGTTGCGCGAGAAGCTGGCCGGTGTACCGGTGCCTCCGTCGGGGCATGCGCTGGTGGAGCTGTGGCGCAACGAGATCGAGCAGAAGGGCGGCAAGTCGCTCGATAGCCTCCTTGATCTCTATGAAAACCAGGAGCAGTTCAGCCGCGCGGCCAAGGCGCTGCTGCGCGACCTCAACCTCGTGCCTGAGAGCGAGATGGACGATCCATCGAGCGCGGACGAGGAGAATGCCGAAAATCAAGAGCCCGAAGAGGGCGAGAACTCCGACCAGGCGCCTGAGCCGGGCGAGGGCGAGAACGACTCCCAGGACACCAGCGAAGACCAGCAGGCCGGCGAGAGCGAAGAGACGGGCGACGTCGAAGGCATCGAGTCCGATATGGCCGAGACCGACGACGATGCGGCGGCCGAAGCGGGGGAAGATGCCCCCATGCCGCCGCCCGCCAAGGATGGTGGCACGGAGCTCTCCAACCAGTTCAACTACAAGGTCTTCACTCAGAAATTCGATGAGATCGTCAAGGCGGCCGAGCTGTGCCCGCCCGACGAGCTCGACCAGTTGCGGGCGCTGCTCGATAAGCAGCTTGAGAGCCTTGCCGGGGCGGTGGCGCGACTGGCCAACAAGCTGCAGCGGCGGCTGATGGCCAAGCAGAACCGGAGCTGGCAGTTCGACCTCGAAGAGGGCCTGCTCGATACGGCGCGGCTGACGCGCGTCGTTACGGACCCGATGCAGGCGCTGAGCTTCAAGGTCGAGAACGATACCGATTTCCGCGACACCGTGGTGACGCTGCTGATCGACAATTCGGGCTCGATGCGCGGCCGGCCGATCACCATTGCGGCAATCTGCGGGGACATTCTGGCGCGCACGCTCGAGCGGTGCGGCGTCAAGGTGGAGATCCTGGGGTTCACCACAAGGGCCTGGAAGGGCGGCAAGTCGCGCGAGGCGTGGCTGGAGGCCAATCGTCCGGCCAATCCGGGGCGGGTCAACGACATCCGCCACATCATCTACAAGGCAGCCGACGAGCCCTGGCGGCATGCGCGGCGCAACCTTGGCCTGATGATGCGCGAGGGGCTGCTCAAGGAGAATATCGACGGCGAGGCGCTGGAATGGGCGCGCAAGCGGTTGATGGCGCGGCCGGAAGCCCGGCGCATCCTGATGGTGATCTCGGACGGCGCGCCGGTCGACGACTCCACCCAGTCGGTCAATGCGGGCAATTATCTCGAAGCCCATCTGCGGCAGGTGATCGAGGATATCGAGACACGCTCGCCCATCCAGCTGGTGGCCGTGGGCATCGGGCACGACGTGACGCGCTATTATCGGCGCGCGGTGACGCTGCTCGATGCCGAGGAACTGGCGGGAGCACTGACCGACGAGTTGGCAGCTTTGTTCGATGAAGAACTGCCGGCGCAAGTCCGGCGACGCGGGCGCCGATGAGGCGGGTTGCGGCAACGCTCGCGGTCTGGTTGCTGGCTGGGATAGCCCAGGCCCAGCCAGTGCCGGTGAGTGTGACTGCCGCGCCCATCGACACCTTCAAGGACGTGCCGGTCGGTGGGCAGGTAGATGGCCTCATCTGGCGGGGTGGGGTATCGCTCACCAGCCAGCAGGACACTTTTGGGGGTCTTTCCGGCCTCGCGGTCACGGGGCCGCACCAGCAGGTGGTGTTCGTTACCGATCGCGGCAGTTTCATCTCCGGCCAGCTGGCCTATGACGACCAAGCGCGCCTGTTCGGTTTCATCGGGGTGACGGCCGAGGCGCTGCAGAACTCACGCGGGGAGGTGCTGCCGCGCCAATATGCGCGGGACGCCGAGTCGGTCGACACCATCTACCGGAACGGCGAACCGATTGCGGTGCGAGTGGGATTCGAGCATTTGACTCGCGTGGCCGATTTCGCGCTGGTTGATGGGATCCCCGGTGGCGCGGCGCGCGAGGTGAGCATCCCCGATTGGCTCACCAATCTTCGCACCAATCAATCGCTGGAATCGCTGTGCATTGCGCCCCCGGCCTCACCCATAGCCGGATCGACGCTGCTGCTGACCGAAGATGCCCGTGACGAGGCGGGCAACCAGCGCGGCTGGTTCCTGGGGCAGAACGATGTGGGGCCGGTGAGCTATCGCAGCAGCAATCGCCTGGTGCCGACCGATTGCGCCTTCTTGCCCAATGGGGACCTGTTGGTGCTGGAACGTGGCGTGTCGCTCTTGACCTTTCTGATGGCGGTGCGGCGGGTTCCAGCGGCGGAGGTGCGGCCGGGCAATGTCATGGTAGGCGAAGTGCTGCTCGAGGCGCAGGGTGGCGACGTCGACAACATGGAAGCGCTTGCCGTGCACAGTGCGCCGGACGGGGAAACGCGCATCCTTGTCGGCTCGGACAACAATTTCAACGATTGGCAGCGGACATTGCTGCTGGAGTTCGCGCTGCCCACTACGCCTTAGGTCCTGATGGGGCGGCCGCCCTCGCGGGAGGGCGGCTCATTTGGGCGGGCTTACGCCGCCACCGGCATGCGGCGCAGCACCAGATCGCGAACGGTCTTGTAGGGGGCGAGCAGCAGGACCGCCAGGACCAGCTTGACCAAGAAGTCACCCAGAGCGAGGGATTGCCACAGCTCCACCTCCGGGCCGATGCCGAGCAGCGGCGCGGGGAAGGCCAGCGAGGAATCCTCCATGCCGAACAGGGCGTCGATACCGGCAAAGGCTGGCGCCATGGCCAGACCGAAGAAGATGACAGTGTCGAGTGCCGAACTCACCAGCGAGGAGAACATCGGCGGCTGCCACCAGGCGCCGTTGCGTAGGCGATGGAAGATCGAGATGTCGAGGAACTGGGCAACGAGAAACGCCGTGCCCGAAGCAATGGCGATGCGGGGCGTCGCGAGATAGATCGAGAGCACCACGGCCACGGCGAAGCCAGCGATCACCACAAGGCGGGCCTTGGCAGGGCCAAAGGCGCGATTGCTCAGATCGGTGACAAGGAAGGCGACGGGATAGGTGAAGGCGCCCCAGGTGAGGATGTCACCGAGATTGACACCGCCCAGCTGGGCGTCGACGGGGAACTGGACCAGGAAATTGGACGCGGCAACGACCGCGACCATGGCGGCGACAGCCACCAGGAAACGAGCAAGCATCAGAATGCACCTCTATCGATCCGCTGCCGGCATCAGACCGGGGCGGCTGAAGACGTTCTGCACCACCATGGTGCAAAACAAAAGCCGCGCGGACGAAAGATCCACGCGGCTAAACTTGTGGTGGGCCGGATCGCTTAGGACGCGAGAGCGGCGCGCACTTCCTTCTTGATGCCCAGGGCGAGCGGGGAGAGGTCCGCATCAGCCTGCTTGAGCAGGAAAGCGTCCAGGCCACCGCGGTGCTCGACGGTCCGCAGAGCCGCAGCGCACACGCGCAGCTTGACCGGGCGCTCGAGCGCCTCGGACAGGAGCGTCACGTTGAGCAGGTTGGGGAGGAACCGACGACGGGTACGGTTGAGGGCGTGGGAGACGTTGTTGCCAACCATCACACCCTTGCCGGTAAGTTCACAGCGACGTGCCATTGGAAGATATCCTATTTGTGTAAAGGTCCTGCGTGGCGGGGACTCCCGCAACGGGCCTCATTTGTTGTGAAATCTGGCGCGTCTTTAGAGAAAAGGGGCGTTGCCGTCAAGGCAAAGCGGGCTCAAGAGGGCGCGAGCGCCTTGCACAGCAGGAGTCTGGCAGGCAGGTTCGAGCTGTTGTTTGATTCGACGCCGAGGTCCGAGCCCTTGCCGAGTTTTCGTTTTGCCCCGCTGGCTGCCTTGGCGCTGCTGGTCTCCAACCCCGCCCTGGCGCAGGACGTCGATGCCCGTGCAAGCTATGTCTTGACGCTGGGTGGCATCAACATCGCCGCCATGAACGTCGACCTGACCGATGATGGCGCGCGCTATCGGCTGGACCTTCGGGCCAATGTCGCTGGACTGGGCTCGATGGTGGCGAGCGGGACGGCGACGGCGCGCTCGGAAGGGCGCTCCTCTGGCGCCGTGCTGAGCGCGGATGAGTTCGGATTGCAGACCGTTGCGAGCGGGGAAACCTTCTCGATCGATGCGTCCTTTGCCGGCGGCAATGTTGCTGCCTTCAAGGTTGAGCCGCCGATCCTCGACAATTATGACCGGGTGCCGCTCGAGCGCCGCCACCTGACAGGGGTGGGCGATTTTATGTCTGCTTTCGTGCTCAAGGGGAACGCGCTCGACCGCAGTCTTTGCCAGCGCAAGACCAGCATCTTCACCGGCGTCGAGCGCTTCAACATCTCGATGAGCTATGCCGGAGACGACCAGGCGACCTCGCCGCGGACCGGTTACCAGGGCCCCGTGGTGCTGTGCACGGTCGACTATGATCCGGTGGCCGGGCATTTCACCACCTCCGAAATCACCAATTATCTTGCCGATAGCGACCGCATCATCATCTGGTATGCGCCACTCGGCGCTACCGGCTATTTTATCCCCTATCGCGTGCTGCTGGGCACCAATATGGGCGATCTCTCCATGGTGCTGACGGGAATGCAGTACTAGCGGCTATTTCTGCCGCGGCGCCTCGAGGTCGTTGCCTGGAATTTCATGCCCGGCGCGCCGCGCTAAAAGGGCATCGCGCAGGGTGCGGGCGGCATTGCGTACCTCCTCCTGCATTGCGAGATCCTTGTCGAGCGAGACATGGTTGGTGGCGTAAGGCTCCCAATAGCCGATATAGCGGTCGAGTTCGGCCAGGGGTCCAGCGGGCGCCATTTCCATGAATTTGAGCCAATCGGAGATGGAGCGCTGCACGTCCTTGGCGCCTTCCACATCACCATGGACGATGACCGAGAAGAGGCGGCCCTTGAGTTGGCGCGGGTAATCCCAGCCATCAAGCTCGATCTGCTTGGCCAAGTCGGCGTGTTTGCCCTGAGTGCGGGTGGGATCGGGATTACCGCCATCGGCACAGACCAGGCGGTCCATCATCGCCTTGAGAGGCGCTGAGACCTGATACCAGTTGACCGGCGAGACGATCAGCACGCCGTCGGCCTTGATCCACATAGGGTAGATCTCGTTCATCCAGTCCTGGCTCTGGCCCAGTGAGTAATTGGGGTAGCAGGAGCAGGGCCAGTGGCAGAGCGGGGCTGCGGTCGAAAAGCAGGATTTGCAGGGGTGAATGTTGCGCCCATACTCGGAAATGGTGCGCGAGAGATCGAGGATTTCGGTCTGGAAGCCAGCCTCCAGCAGCACTTCCTCGGCCAGCTTCACCAGCCGGAATGACTTGCTCATCTCGCCGGGGCAGGTGTGTTCGCTGCGCGCCGAACCGTTGATCAGCAGGATACGATAGGGGCGGTCACCCGTTTCGTAGTCGCGTTGTGCACGTTCCACCGCAGCCTTGGCGGCGACCCAATCCTCGGCAAGGTCATAGTCGGGATCGGCGTATCCAGGACCGGCTTTGACGGTGCGCGGCGCCTTGCGCTGGTGGGCATAGGCATCCCAGGCCGCCTCGGTGATCCGCTCCAATTCTGCCCCAAGCGTATCGAAGTTGGGGTCAATGAACTGGCTGCGGAAGCGCGCCTTGAACTCAGTCTCGTCCAGCCGCGGGCTGGGCATGCCCTTGCGCGGTTCGGGGGCAGGGGCGGCTTGCTGTTCTTGCTGCATGTAAGTCTCCGTCCTCGGGGAATGGGCGACTTGCAGCGGCGGTTCCGTGTCTGTCCCAACCCAGGACGGTCAATGGGTTTTTCGTTAGCGGGTGCGGTGGAGCGCGGCCTTTTGCCGAACGTGAAGTGTTAACGTGCACTGCAGCCGCATCTCGCAGGTGTAAAGCCCTCGTCAGGGAAGTGCCGATTCTGCTGAGAGTTAGGAGTTTGGCAACGAAGCTGAACAGCTTGGTGGTCGCTAAGCTGTTCCATGAACGTGCTCTTGGTGGGGATGGCCGGTTCGCCCACCAGATGTGGTCTGGAACAAAGCCGGACTCAGACCATCCTCGCGATTCTCCCCCTGTTCGTTCCTGCTTTGGACCAAGACCGAACAGGGGTGACGCCAGCGCGACCGAAGCGTCCCGCTCTGGGACAGCTACAGCGTTTCGAGGCACGTGATCGTCCCGTCGGAAACGGTGAAGGCCTGCTCCAGGGTCAGCGGGCTTCCGGGAAAGTACCCGATACCTCAAGCGTCGCCACCGTGCGGCCGGGCTCGGACCGGATGCTGTGCACGCGATAACGAGGCTGGTAGGCCGCAGCGGTCTTCTGCACCCAATCGCTGATCGCCCCGATGCCCGCATAGGTGTGGCCCTCGTCGCGCACCGTCGCATCGGCAGCAAAGAAGGTCGTGAGCTTATTTGTTTCGCCGCGATTGGCGGCCTCGAAATAGTCGGCGACCGGTGCGGGTAGCTGGTCATGAGATTGCGTTGTCATGGCGGAAGCTCCTCTTGTGAGATGCCCCTTCTTGCCACGGGTGCGCTGACAGACCGCGTCAGCAGCTTTCCCGATCTGACCCGGTCAAAGGGTTTTTCGTTAATTTCGCACCAGGAAAGACCTGCCGGGCGGGAGGCCGAAGCTTAAAGGAAAGCAAGCTCGGCGAACGCATGGCCGTAACCGGTCGGTAGGACTTGCCGATTCTGGCGCCGAATTAACTGCTTTGCAACCAAGATGAACGGTGCTGACTGCCGCAAGGCGAACGGAGGAACGGGTGGCGTGCTCCTGGCGTTGCCCGGGTGCGGCTACATACAAGGACTAGTGCGTGAACAAACCCGGACTCACCAATTCCAGCCGATTCGGTTCTGTTTCGTTCCGCAGATGTTCTGCTTCTTAAGGTGAAGGCCTGGACTGGGCTTGATGATGTACCTCATTGGGACGCCGCCACCCCTCGCAGAAGCTGTTTCCATTCCCTACATTAGGCGCCGATGAGTTTCCCGCCCGCCCAGACGGTCAAGGCGATCCTTGGCCCCACCAATACCGGCAAGACCTATTTTGCCATCGAGCGCATGCTGGCCCATCCGTCGGGGATGATCGGCCTGCCGCTGCGCCTCCTCGCGCGTGAGGTCTATCAGCGCGTGGTCGAACGAGTAGGTGAACAGGCAGTTGCGCTCGTGACCGGGGAGGAGCGGATCGTTCCGGCCAAACCGCGCTTCTGGGTCTGCACAGTGGAAGCCATGCCTGTGGACATCCGCGTCGACTGCGTTGCCATCGACGAGATCCAGACGGCCATCGACTTTTCGCGCGGTCACGTCTTCACCGACCGCATCCTCAATGCGCGGGGTACGCACGAGACACTGCTCCTGGGCTCGGCGACCATGGCCCCGGTGATCCGCCGGTTGCTGCCGCATGTCGACATCATCGACCGGCCGCGGTTCTCCCAGCTCACCTATGCCGGCTCCAAGAAGATTTCGCGGCAACCGGCCCGCAGCGCCATTGTCGCCTTTTCGGCGCGGCAGGTCTACGCCATCGCCGAGTTGATCCGGCGCGAACGCGGCGGTGCGGCCGTGGTGATGGGGGCGCTCAGCCCCCGCACCCGCAACGCGCAGGTCGATCTCTACCAGAATGGCGACGTCGATTTCCTGGTCGCGACCGATGCCATCGGCATGGGCCTCAACCTTGACATCCATCATGTGGCCTTTGCCGACGACTCCAAATTCGATGGTCGGCTGAGCCGCGGCCTGACGCCAGCCGAGCTGGGCCAGATCGCTGGGCGGGCGGGTCGACATGCTCGCAACGGGACCTTCGGGGTGACCGGCGGCACGGAAGGGTTCGACGAGGAACTGGTAGTCCAGCTCGAAACGCACGACTTCGACCCGATAAAAGTGCTGCAATGGCGCAACAACAGACTGGATTTCTCATCCATCGGTGCCCTGCGCGACAGCCTCGACATGCCGCCCGAGCACAAGAGCCTGACCCGGGTGCCGGTCGCCACCGACCAGCTGGCGCTGGAGTTCGTCGCCCGTAACGAAGCCGGCCAGCTGGCACGAGGGCTCGATGGAGCGCGGCTGCTTTGGGAATGCTGCCAGATCCCGGATTACCAGGGAATTTCACCGGCCAATCACGGCGAAATCGTCACGCGCATTTACTCGGATTTAGTCAAGCGCCGGCATGTGAACGAGGATTGGATTGCCGAGCAGGTGCGCTTTTGCGACAGTATCGCGGGCGACATCGATACCTTGTCGAACCGGATCAAGCAGATTCGGACCTGGACCTTCGTCGCGAACCGTAAAAACTGGCTTGCAGACCCTTCACATTGGCGCGAAAAGACCCGAGACATTGAGGACCGGCTCAGCGACGCGCTGCATGAAAAACTGACTCAGCGCTTCGTTGACCGGCGCACTAGCGTCTTGCTGCGTCACCTGAAAGACAAACGTATGGCATCTCCCGAGATCAATGAGCGCGGCGAAGTGAGCCTGGAAGGGCATCTCATCGGCACGCTCGAAGGCTTCCGTTTCACGCTCGCCCGCAATGACGGGGATGCCGAAATCAAGGGACTGCGCTCCGCCGCCGATCAGGTGGTGGCGCCGGAAATCTCCAAGCGGGCCGATCGCCTGGCGGGCGCGCCCAATGAGGAGTTTGTGCTGGCCACCGATGGGCGGCTGCGCTGGAAGGGCGAAGTCATTGCCGAACTGCTCGAGGGAGATTCACTTTATCGCCCGCGCATCCTGATCCTGGCCGATGAAACGTTGACCGGGCCCGACCTGGAACGCGTGCAGGACCGGCTGAGCCTCTGGCTACGCCACCATATCAATACTGTGCTTGAAGGCGTGATGGCGCTCGAAGCGCCGGCTGATATCGAGGGTGCTGCCCGTGGCATCGCCTTCCAGCTCTTTGAGCATCTGGGGCTGTTGCCCCGGGGGCAGGTGGCGGACGAGGTGAAGAACCTCGACCAAGACGTGCGCGGCAAGATGCGCAAACTCGGCATCAAGTTCGGCGCTTACCACATCTATCTGCCGCTCAGCCTCAAGCCGGCGCCACGCGAATTGGCGCTGATCCTGTTTGCGCTCAAGCATGGCGGCGTGCGCCAGCCCGGCGTCACCGATATTCCCCATATCGTGCTGTCGGGGCGCACCAGCTTCGTCGTCGACCCGGAAGTCGATACTCGCCTCTATGAGGTTGCGGGCTTCAAAGTGGCCGGTAAGCGCGCCGTTCGCGTCGATATCCTTGAACGCCTGGCCGATATTATCCGGCCGCTGATCGCGGTGGATCCGACCCGCTACCAGGGCGAGCCCCCGGCGGGCGCAGCAGAAGGCAATGGCTTCCGCGTAACCGTGGAAATGACGAGCCTTTTGGGCTGTTCGGGCGAAGACTTCGCCTCGATCCTGGCTTCGCTGGGCTATCGCGTGAAGCGCACGCCCAAGGCAGCGCCGGTGGCGGCTGCCGCTGATGCCACCTCCGAAGCGCCAGCGCTTGAAGAGGTATTGAGCGAAAATCCAGCGACGACCGATGTTGCCGAGGAAGCGCCCTTGGAAGCGGTTGCCGCGGCGGAAGCGGCCCCGATCGCCTTTGAGGCCGACGTCCCAGCGACGACGATCGTCGAGGCTGCGCCCGAAGCAGCACCCGCCGCGCCGGCAGAGCCTGAATTCGACGAAATCTGGTATCCCGCCGGGCGGCGCCCCGACAATGCACGCCAGGCCAATCGCCGCCGCCCCGAGGGTGAGCCGGGCGAGACCCGGCAGCGCCAGCGTCCCGCTGCCAAGCGGCGGCCCGAAGGCGAAGTGCAGGATTTCACCAAGGCGCAGCATCTCAACGGGAATGGCAAGGGCAAGCCCAAGGCCGAGCGCCGCGACAAGCGTGACGAACGGCCGCGCTTCGAGAGGCCGCGTGAGGAGAGGAAAGAAAAGGCGTTCGATCCGGACAGCCCCTTCGCCAAACTTGCGGCGCTACGCGACCGCAAGGCCGAGTAGAGCTTGGCGGGGATTGCCCAGACGCCGCTGCGCAAGGAGCGGCTCGATAAGTTCCTGTTCTTCTCGCGCGCGCTCAAGTCGCGCACACTGGCGCAAAAGTTCATCGAAACGGGTGCCATCCGGGTCAATGCCGAGCGCACCGACCGCAGCGATCACAAGATCGGTGCCGGCGATGTGCTAACAATGACGCTACATGGTCGGGTGCTGATCTGGCGTATCCTTGATCCGGGCGTGCGCCGAGGTCCGGCCAGCGAAGCGGCGACGCTCTATGAAGACCTCTCGCCTGCGCCGCTGCCCAAAGAAGAGTTGAGCCCCTTTGAGCGGGCGACGGGCGAACGCCTGCCGGGCAGCGGGCGGCCGACCAAGAAGGAGCGGCGGGAGACCGATCGGCTCCTGGGGGAGTTCGACGACGAGCTTTAGGCGACCTTTGGGCAAGCATTTCCTGCTGGCCTTGCTTGAGGCAATTGCTTGCCTGCTCGGCGCCTTGCGATGAATGGCAAAAGGGTTTAGCACCGGACCCGTTGAGACCCCGCCCGGACTGCCGCCTAGATGACCTATATCGTCACCGACAACTGCATCGCCTGCAAGTACACCGACTGCGTGGAAGTGTGCCCCGTGGATTGTTTCTACGAGGGCGAGAACATGCTGGTGATCCATCCCGACGAGTGCATCGACTGCGGCGTGTGCGAACCGGAGTGCCCGGCCGAGGCGATCAAGCCGGACACCGAGAGCGGGCTCGACGAATGGCTGGCGCTCAACACCAAATATGCCTCGATCTGGCCCAACCTCACCGAGCGTCGTGAGCCGCTGCCCGAAGCCAAGGAACGCGACGGGGAAGAGGGTAAGCTCGCCAAATACTTCTCCGAGGCTCCCGGCGAAGGCGACTAGCCCGCGCGCCTGCCGTCACGACCGCGCGCCTGACGTCACGAACTTGTCATAGTCCCGTAGGGTCAGACAAGGCCGCTTTGGGCCGGTGATTCGTAGCTTTTGATTTTGCTGATTTTTTGTGCTATGGTCTTTCCCATATGCAGTTGAGCTCGTCACCAGCCCGTGCCTGATGGCACGATTTTTTTGACAACATCGTCCGATGCATGGCGCTCCGGGAAACGCGGACCTGGTGGCACCTGGAGTTTGACTGCCGTGTAGCAGAGTAGGTTGGACGGACCTTCCCGCCAGGAACCGTTCATCAGGGCGTCAACAAGGAGTTCCATTTAATGGTAGCCAAGAAGTCACAGCAGCGGCTTGGGTTCAAGACGGGCGAATATGTCGTCTATCCGGCGCATGGCGTCGGTGTGATCGTCTCGATCGAGGAACAAGAAGTTGCCGGCCTGACGCTCGAACTGTTCGTGATCAGCTTCGAGCAGGACAAGCTGACGCTGCGCGTCCCGGTCGCCAAGATCAAGTCCGTTGGTATGCGCAAGCTGGCCGAGGATGATCTGGTCACTCAGGCACTCACCACCGTAACCGGCCGGGCGCGCGTCAAGCGTACCATGTGGTCGCGTCGCGCCCAGGAATATGAAGCCAAGATCAATTCTGGCGATCTGATCGCCATTTCGGAAGTGGTGCGCGACCTCTACCGCTCCGAAGAGCAGCCCGAGCAGAGCTATTCGGAACGCCAGCTGTTCGAGCAGGCCATGGACCGCATGAGCCGCGAAATCGGTGCTGTCAACAAGCTGACGCTGACCGAAGCCGTGCAGCTGATCGAAAAGAACCTCGCCAAGAGCCCCAAGCGGACCAAGGCCGAGGCTGCCAATGAAGATGGCGACGAGGAAGCTGCCGCCTAAGAGTAGGCTGGTTTTTCTGATGTTCAAAGGCCGGCGGAAACGCCGGCCTTTTCTTTTTTCGAAATCATCAATGGGGTGCTGGTCCCACGACCCTGACGCCGGCCGTTCGCAGCCGGACCTCAGGGGTAGCCAGGCATGAGGCGACGGTCTCATAGCCTGGAGCACCCGAGCAGGGCAGGACAATTGTGGGTGGGCTGTGGTTCGGCGGGCAGAGAATGATGGTCTCGTTGGGACCCACTTCCTCAAGGTCCAGGATCAGCGAAGAGCGCGTCATCACAAAAAGTGGCCGCGCTGTGGTTGGCCGGCGCCGCAGATAGGCGGCAAGCGCGCTCTGGGTTTCCCGGCCAAGGTCCTGCTCCACCATGTCAATGACCAGGGGCGCGGAGCTTGCGGCCTCCAATTCCAGCAGCAGCGCTGTCAGTGCCGGTGAGGGGGCGGCACCCTCGTCGATGAGCCAGGTCTGCGCTGCGTTCACACGCAGCTGGAGCGATGGGTCGCTTTCAAGGCGCGCTTGCACCAGGCCGGGTGCGATTTCCAAGCGGTCGAGAGCGAGAAACTGCGCGCCTGGCATCGCCTCGGCGAGCTTTATCGCGAGCCGGGTCTTGCCGCTCCCCAGCGGGCCGATGATGTAGTTGACCGCCCTGATCTCTCGTAACTCGAAGCGCTCGCCGCCCCAGGGCCAGGGTAGCTCTATCGCCAGGCTGGCTGGCGGCGAAGGCGCTACGGCGTGCAGCAGTTCTCCGACGCGCGCCGTTCTGCCTTGTGCCAGCTCGGCCCGAATATGGCGCACAGCTGCGATGGCACCAGTGGTGCGGCGCACCTCCTCCTCTAGTCGCTCCTGGTGCAGGGCCAGCGCCTGCGCCAGATCGCTGCCATCTCCCGCCAGGAGGCGCTCGATAGCCGCAAGGCTGAGGCCAAGCGAACGGAGCGTCTTTATCTCTGCTATGCGCGCGACCTCATCTGGTCCGTAGGTGCGCCACCCGCTTGCGGTTCGCACGGGCGAGAGCAGGCCGCGTTGCTCATAAAGGCGCAGCGCCTTGGTTGAAACGCCGAACCTGGCGGCGACATCGGCAGGGCTGAGGAATTGGGCGGATGCGTGCACGACTCACCTCTCGAACTTGTGTCCGCCGCTCTTATCGGGCCGGCCCCAAGGGACGGGTCAAGATGCATTGAGCTGCAGGGTCAGCCGTTCCCCAGCACGTCGCGTAGGCTGATCTTGGCGCTGCCGGGCTTGAGGGGTTGTTGCTGGCTTTCGTGTGGCGCCCAGCCGGAGAGCCAGATGATGTCGAGCGTGGCGCGGACGCGGCCATCGGGATCGGCGTCCTGCGCCGCGTAGGCATTGGCGGCCGCCGCGAGCAGGGACGGCGTGGCGAGGCCGCGTGGCCGATCCATGAGCGGGTTGGCGGCGCCCAGTGTCTTGAGTTCTGCCATCAGGGCGAACGGGGTGGAGTAGCGCACGGCGTGGCTGTCGACATCGGCAACCGGGAGGGCAAGGCCGGCGCGCTGCAGCAAGGCGCCGGCATCGCGGACCTGGATCATGGGTGCAACACGGGGCGCCGCGCCACCCAAAATGAGGCTGTCGGCGGAAAGAAAGGCCTCGCGCAATTCGCTGAGCGTATTGCCGCCCAGAGTGGCCACTAGCAGAAGCCCATCGGGCGCGAGGCGGGCGCGCAAGCGGGCGAGATAGCCCGGGACGTCATTGACGGCCTGGAGGTGCAGCAGCGAGACGATGAGGTTGTAGTCGGTGGCCGCGATAGGCGGCAGGTCGTCGTTATGGCCGAAAGCGGCAAGCCGCTCGAAGGCGACAGTGCTGCTGGCAGTCTGCGCGGTTTCGGGTAGCAATTCGGGGTTGGGCCCGATGATCAGGGCCTTGGGAAAGTCGCGGATGAGGGTTGCGAGCCGCTCATGGAGATCGGCGAGCACGAGATCGGTGACGAAGTCGATTGCGGGCCCTCGCTTCGCCTGGCGGCGGGCAATCAGGACCGTGTCGAATATTTGCGGGGGTTGCGTCATGCTCTCTTGCGGCGGAATGCGGACGTGGCACTATCGATATCTATGGAGAGCGCCGAGGGGCTTGTCAAAAGCGAGGGGCTGCGCAGCCGGCTTGGGAATGGCCTGCGGCGGCTTTCCGGCTTGGCGCTGGACATGCTCTACCCACCGGTGTGTCTGGCCTGTCAGGCGCCTACCGGGGTGGCGGACACACTCTGTGCCGGCTGCTTCACCAAATTGCGTCCGATAACCGCTCCCTATTGCCCGCGGCTGGGCATTCCGTTTGAGGTGAGCCTGGGCGAAGGGGCATTGTCGGCCGAAGCGCTCGCCGATCCGCCGCCCTTCGGCCGGGCGCGGGCCGCCGTCGTCTACAACGAGGTGGCCCGCAGCCTTGTTGGGCAGCTGAAATATGGAGATCGGCCCGAGCTTGCCAGTTTTTGCGCCCGGCTGATGGTGGGGGCGGGCCATGAATTCTGGGACGGCGCGCCGCTCCTGGTTCCTGTTCCTCTTCACCCCCGCCGATTGCGGGCTCGGCGCTACAATCAGTCGGCCGAACTGGCCCGCGTCTTGGGGGCTCTCACAAAGCTGCCGGTCGATGCCGATCTGGTCCGCCGCAAGAAACATACCCGCCAACAGGTGGGGCTCAGCGGCGCGGGCCGCGAGCGGAACGTAGCCGGGGCATTTGCCGTTCACCCCGACGTGCTGACGCGCGCCAAGGGACGGCGGATCATCCTGATCGATGACGTCTATACCACCGGGGCCACCATCAAGGCGGTGACACGGACGCTGCTCCGGGCGGGCATCGAAGCCATCGATGTCGTGACCTTTGCCCGCGTTGTGATCGGCGCAGACGAGACCATATAAGAGGCAGTGCCTCCATTCTTTGAGGAAGTTTCCAGATGGCCCGGATTGAAATCTACACCACCCCCACCTGTCCCTACTGCCACGCCGCCAAGTCGCTGCTGAAGGAAAAGGGCGCTGACTACACCGAGATCACCGTGCTCGATCCCGATCTCCGCTCGGCCATGACCGAACGGGCCCATGGCCGCCGCACCGTGCCGCAGATCTTCATCGACGATAGCCATATCGGGGGCTATGACGACATCGCAGCACTCGACCGCCGGGGCGGGCTTGATCCGCTGTTGGCGCAATAGCCGCCGCCTTTTTCCGGAGTACCCGCTTGAAAATCGCCGCCATCCAAATGCAGTCGGGACTTGATCCCGAGGCCAACCTTGCCGCACTCGAGCCCATGCTGGCCGAAGCGGCGGCGGCTGGCGCGCATTATGTGCTGACACCGGAAGTTACCATGATCTTTCCGGAGAACCGCGAGCAGTTGCGGAGCGTGGCCGCGCCATTCGAGGGCCATCCGCAATTGCAGCGTGTCGCCGAATTGGCGCGGGAGCACGGCATGTTCGTGCATATCGGCTCGCTGGCGGTACCGCTCTCCGATGGCCGCTTTGCTAACCGTTCGGTGCTGTTTTCGCCTGAGGGGGAGATCGCTGCGACTTACGACAAGATCCACCTGTTCGACGCAACTATCGCCGGGCTCAATGCCTATCGGGAAAGCGCGACCTACAGGGCCGGCGAAGTGGCTGTGACGGCGCAGGTGGGCGAGGCGAAGCTCGGCTTTGCCATTTGCTACGACATGCGCTTCCCGAGGCTTTTCAACAGCCTTGCTAATGCCGGCGCGTCCCTCTTGGCGGTTCCGGCGGCGTTCACCGTGCCGACGGGGCAAGCGCATTGGCATGTGCTGCTGCGCGCCCGGGCGATCGAGACCGGCTCCTATGTGATTGCGGCAGCGCAGGGCGGGCAACATGCTAATGGCCGCGCGACCTACGGCCACTCGATCATCATTGATCCCTGGGGCCGGATCGTCGCCGAACTGGAGCATGACCGTCCCGGCGTTCTCCTCGCCGATATCGACCTCGCCCGAGTGACCGACGCACGCGAGCGTATTCCGGCCTTGGCCAATGCCCGCGACTTTGCCCCTCCTGCGGCATTGCAGGGCTAAGCCTTGCGCCTATATGGAGGCTCAGGAGTGGTATTCAAACCGAAGTTTAGTCAGTGATCCAGTATTCCCTGCGTTGTTCCCAAGGCCATAGCTATGACGCCTGGTTCAAGAATGCCCAGGCATTCGACGACCAGCAGGCGCGCGGCATTGTCGTTTGCGCCGTGTGTGGTGATGGTCAGGTCGAAAAGGCTTTGATGGCGCCGGCCGTGGCGCGAACCGATAATGCCAAAGTGGCGGTGAGCGCCGGGCACCCTGATCCCGCGCAACTGCGTCAATTGCTCAAGGCCTTCAAGCAAAAAGTCTTGAGCGAGGCGGAGAATGTCGGCGATCGCTTTGCCGAGGAAGCGCGCAAGATCCACTACGAGGAGGCCGAGGCGCGCGGCATCTACGGGCAGGCCAGCCGGGATGAAGTGGTGGCGCTGGCCGAGGAGGGGATCGAATTCCTGCCGCTTCCCGATCTGCCCGAGGAACACAACTAGGGCTCCGGCCTTATTCATCAGGGCGGCACTTCGGTGCCGCCCTTTTTTCCCGCCGGGCCATTTCAGGAGACATTTTATGCCAGAACTCGACGCAGCTCAGTCCGGCACCTTCGCCATTGGCGGAGACCTTGAGGTCAACCGCCTGGGCTTTGGGGCGATGCGCATTACCGGCAAGGGGATCTGGGGGCCGCCCGAGGATGCCGCAGAAGCCAAGCGCACGCTGCTTCGCCTTCCCGAGCTCAATGTAAATTTCGTCGACACTGCCGAGAGCTATGGTCCCTATATCAGCGAAGAGCTGATCGGGGAGGTGCTCGCGCCCTATGGACAGGGCACGATCATTGCCACCAAGAGCGGGCTGACGCGCACCGGTCCTGACCAGTGGCACCAGCTGGCGCGGCCGGAATTCCTGCGGCAAGGCGTGGTGACCAGCCTCCAGCGGCTCAAGCTCGAGCGGCTCGATCTCTGGCAGCTGCACCGGATCGAAAGCGGTACACCGCTCGAGGATCAGTTCGGCGTCATCGCCGACATGCAGAAGGAAGGGCTCATCCGCCATGTCGGGCTCTCCGAAGTCAGCGTTGCCGACATCGAGGAAGCGAGCCGCTACTTCAAGGTCGCGACAGTCCAGAACCACTACAACCTCACCAATCGCAAGAGCGAGACGGTGCTGGATTATTGCGAGAAGAACGGCATCGGGTTCATTCCGTGGTTTCCGCTGGCCGGCGGCGAACTGGCCAAGAGCGACAAGCAGTTTGCTGATATCGCTGAGAAGCACGATGCCTCCCCCAGTCAGATCGCGCTGGCTTGGGTGCTTAAGCGATCGCCGGTCATGCTGCCGATCCCAGGGACTGGGAAGGTGAAGCACCTGGAAGAGAACGTTGCCGCTGCCGGCATCGCATTGAGCGACGAAGACTTCCAGACGCTCGATGCCATCGGGCGCAAGGGCTAATCGGTATTTGAAGGGGAGTTAGGTCGGTCCGATGGGGAGGGTGGAATCCCCGCCATCGGACCTGACCAGAAGGCTAAGCCTTGGCAGGCCGCCTTTTGGCTGACGCGGCGTGTAGCATGCTCACATGAACATGCCCAGCCCTATCTCGGGCTCTTGAAGAGGTGTTTGCTGCCGGTTCAGTCGAGATAGGGGATGTCGACCTTGTGGGAGCGACCCAACCGCCGGTGCAGGCTGGAGGGCAGCGCGACCAGCAGTTCATTGTCGATGAAACTGGCGAGGCGCTTGGCGAAGGGTTGGCTGGGCGCAGCCCGCATCGCGGCGCGTACCGGCGCCATGTCGCTGCCCGCGCCCCATTCGTGCCCCGGCGTCCGGTCTTCCTGGATCGCAAGGGCCGGCACGAGTTGACGGCGCTTGACGCGGCCAAGAATGGAGCGATGGGGCCGGTAGATCACCCGGTCGATGACCTCCTCGAGGGCTTGGGGATTGTCCACCATCCGCTTGGCCGCCCGCGCCGAGATGATATAGGCGGCTGCACCCCAGGCCCAGCCATGCATGGTGTGAAACGCGAAGCCCCCGATGCCGCCCTGCGCTTGGGTGGAGATTTGCGCCGGCGCGGCAAAGGTCTCAAGTCGCAAGAGGTCAATGCCTTGGGGGTTAGCCTCAAACTGCTGGAGGAAGTCCGGCAGGCGGGGGGAGAGGACGATGTCGTCCTCCAGGATCAGCCCGAAGGGTTCGCCCGAGACGAGCAGGGCTCGGCAAGCGTCGAGGTGACTGACGCCGCAGCAGAACTCCTGCACCGAGAGACGCTCGTGCCGGCCGCCGGGCAGGTAGCGTTGCTTGAGCGTCTGGGGAAGATCGGCCGCCAGGATGGCTTCGATGCGCTCGCCAACTAGGCCGAGCCTCGCCAGTTGGGCTTCCATGGCGGCGCGCCGATCGGTGCGCCGCGCCAGATTGATGTACCAGGCGCGCAAGCGCTAGTCGTCCAGCCGACCCAGATCTCGCACCGCGCCACGGGCGGCCGAGGTGGCGAAGGCGGCATAGGCCTTGAGCGCGGTGGTGACATTGCGCTTGCGCGGCTTGGCGGGCTTCCAGCCGGCGGCGTCCTGCTCGCGGCGGCGCTCGGCCAGTTCATTATCCGAGACCAGGAGCGTGATCGAGCGGTTGGGGATATCGATCTCGATGGTGTCGCCCTCTCGCACAAGGCCGATGGTGCCGCCCTCAGCCGCCTCGGGCGAGACGTGGCCGATGGAAAGGCCCGAAGTGCCGCCCGAAAAACGCCCGTCGGTGAGTAGCGCACAGGCCTTGCCCAGGCCCTTCGACTTCAGATAGCTCGTGGGATAGAGCATTTCCTGCATGCCCGGGCCGCCGCGCGGTCCCTCGTAGCGGATGACGATAACGTCGCCGGCCTTGATCTCGTTGGAGAGGATGGCCTTGACCGTTGCATCCTGGGACTCGAACACCCGGGCGGGGCCGGTAAACTTGAGGATCGACTCGTCGACGCCCGCGGTCTTCACGATGCAGCCGTCGATGGCGATGTTGCCCTTGAGCACGGCGAGGCCGCCATCCTTGCTGAACGGATTGTCCGGCGAGCGGATCGCGCCATTGACCCGGTCGGTGTCGAGTTCGGCCCAGCGATTGGACTGCGAAAACGCCTGCGTGGTGCGCACGCCGCCGGGCGCGGCCATGAAGAAGTTGCGCACGCTCTCCGAATTGGTGCGGGAAATGTCCCACTTGTCGAGCGCATCGCCCATGGTGGCGGTGTGCACGGTGGGCTCGTTGCGGTTGATGAGGTTGGCGCGGTCGAGCTGGCCCAGGATGGAGAAGATGCCGCCGGCGCGATGGACGTCCTCCATGTGGACGTCGTTCTTGGCCGGCGCGACCTTGCACAGCACCGGCACCTTGCGGCTCAGCTGGTCGATATCGTCCATGGTAAAGTCGATGTCGCCCTCATGGGCGGCCGCGAGGATGTGGAGCACGGTGTTGGTCGAGCCGCCCATGGCGATGTCGAGCGCCATCGCATTCTCGAAGGCCGCCTTGGTGGCGATGGAGCGCGGCAGGACCTTTTCGTCCTCCTGCTCGTAATAGCGGCGGGCGAGATCGACAATCAGGTGACCCGCTTCCTGGAAAAGGCGCTTGCGATCCGAATGGGTCGCTAGCGTCGAGCCGTTGCCCGGCAGCGACAGCCCCAGTGCCTCGGTGAGGCAGTTCATGGAATTGGCCGTGAACATGCCCGAGCAGGAGCCGCATGTAGGGCATGCCGCTTCTTCCACCGCCTGCACTTCGGCATCTGTATATTGCTCGTCGGCGGCCATCACCATGGCGTCGACAAGGTCGAGCGCCTGCAGCTTGCCTTTGACCATGGCCTTGCCCGCTTCCATGGGGCCGCCGGACACAAAAACGACGGGGATGTTGATGCGCATGGCGGCCATCAGCATGCCGGGGGTGATTTTGTCGCAATTGGAGATGCAGACCATGGCGTCGGCGCAGTGTGCGTTGACCATATACTCCACGCTGTCGGCGATGATCTCGCGAGAGGGCAGTGAATAGAGCATGCCATCGTGGCCCATAGCGATGCCATCATCCACCGCAATGGTGTTGAATTCCTTGGCGACGCCGCCCGCCGCTTCGATCTCCCGCGCTACCAGCTGGCCGAGATCCTTGAGATGCACGTGGCCGGGCACGAACTGGGTGAAGCTGTTGACCACCGCGATGATGGGCTTGCCGAAATCACCGTCCTTCATGCCGGTGGCGCGCCAAAGGCCACGCGCGCCGGCCATGTTGCGGCCATGAGTGGTGGTGCGAGAGCGATAAACGGGCATCGGATGATCCTTCGGACAGGCGCATTGGTCAGAGGCGCGTAGGTGGACTCTTGTTTAGACCCATTCAAGGCAAGGATCAATTGAAATGCGTACCGTACCGTACGGTACTGGGTGACACTGGCGATGAAGATTTCGTGTGATGGGCGGGGCAAGCGGGCCAGCGCGTGCATCGTTTCGGCGGTTTTCCGCGTTGCTTCACTAAAAGGAGGCTCGGATATGAACACAGCCAATCTGCAGCTCGAAGGCCTGCTTCTGGCGATCGCGTCGATCAACCGCGCGCTGGTGGACAAGGGCATCCTCAGCCAGGACGAACTGGATCACGCGCTGGCTACCTGCGAGTCGAGCGCTACCGGCAGCGATCGCTCCACCGAGGATCTGTCCCCTTCCAATCGCGATGCCATTGCTTTTCCGCTGCGCTTTCTGCGGCTCGCCAATGGGCGGACTGGCCCGCTAGAGTTCGGCTCGCTGGCTAAGGAAGTGGGGCAGACCAAGGGGCGGTACAACGACCAGATCTAGCGATCACCAGGGCAAACGCATTCCACAGCATCAGGAGGAAGACATGCATTCAGTATTCAGCAGCATCCGCGAAGGCATGACGGTCGTTGACCGCGACGGCGACAAGATCGGCACGATCGAGACCTTCCGGGCCAGCGACGAGGATCCCTCGCGCCCCGGTCCGGAGACGGCCGGCCACAGTGCTGCCGCCGACGACCGGCAGGACTTCATCACCGCCACCCTGGCCGATATCTTCGCGCCCGACGACAATCTACCATCGGAAATGCAGGAGAAACTGCTGCGCGAAGGCTTCATCCGCCTTGATGCCGATGGGCTGTTCGCCAGCGACCGCTATATCGTGCCCGAGCAGGTGGAACGTGTGGAGAGCGACCAACTCGTGCTGGCCGTCCGCAAGAAGGACCTGCTCAAGGCGTAGGCCGCCTCAATTGGTGATGCGGATGATTGCCCACTCGGCGTCTTCGCAACCGTCGTCGCTGCAGATGAGGGTCATCCAGAGCGCGCCGTCGGCGAAGCCGACCCCCTCGCTCGTGACGATCAGATCGGCGAAATCCTGGCCACCAATGGCGGCCTGGGTTTCATCGGTCATGAGATAATCGAAGTTCTCGACCAGGTCTTCGGGTTCGAGAAGGTCATAGAGCTCGCCATTCGCGGCCACCTCCAGTGGGTATGCCGCCAGGCTAGCAAAGCTCTCGGGGTCTTCGAATAGAAAAGCGTCCTGCAGCTGCCCGAAGGCTTCGCCGAACTCCTCGGCCATGCCATGCAGCTCCTCGATCTGTTCGAAGACCGCTTCCTCGCTCTGGGCGAAGGTGGCGGTGGCAAGGAATGGCAGAATAGCAAGGCTGGCGAAGAAGGCTGTGACGCGCATGGCAGCTCCGGGGTTGCAGCTTTCCTTATAGCTGATGCGCGTGCGCACTGGCAGCGCTATTCGGGACCCGGCCGCTCGGACATGATCATATAGTTGACGCCCATGTCGCGCGAGCGCCGCCACTCATCGGCGAGGGGATGGTAGACCACACCAGTTTCGGCGGTTACCCGCAGGCCGTTGCGGACGAGGAGCGACCGGATCTCCTCGGGGGTCAGAAACTTCTTCCAGTCATGCGTCCCCTTGGGCAGCCAGCCGAGCACATATTCGGCACCCACGATGGCCAGGGCATAGGCGCGCGCCGTCCGGTTGAGCGTGGCGGTGAGCATGAGGCCGCCCGGCTTCACCAGATCGGCACAGCTCTTCATGTAGAGCGGCACGTTGTCGACATGCTCGACCACTTCCATGTTGAGCACCATGTCGAAGGTCTTGCCTTCAGCCGCGAGCGCCTCGCTGGTGGTGGCGCGGTAGTCGACGGCCACGCCTGACTTATCGGCATGCAGCGTGGCGATGGCGATGTTGCGCTCGGCCGCGTCAATGCCGGTTACGCTGGCACCCAGACGCGCCAGTGGTTCACAGAGCAGGCCCCCACCGCAGCCGACATCGAGAATGGTGATGCCTTCGAGCGGCCGCATGGCCGTGCCGTCAAGCTCGAAGTGCCGCAGCAGGTGTTCGCGGATATAGCCCAGCCGTACTGGGTTGAACTTGTGAATGGGCTTGAACTTGCCATTGGGGTTCCACCACTCTTCTGCCATCGCGGTAAACTTGGCGACTTCGGCTTGGTTGATCGTGGTGGTCATGGGCGGAACTCCTGTCGGTTGGCATATGACCTGCCATGGGCAACGCTGGCAAGGCTGGGACGGCTGGCAAGGCGCGGCTCGCCGCAGCCGTTCCTCACTGCAACGCACCAAGCTTTGCGAACGATCACCTGCGCATGCGAGTTGAAAGCGCCGTGCCTTTGTGGCATGTCCGCGCGCAACTAAAGCGTACCGCCGGGTTCGGCGGGGGACCCGGGGAATAAATTGGCCCGCATCGTCGTCAAGTTCGGAGGCACGTCTGTTGCCAATGTCGAACGCATTCGCCAGGCCGCCCGCCATGTGAAGCGGGAGGTCGAGGCCGGCCACGAGGTGGCCGTCGTTGTTTCCGCGATGTCGGGCAAGACCAATGAGCTGGTCGGCTGGGTCAATGAAGCCAGTGCCTTGCATGATGCGCGCGAATACGATGCCGTCGTGGCTTCGGGCGAGCAGGTGACGGCTGGCCTCATGGCCATCGTGCTGAGCGAAATGGGCATCCAGTCGCGCTCTTATGCAGGCTGGCAGGTGCCGATCAAAACCGACGACAGCCATGGCGCTGCCCGCATCACCGAGATCGACCCCACCGAGCTCGATAGCCGCATGAAGGCCGGCTGGGTGCCGGTCATCACCGGCTTCCAAGGTATTTCTCCGCACAACAGGGTCACGACGCTCGGCCGCGGTGGTTCGGATACGAGCGCAGTCGCGGTCGCGGCGGCGGTGGGCGCCGATCGCTGCGACATCTATACCGATGTGGACGGCGTTTACACGACCGACCCGCGCATCGTGCCCAAGGCGCAGCGCATGACCAAGATTTCCTTCGAGGAAATGCTGGAAATGGCCTCGCTTGGCGCCAAGGTGCTGATGATCCGCTCGGTGGAAATGGCCATGGCGTACAAGGTTCGCCTGGTGGTGCGTTCCACTTTCGATGACCCCGACGCGCCGCAATTGGCGCCCGACGGGACCCCCGGCGTGCCGGGCACACTGGTTTGCGACGAGGATGAGATCATGGAAAAGCAGATCGTTTCGGGCGTGACGCTCGCCAAGGCCGAGGCCAAGATCACCCTCCGGGACGTCAAGGACAACCCCGGCGTTGCTGCCGCCATCTTCGGCACGCTGGCCGATCAGGGGATCGTGGTGGACATGATCGTGCAGAACATCGCCGATGATGGCGCCACCACCGACATCACCTTTACCGTGCCCGACAGCGAATACGACAAGGCGATGCGGACGCTCCAGTCGGCCGGCGATCGGATCGAATATGCCCGGATTTCCGGCTCCAAGGGCGGGGCAAAGGTGTCGGTCGTGGGCGTCGGCATGCGCAGCCATGCGGGCGTCGCCTCGTCCATGTTCAAGGCGCTGGCCGACAAGGGTATCAACATCCAGTTGATCACGACATCGGAGATCAAGACCTCCGTTCTGATCGACGAACAATATGCAGAGCTTGCCGTGCGCGCCCTCCATACGTATTACGGGTTGGACAAGAAGGACGCCTAGGGCTCGGAGGAGGTCCTAGCCGCGCCCGAAGAAGGGGGGCGGCTGTGCGGGCCGCCAAGATGGGCATGGTCACGACCACGAGCGGCGCCAGGGTGCTGCTGCGCCAGTTGCGCGAGACAATGGCGGAGCCTCTGGCCTCGCAGGATCGCCTCGACAAGATCGTTACGCTGATCGCCGACAATATGCGGGCCGATGTGTGCTCGTTCTATGTGTTGCGCGACGACGGTGCCCTGGAGCTCTTTGCCAGCAAAGGCCTAGCGCCCGAAGCGGTGCATATGACGACACTGCGGTTGGGCGAGGGCCTGGTCGGCATCATCGCCGCCGAGGCCGAGCCGCTGAGTCTTGATGACGCACCCAGCCACCCTGCTTTCGCCTACCGACCGGAAACGGGCGAGGACCCATTCCAGGCGTTCCTGGGCGTTCCGGTGCTGCGGGCCGGGCAGACCCTGGGCGTTCTGGTCGTGCAGAATGCCGAGCGCCACCATTATGGCGAGGATGAAGTCGAAGCGATGCTCACGACGGCCACAATCTTGGCCGAGATGATCGCGACCTCGGACTTCGACAATCTGATCAAGCCGGGGTCCGATATCGACCTCAGGCGACCTCGCATGTTCAACGGCGTCAGTTTCACCGACGGAATTGCCCTCGGCACGGCCGTGCTGCACGATCCGCGCGTGGTGGTGACCAATTTTATCGCCGAGGATACCGACCAGGAAAAGATGCGGCTCGAGGCGGCGCTGGAAAAGATGCGCGTCTCCATCGACGCCATGCTCGATCACGGCGATATGCAGTCGATCTCGGACCATCGCGAGATTCTCGAAACCTATCGCATGTTCGCCAATGACCGGGGCTGGGTGCACCGGCTGACCGAAGCGATTGACAATGGGCTGTCAGCCGAGGCGGCGGTCGAGCGGGTGCAGAACGACACCCGGGCGCGCATGCTGCGCCAGACCGATCCTTATATCCGCGACCGCCTGCATGACCTCGACGATCTCGCAAATCGCTTGTTGCGCGTCCTCACCGGGGACGGGCACGCGATCGGACGCAAGGAATTGCCCGAAAACGCGATCCTTGTCGCCCGCAATATGGGGCCGGCCGAACTGCTGGAATACGACCGCACCAAGCTGCGCGGGATCGTGCTGGAGGAGGGCGGCGCCACTGCGCATGTGGCGATCGTCGCGCGGTCGCTCGGCATGGTCGCGGTGGGGCAGGCGCAGTCGATCGTTTCGATGTGCGAAACGGGCGATGACATCATCATCGATGGCACGGCAGGCGTGGTGCATCTACGGCCCACTCTTGAGATCGAACAGACCTATATCGACAAGGTCCGCGTTTCGGCCAAAAGGCGGGCTCATTATGCGGCGCTCCGCGACCTGCCGGCGGTGACCAAGGACGGCGTCGAGATTACCCTCCTGCACAATTCAGGGCTGGTGGCCGACCTGCCGATGCTCGACGATACGGGCGCGGCGGGCGTGGGACTGTTCCGCACCGAACTGCAATTCATGATTGCGAGCAAGCTGCCCAAGCTGGCCGAGCAGATGGAGCTTTACGCCGAGGCGATGGCCTTGGCGGGAGAGCGCCCGGTGGTGTTCCGCCTGCTCGACATCGGCGGCGACAAGGTGCTGCCTTATCAACGCTCCATGGCCGAAGAAAACCCAGCCATGGGTTTCCGCTCGATCCGGCTGGGCTTGGCGCGACCGGGATTGCTGCGCACGCAGATCCGGGCGCTGCTTCTGGCGGCACAGGGGCGACCGCTCAAGATCCTGGTGCCCATGGTCACCGAGACACTGGAGTTCATCCAAACCAAACTTGTGGTGCAGCGCGAACTCGACCGCCTGCGCCGGCAGGGGCAACAGGTCCCGCGCCGGCTCGAGGTCGGTGCCATGGTCGAGGTGCCTTCGCTGCTGTTCGAGCTCGATCAGTTGTTGCCGGAAGCCGATTTCGTCTCCATCGGCTCGAACGATCTGGTGCAGTTCCTCACCGCCGCCGATCGCGGCAATACGCGCGTGGCGAAGAACTACGATCCTATCGGCATACCCCGGCTGCGGGCCTTCCGTCTCGTGGTCGATGCTGCCAACCGCTACAATATTCCGGTGACTATGTGCGGTGAGCTTGCGGGTAAACCCGTCGAGGCGCTGGCGCTGATGGCCATCGGCATGACGCGGCTCTCCATGGGGCCAGCTTCGATCGGCCCGATCAAGGAACTGGTGCTCAATTTGGATCTCAAGCCGATCAGGCTGGCGGTCGGTGCCGCGCTCAGCGATGGCGCCGATGGCGTGCAGATCCGCGACTTGTTGATGGAGTGGATCGACCGGCAGAACCTGCCCGTCGGCTGATGCCTTGATGTTGGCAGGTCTGGTCTTTAAACGCTCGGTGTCCCCGTTGAGCGCCCCGCCGGCGCGCACGCGAAAGAATTAGTATGGCCTCTCTACCCCAAGATAAGCTCGACGCGCTCGAGACGCGGTTCCAGTATGTCGAGGCGGCGCTATCAGGCGGCGCCGGACAGGACGAGTTCGTCAAGCTCTCCAAGGAACACGCCGAGCTCGCGCCCATCGTCGGCGAGATTACTGCCTATAAAAAGGCGCTCAAGGATCGTGCCGAGGCCGAAGCGCTGCTGAAGTCGGGCGACAAGGAAATGGCCGAGATGGCCGAGGCCGAGATCAGGGAGCTCGACGACAGAATTGAGCAGCTCTTTCAATCCATCCGCGTGCTGCTGCTGCCCAAGGACGAAGCCGACGAAAAGTCGGTCATTCTCGAAATTCGCGGCGGCACGGGTGGCGATGAAGCCGCGCTTTTTGCCGGCGATCTCTTCCGCATGTATGAGCGCTATGCCGCCTCGCACGGCTGGAAGGTCACCATCATGGAAGAGAGCCCCGGCGAAGTCGGTGGCTATCGCGAAATCATCGCCAATGTCTCAGGGCGAGGCGTCTATGCCCGCATGAAGTTCGAGTCGGGCGTGCACCGCGTCCAGCGCGTGCCGGCAACCGAGGCTTCGGGCCGTATCCACACCTCGGCGGCGACGGTGGCCGTTCTGCCGGAGGTGGAAGATATCGACATCGACATCAAGCCCGAGGATATCCGCATCGATACCATGCGCGCCTCTGGTTCGGGCGGGCAGCACGTCAACACGACCGATTCCGCGGTTCGGGTTACGCACATTCCCAGCGGAATCGTGGTCACCTCCGCGCTCAAGTCGCAGCACCAGAACCGGGCGCAGGCCATGGTGGTACTGCGGGCGCGACTCTACGAGATGCAGCGCGAAGAGCGCGACAGTGCGCGCTCGGCCGAGCGAAAGGGGCAGGTGGGATCGGGCGATCGGTCCGAACGCATCCGCACCTACAATTTCCCGCAAGGGCGCGTTACCGACCACCGCATCAATCTCACGCTCTACAAGCTTGACAAGGTTATCGCTGGTGAAGCGCTGGACGAGTTGATCGAGGCGCTGATCACCGAGACGCAGGCCGAGCAGCTGGCTGCCATGGAAAACGCCAACTGACCAGGATTGGCCAGTTGTGGCGCCAGGCGCGGGACCAGCTTGCTGCCGCGGGCAATGCCAGCCCCGTCCTGGATGCCAAGCTCCTGGCGCAGCATGCGCTTGGCCTTGGTGCCCTTGAACTCGCCATGCGCGAAAACGAGATGGTGTCTGCAGATGGTGCAGAGACCCTGACGCGGCTGGTCGAGCGTCGTCTCACCGGCGAATCGGTCGCCCGAATCATCGGCGAGCGGGAATTCTATGGCCTGCCTTTCCGCCTCAACGAGGCGACGCTGGAGCCACGTTCGGAGACCGAACTTCTGGTGGAGATGGCCATCGCCGGCTTGCCTGAGCGCGGGCACCTACTGGATCTGGGTACGGGCAGCGGCTGTATTCCAATCGCAGTTTTGGCCAATCGGCATGATGCAAATGCCACAGCGGTGGACCTCAGCTCCCGCGCGCTCGTCGCCGCCCGAGAAAACGCCGAACGCAATCGCGTGAATGAGAGGCTCAACTTAAGGGAAGGCTCCTGGTTCGAGCCGCTTCCTAAAAACGGACGGTTTGCCGTCATCGCCTCCAACCCGCCCTATATCGCCTCTTCCGTGGTCGATACCCTTGCCTCCGAAGTCAAGGATTTCGACCCTCGTCTAGCGCTCGACGGCGGCCCCGATGGACTAGCCCCTTATCGCTTGATTGCCGCAAAGGCTGGTGCTTACCTGCTTCCGAGGGGCAGGCTGCTGCTCGAGATCGGCTATGACCAGGGCGTGACGGTCTCCCAACTTCTTGTAGACGGCGGTTTTGTGGAGGTCGCAATCCACCAGGACCTCAATGGCCTTGATCGCGTGGTTTCCGCTACCATCTAGAGGAGTGCTAGGCGAGGGTCGTCACCTCTCGCAATTAATGCTGGCAAATTGGATGCGAACCATATAGTTTGCCCTTGCTGTCAACGGCGCATCATGAGCGCCACGGCGACAAGCCACCCGACAAATCCTCCAAGCTGCCAAGGCAGCGCAGTTCCGGCAGAGCTGGAACGTCGCGGGATGGGTTCGGAATAAGTGGTGCCGCCGGCCGACGGTTTTAGGTCTTCATGAAGCCAGTTAGAGCCCTTGCCCGGCGCGGGAAAGCTTCGCCCGAGGGGTGGCCAGACCAGGCATATGCCGGTCCGCCAGCAGTGTGACGCTTATTTTTCTAGAGTTAGATAAAGCGACCAGATGAGACCCAACCAGAACAAGAACCGGCAGCGGGGCCGGAATGGCGGACGCAAACACGTCAATCCGTTGTCACGCAGTTTCGAGAGCAACGGACCCGACGTGAAGGTGCGCGGCAATGCTGCTCACATCGCCGAAAAATACCTGCAGCTCGCCCGCGACGCGCAATCGAGCGGCGACTCGGTGATGGCGGAGAACTATCTCCAGCACGCTGAGCATTATTTCCGCATCGTCTCGGCTGCCCAGCAGCAGATGAACCCTCGGCCCGACGGTCAGGCGCAGGAGTCCGATGACTTCGACGACGATCTGCCCGACATGAACTCCCGGTTTGCCTCGCCCCAGCCGCGCCAGGAACAGCCGCAGCAGAATGACGGCGACGAACAGAACGAAGGCGAGCGCGCCGACGGCCAGAACCAGGGCCAAGGCGAGCGCCAGGATCGGCAAGAGCGCTCAGAGCGACGCGAGCGGCCAGAGCGCGGTGAACGCCGCCCGCGCCGGGAACGTCCGGTTGATGGCGAGCGCCCCGAGCGCCAGCCGCGTGCCGAGCAGCCCGAGCAATCCGAACCAGTGCCGGCTGAGGCCAGCGCGCCAGCGGCCGAGGCTGAAGCCCCGGCAGTGGAGGCCGGCGATGGCGAGGCTCGCAAGCCTCGCGAACGCCGTCCACGCCGCCGCCGCCCCGCTGGTGGTGACGCCGGCACCGAGGGTGGGGAAGCCGGCGACGTCGGTGAACTCCCCGCCTTTCTCACCGGCGGCGCCAACGCTGCCGAGTAGGCGGATCATTTTAGATCTCAAGGAGCCGGGCCAAGCGCCCGGCTTTTTAGTGGGCGGTTGACGCGGGCCTAGCTCATCAACAGAGGTCCCCGCGTGCGCGGGGATGACATAGTGGGTTAGAGAAGATCGTGTTGCACGCCGGGATCCATCCCCCACCCGGCCTCCCCCTCGAAAGGGGGAGGTGAAGAGGGGCTCGGCGTCTGGTGCAAACTCAATCGGTCCCTCCCCTACCAGGGGTAGGCTAAGTGGGGGTCTCTACCCGCCCCGATCTATCCAGCTATCCCCGCTCCAAACCTCGATACACTCACCCCCATTCCCAATCCCAAGAGGCGCCTCGGCCCGTCCAAACTGCGCGGTCACGGCATTGTTCTCCCCAAAACCCTCCCCATATATCCCCTTGTGATGGAGCGGTGCCGCCTGGCGGGCCCTTCCTGAAACGACGCTTCCGCCGCATGCGCAGGTGCCTTCGGGGCCGGCAGCGGGCAGAAAAAGGAGAGTTGAATGAATATCGAAAAGTACACCGAGCGGGCGCGCGGCTTCATCCAGAGCGCACAGACGACCGCTCTGGGCAAAGGTCACCAGCAATTTGCCCCCATCCACCTGCTCAAGGTCTTGCTCGACGACGAGCAGGGCATGGCTAATGGGCTGATCACGCGCGCCGGGGGCGATCCCAAGGCCGCCCGCGCGGCGGTCGAAGCTGGTCTCACTAAAATTCCATCGGTTTCGGGCGACGGCTCGCAGCTCTATCTCAGCCGCGAATTGGCGCGGGTCTTTGAAACAGCGGAGAGCGCCGCGCAGAAGGCGGGCGATTCCTACGTCACGGTAGAGCGGCTGCTGCTTGCCCTTGTCATCGAAAAGGACACCGATGCGGGCAAGATCCTGGTCTCGGCAGGCCTGACGCCGCAGACGCTGAACGCCGCCATCGAGGAGATTCGCAAGGGTCGCACCGCCGACTCGGCTTCCGCCGAGAACAGCTATGATGCCCTGAAGAAATATGCCCGCGACCTGACGGCAGATGTGCGCGAAGGCAAGCTCGATCCCGTTATCGGCCGGGACGAGGAGATCCGTCGTGCCATTCAGGTGTTGTCGCGCCGCACCAAGAACAATCCGGTGCTGATCGGTGAACCCGGCGTCGGTAAGACCGCCATTGCGGAGGGTCTCGCCATCCGTATTGTCAATGGTGACGTGCCCGAATCGCTCAAGAACAAGTCGCTGCTCGCGCTCGACATGGGCGCGCTCATTGCGGGTGCGAAATATCGTGGTGAGTTCGAGGAGCGCCTCAAGGGCGTGCTCAACGAGGTGACCTCGGCCGAGGGGCAGATCATCCTATTTATCGACGAGATGCATACGCTGGTTGGTGCCGGTAAGGCCGATGGCGCGATGGACGCGTCCAATTTGCTGAAGCCCGCTCTGGCGCGCGGCGAACTGCACTGCGTGGGCGCCACCACGCTCGCGGAATATCGCAAGCATGTGGAAAAGGACCCCGCGCTCGCCCGTCGTTTCCAGCCGGTCTTTGTGGACGAGCCGACGGTGGAGGACACCATCTCGATCCTGCGCGGGCTCAAGGAAAAGTACGAGCTGCACCACGGCATCCGCATCTCGGACTCCGCACTGGTCAGCGCTGCGACCCTGTCGAACCGCTACATCACGGACCGCTTCCTGCCCGATAAAGCCATCGACCTGATGGACGAGGCGGCGGCGCGCCTGCGCATGGCCGTCGACAGCAAGCCTGAAGCCCTGGACGAACTCGATCGCCGCATCATGCAGCTCAAGATCGAGCGCGAGGCGCTGCGCAAGGAGACTGACGAGGGCTCCAAGACCCGGCTCGAGCGGCTGGAACAAGAACTGTCGAGCCTCGAAGAGCAGGCGCAGGTGATGTCTTCCAAGTGGTTGAGCGAAAAAGAGCGCCTCCAGGGCAGTCAAAAGCTCAAGGAAGAGCTTGATGCCGCGCGCTCGCAACTTGAAATCGCGCAGCGTCAGGGTGATCTCGCCCGCGCGGGTGAGTTGGCCTATGGCGTGATCCCCGATCTCGAAAAGCGCATCCATGCAGCCGAGGACAGCAATGGCGATGAACTCGTCGACCAGTTGATGGCCGAGGAAGTGGTGACGCCTTCCCATATCGCGCAGATCGTCTCGCGCTGGACAGGCATCCCCGTCGACCGCATGCTCGAGGGTGAACGCGAAAAGCTGCTCCATATGGAGACCTCGCTGGGCGAACGCGTTATCGGGCAGGCCGAGGCCGTCGCTGCCGTCGCCAAGGCGGTCCGCCGCTCGCGCGCCGGGCTGCAGGACCCCAACCGGCCGATCGGTTCGTTCATGTTCCTTGGACCAACGGGCGTCGGCAAGACCGAGCTGACCAAATCGCTCGCCCAGTTCCTGTTCGACGACGAGACCGCCATGGTCCGGCTCGACATGAGCGAGTTCATGGAGAAGCACTCGGTCGCCCGGCTAATCGGTGCCCCTCCAGGCTATGTTGGCTATGACGAGGGGGGCGCGCTCACCGAAGCGGTCCGCCGCCGGCCTTACCAGGTGATCCTTTTCGACGAGATCGAAAAGGCGCATCCGGACGTGTTCAACGTCCTCCTCCAGGTGCTCGATGACGGGCGTCTGACGGATGGGCAGGGCCGTACGGTCGACTTCCGCAACACAGTGATCATCCTCACCTCCAATCTGGGCTCCATGCATATCCAGGAGCTGAGGGACGGCGATTCGATCGAGTTGGCGCGCGGCAAGGTCATGGATGAGGTTAAGGCCGCCTTCCGGCCCGAATTCCTCAACCGTATCGACGAAATCCTGCTGTTCCACCGGCTCGGGCGGGAGCATATGGGCTCGATTGTCGACATCCAGTTCCGGCGGCTACAGGCTCTGCTCAAAGACCGCGAGATCGTTCTTGAGCTGACGACCAAGGCGCGGGAGTGGCTGGCCAATGAAGGCTATGACCCCGCCTACGGCGCCCGGCCGCTCAAGCGCGCGCTGCAGCGCTCGGTGCAGGACCAACTCGCCGAGCAGATCCTGGGCGGCTCGGTCAGCGATGGTGATCGGGTGCTAGTGGATGCCAACGAGAGCGGTATCGTGCTCCGGCCCGGCAGTGCCGCCGAGGCGGAGGCTGCCGCCTAAACGAGAAAGGCCGGTCCTTGCGACCGGCCTTTCTCTTGACCACACCAGCGAGTCGTATTAGAACAAATGGGGAACATAAGAGATATCGATGGCTGAGCGGATCGACTATATCGAATTCCCATCTGCAGAACGGGCGCGCACAAGCGCGTTCTTTCAGGCCGCTTTTGGGTGGGGCATCGTCAGCTATGGGCCGGATTATGACGGCATTGCCGATGCCGGCATTGATGGTGGCATCGACCAGGCGCCTGAGCGTGTGGCTGCCACCATGGCGGTGATCCGGACCGATGACCTCGACGGTGCCGAGCGGCGCGTGCGGGCGGCGGGTGGCGAGATCACCCGGCCTCAATTCGATTTTCCCGGTGGTCGGCGCTTCCATTTTCGCGAACCGGGTGGAAACGAGATGGCGGTTTACGTCGCGCGCGAATAGGTTGGCGCCGAACCACTAATCCGACGAGCCTGATGACCGATCCCACAGCTTCCAAGAGCCGCCGCTACGTCCTGGTGGCGGCTATCCTGGCATCCAGTATGGGGTTCATCGACAGCTCCGTCCTCTCGATCGCCATTCCCGCCATGCGCGCCGATTTGGGGGCAAGTCTCTCCGAGGCGCAGTGGATCAGCAATGCCTATCTTCTCCTGCTCTCGGCGCTAATCCTGTTGGGCGGGGCTGCGGGCGACCGGTTCGGCGTGCGCCGCATGTTCATGGCCGGCATCGGGCTCTTTGTGATTGCTTCGCTCGCCTGTGCCGTGGCGCCCTCGTCGGCGACGCTCATCCTCGCCCGTGCCGTGCAGGGCCTTGGCGCCGCTTTCATGGTGCCGGGGAGCCTGGCGATCATCGCCAAGACCTACCCCAAGGACGAGCGTGGCCGGGCCATCGGAATTTGGGCTGCGACCTCTTCGCTCACCACCATCGCTGGTCCCATCGTCGGGGGGCTGGTGCTGACCGCCTTGGGTGATTGGAGCTGGCGGCTAGTCTTTGCGATCAATTTGCCTTTGGGCATCGCCGCGCTCATGCTGCTGGTGCTTGGCGTAAAGCCGGACCAGGCGCAAACCGGGCGCAGGCTCGACATTGGCGGTGCCGCGCTCGCCACCTTGGCCTTGTTCGCCTTTGCCTACGGGCTGATCGGGGGCGGCAGCGAGAGCACGCCGCCACTCTCGCACGTTGCGCTCTGGTGCGGTCTGGGGCTGGTGACTGGAGTTGCCTTTCTGTTTTGGGAGGCGCGCCATAAGCAACCCATGCTGCCGCTTAACCTCTTTGCCAGCCGGCAGTTTTCCGGCGCCAATGCGCTCACCTTCACCCTTTATTTCAGCTTTGGCGGTGTGCTGTTCTTCCTACCCATGGCCATGATCGCAGGCTGGGGCGTCTCGGCGGCCACCGTTGCCATCGCGCTCCTCCCCATGGGCCTTATGCTGGCAGTGCTGAGTTCGCTTTCGGGCAAATGGGCAGATCGTTTCGGCCCCGGACCCGTGCTGACCCTTGGAGCGCTCATTGTTGCAGCCGCCTTTGCGCTCTTGGGCGCGACAGCACCATTGCACCAGGTCTGGCTGGCAACGGCCCCGGCAGTCGCCCTTTTGGGGCTGGGCATGGGAATGGTGGTATCGCCGCTCTCCACTGCGGTGATGACCTCGATCAGCGATGGCGACACGGGGACGGCGTCCGGCGTCAACAATGCCGTGGCGCGAGTGGCCGGGCTTTTCGCCATTGCACTCTTTGGCGTCGTGGTGGCGCAGGTGTTCGAACGCGCGCTGGGCCCGGTGGCGGAGCTACCGATTTTCTTCGGCCTGCCCGCTGAAGGATTGAGTGCAGCTCAAGAGAGCGCCCGAGTGAATGCCAGCGACACAGCCTTTGCTGCCGTCGCCTATGTGGCGGCCGCCCTGGCGCTGGTGTCGGCAGCAACCGCCTGGCTGACGCTAAACCGGAAATCTGATCAGTTCGCTTGAGCGACCGTCACAGGCGCGGGATCACGCGCCATCAGATCGTTGATTTGCGCCATGGTCTGGGCAAAGCGCTCCTCATATTGTTGCGGGAGCACATTGTCCTTGGGCAGCTTCACGCTGAGCGGATCGACGAGGTTGCCGTTGATCAGGATCTCGAAATGTAGATGCGGACCGGTGGATTGCCCGGTTGAGCCGACATAGCCGACCACCTGTCCCTGACGCACCCGCGTGCCCTTCTTGATCCCGTCGGCGAACCCACGCAAATGGCCATAAGCCGTTTCATAGCCATTGACGTGGCTGATCTCGATCTTGTTGCCATAGCCACCCTGCCAACCCGCCAGTTGGACAACGCCATCCCCAGCCGCATAGATCGGCGTGCCGGAGCGGGCGGCTAGGTCTACCCCGGTATGGAGGCGACGGGTCTTGAAGATGGGGTGGATGCGGTAGCCAAAGCGCGAGCGCAGTGTGCCGCCGCCTTCCAGAGGGCGGCGATT
>NZ_CP126539.1:3770000-3965430 GCF_030177755.1 Devosia sp. RR2S18
TGGTCGCATCAAGCAACTCGGGCGGCGCTTCGGGGCTGCCGCTGCGGCCCAGCCCCTTGGCGAGGCGGAAATAGGCGGCGTTGGCATAGATCAGCTGGTCGCCGTCGCCACGCAGAAAGGCGGGCTGGTCGAGCAAGGACAGCATGGTGCGCGCGCTGCCAGTATCCTGGGGGGCAGGTTGGTCCACACCGTCGGCCGCCTTGGGCATGAAGGCGGGCTTGAGGCGCATCGCCGCGCCGCCGCCCAGCACCCAGCCACTCGCCCGCACCGAGCGGTTGTCGAGGGCTGTGAGCACGACGTCGAAAGCATGGCCGTGCACGCGCAGACCTTCGAGCCGCTCGGCCAAACGTTCGGCCTCGTTGGCCGGGAGCCAGGAGCGGAATTTGAGCGCGCTTTCGGGGGGGCGCCCGACGGGGAGAACAGCGGAAGCTTGGCCCAGGAATTTGGGGTCGCCCACGTTGTTCTCGGTCCACAGAACGGTGATCTCGCGCGTTCCCGAAAGCAGAGCCTCGTATTCATCGAGCTGCGCGCGGAGGGTTGCAACCTGTCCCGCCGCCCGTTGACGGGCTGCCCGGCTTTCGGCCTTGGCGGAACGGATGCCGGCAAGCGCCAGGAGCGCGAAGGCACCGGCGCCCACAGCAAAGCTCAAGGGGACAGCGCTGGCAAAGCTGGCTGCCTGGACACCCTGAGCCAATGCCGGAACTGCCGTCATCAGGGTGAGGGGTGCTGCCGCCACTACCGCGAATCCCCAACGCTTCCGGAGTTGATCCGGCGCCATGCCCTACCCTCTTGCTGTTTTCGCTGTTGAAGCGGCCAAATGGCCGTACGCCCTGCACTCAAAGCGAAGCGGCACACGCGAGTCCCTTGGGAATCCTGCCTCTTCGGATCGGCTGCACGTCCCTCAGCAACCGAATCACGATGACCTTACCGGCGCATGGAATCGCCTAAAAGAGTCTTAATGGCTGTTGATGGCGGGCATAGTGGCGATATCGTGCTTGACCGTGAACGAAGCAGCAACAGCTTCTTACCCTTGTTTGGCGCACCTCCTTTGGAAGCGCGCCAAGGGATTGTGCGCTACTCGGCTGCCTCCGCGAAACGCGGGCCCGGCGCAGCGTCGGCAGCATTGCCGAACTTTTCGAAGTTCTGGCGGAAGAGACCGGCCAGATGAGCTGCTTGAAGATCATAGGCCTCGGCATCGGCCCAAGTGTCACGCGGGGTCAGAAGGCGCGTGTCGACGCCGGGAACTTCGAGCGGCACAGCTAGGCCAAAGAGTTCGTCGGTGCGGGTCGGCACATCGTCAAGCGAGCCATCGAGCGCAGCAGCCAGCAGGCGGCGCGTGGACGCCAGATCGAGGCGCTTGCCGACGCCATATCCACCTCCCGTCCAGCCGGTATTGATCAGCCAGGCAGCCGCGCCGCTCTCGCGCAGCTTGTCCTCGAGCATCCGGCCATAAACCGTGGGATGGAGCGGCATGAAGGGAGCGCCGAAGCAGGCGGAGAAGGTAGCCTGGGGTTCGGTGACGCCACGCTCAGTGCCGGCCACCTTGGCAGTGTAGCCAGAGAGAAAATGATAGACAGCCTGGTCGGGCGTGAGCCGGGCAATCGGCGGCAAGACGCCGAAAGCGTCGGCTGTTAGGAACACAACGGTTTTTGGCGTGCCCCCCACGCTGCCCTTGGCGATAGCGGGCAAAACATGGATGGGATAGGCCGCTCGCGTGTTCTCGGTCAACGAGACATCGTCGAAGAGGGGCCGCTTGGCCGCATCGAGCACCACATTCTCGAGCACCGTGCCGAACCGCTTCGTGGCAGCGAAGATCTCGGGCTCCGCTTCGGGGCTGAGCTTGACGGTCTTGGCATAGCACCCCCCCTCAAGATTGAAGATGCCGTTTTCTCCCCAGCCATGCTCGTCGTCCCCGATCAGCGGACGCGCGGGATCATTAGAGAGCGTCGTCTTGCCAGTCCCCGACAGACCGAAGAACAGGGCGCTCTGCCCATCCGGCCCGGCATTGGCCGAACAGTGCATGGGCAGAACGCCGTCGCTGGGCGCATGGAAGTTAAAGAGCGAGAAGACGCTCTTCTTGATCTCGCCGGCATAAAGCGTGCCGCCGATGACGACAATGTTGCGGCTCATGTCGAGCGCGACCACCGTCTCGGTGCGGCTCCCATGGCGCTGCGGGTCGGCCTTGAAGTGTGGGGCATGCACAATGGTGACCTCTCGTCCCCGATCGCTTTCGGGAATGCCTTCACCGGGGCGGATCAGGAGATTACGGATGAAGAGCGCGTGCCAGGCACTGGGCGTCAGCACGGTCACCTTGTACTGGTGGTCGGGGTCAGCACCTGCAAGCAGGTCCTGCCGGTAGATGGTGCTGCCCGCCAGAGCGGCCTCCACGTCTGCCAGCAGCAGATCGAAGTTTTCGGGAGACATGGCAGCGGAGTTGTCCCACCAGACCGTCTCGGCCGTGAGCGCGTCTCGAACAATGAACTTGTCCTTCGGCGAGCGGCCGGTAAAAGCCCCCGTACGCACGGAAACCGCGCCGTCAGCCGTCAACTCCGCTCCGCCGGCAGCGACGGCGCGCGCAACCAGTACCGCTTCCACGTCGTTGGGGGACAATTCGGCGGCACTGGCGCCGACCCGGTTTCGCAAGGTGTTATGGTCGAACTGGCTCATTTCCGTCTACTCCGCTGGCGGCTGGCACGCTGCAATGCCAAGGTCCATTGGTGCGGACGTTACGGTCAGAATTGGTCATACAACCATCCGGACATGGGTCGTAAGACGGAAGTCGCATCGGCCCGGTCGCAAGGAAACGCCTCCAAGTCGTGGCCTCTTCCCTTGGCCACGCCTTATTTAGTGCGTAATTGTCGCCTGCAACGGCAAACAAAGCGGCATGCCGCTGATAAGAACAAGCGTCAAAACAACGAAAGGCAGCCAAATGCCAAAGATCGCCCTGGTGGATGACGACCGCAATATTCTGACGTCGGTGTCGCTGACACTGGAGGCGGAAGGCTATGCGGTCGCGACTTATACTGATGGTGCCTCGGGCCTTGAGGGGCTTACCGCCGACAAGCCCGATCTTGCCATTCTTGATATCAAGATGCCCCGCATGGACGGCATGGAATTGCTGCGGCGCCTGCGGCAAAAGTCGGACGTACCGGTGATCTTCCTCACCTCCAAGGACGAGGAGATCGATGAGTTGTTCGGGCTCAAGATGGGCGCGGACGATTTCATCACCAAGCCGTTCAGCCAGCGCCTCCTGGTAGAGCGGGTCAAGGCGATCCTGCGTCGTTCGGCACCGCGTGATCCTTCTGCCCCAACCGGTGCCGGTGGCGAGCCTGCGCCCAGCAAGGCACTGATCGAGCGCGGCTCGCTCGTGATGGACGAGGAGCGCCACACCTGCACCTGGAAGGGGCAGCGCGTGACCCTGACCGTCACCGAATTCCTGATCCTCCAGGCCCTGGCGTTGCGGCCCGGCGTGGTCAAGTCGCGCAATGCTTTGATGGACGCCGCCTATGACGACCAGGTCTATGTGGATGACCGCACCATCGACAGCCACATCAAGCGCCTGCGCAAGAAGTTCAAGGCGACGGACGACGACTTCGAGATGATCGAGACCCTTTATGGGGTCGGCTATCGGTTTAAAGAGCAGTAAGCACACCCGTGGCCATTATCGACCCGGATCCGGAGGCCAAGACCGATACCAGGTCAGAATGGCGCTCGCCTGAGGCTTCCACCGAACCTAGCGCACCGCGCGGTTCGGGTTGGCGGCGGGTGGTCAGCCCGTTTGCGAGGGCCGGCACCGCTATACGGCGCTTCCTCGATCTCACCATCTTTTCGAGCCTCACCCGCCGCATCATCGTGCTTAATCTGGCGGGCCTACTGGTGCTCGTCGTGGGCATTCTTTATCTCAACCAATGGCGCGCCGGGTTGATCGATGCGCGCGTGCAATCCTTGCGCGTTCAGGGCGAGATCATCTCGGCAGCCATTGCAGCTTCCGCGACCGTGGACAGCGACGTCATCCAGGTGAACCCGGACCGGCTGCTCGAACTGCAGTCGGGCAACGTTTCCCCCCTCTCCTACTTCGATCCTTCGCTCCAGTTCCCGATCAATCCAGAGCGCGTGGCGCCGCTCCTGCGCAACCTCATAACTCCCACCCGCACCCGCGCCCGCATCTATGACCAGAACGGGCTATTGATCCTCGATAGCGACAATATTTATGCGCGCGGTGAGGTGCTGCGGCAGCGCACCGATGCTGCGGCGCAGGAAAGCTCTCCTCTCTGGGACTGGTGGAACGCCATAATCTCCTGGGTGCCTGGCGAGAACTTCCCCCGCTATCAAGATTTTGGGGCTGACGAAGGCACCCGCTATCCCGAGGTCGCCTCCGCCCTCCAGGCGGCGCCGGCGGACTTCGTGCGGGTTGATGACCATAATCAGTTGGTGGTTTCGGTGGCTGTGCCGGTGCAGCGCCAGCGCGCCATTGTCGGTGCCATCCTGCTGTCCACCGCGCCCGGAGACATTGACTCGGTGGTGGCCCAGGAGCGCTGGAGCATCCTGCGCATCGCCATGATCGCGGCCGTGGTGCAGATCGCCCTGTCGCTGCTGCTGGCCGGCACCATTGCCGGCCCCATGCGCCGCCTCTCGGCCGCCGCCGAACGGGTGCAGACCGCTGGCAATGCGCGCGCCGAAATCCCCGACTTCTCAGACCGTCCCGACGAGATCGGCCACCTTTCCGGCGCGCTGCGGCGCATGACCGATGCGCTTTATAACCGCATCGAGGCGATCGAGCGGTTTGCCGCCGACGTGGCCCATGAACTCAAGAACCCGCTAACCTCCCTCCGTTCAGCGGTGGAGACGCTGCCACTCGCCAAGCGCGCCGAGGATCGTGAGCGGCTGAACGCCATCATCCAGCACGACGTCAAGCGCCTCGACCGACTGATTACCGACATTTCGAGTGCCAGCCGGCTCGATGCCGAGCTGGCGCGCGAAAGTGCCGAGCGGGTGGATGTTGAAAAGCTCGCCGAGGCGATGGTGTCGATCCAAAGCGACATCGCCGCTGGCCGAGGCGTCAAGGTCGAACTGGTCAAGCGCTCTGGCAAGGGGGCAGCCATTATCCTGGGCCATGAGGGCCGGCTGGCGCAGGTCTTTGCCAACCTCATCGACAATGCCGTATCCTTCTCGCCGCCCAACGGCACCGTTGCGGTGGCCGTGGCAACCGACACCGATGTGGTGACCGTCACTGTTACGGATCAGGGCCGGGGTATCACCGGTGATGTCGGTCGCATTTTCCAACGCTTCTATACCGATCGCCCCGAGGCCGACGGGTTCGGCAACCATTCGGGTCTGGGGCTCTCGATCTCCAAACAGATTGTCGATGCCCATAAGGGCACGATCCGCGCCCACAACCGGCAGGATCGCTCCGGCGCCGTCTTTACGATTGCCCTGCCCCGAGCGCGCAAATAGTCTCGCCCGCCATGAACAACGAAGCTCTGAATGTGCATGGCACGGGTTTGGTGCTGGGTGACACCGGCGTGCTCCTGCGGGGTCCTTCTGGCGCCGGTAAGTCCGTCTTGGCGCTATCACTGCTTGACCGTTGGGAGGGTCGCAACCTTTCAGCTCACCTGGTTTCGGATGATCGGGTGGACCTGACCTTGGCGGACGACCTGTTGGTCATGGCGGCGCCAGCCCAGATCGCCGGATTGATCGAACTGCGCGGCCGCGGCATTGTCCAGCGTCCCCACCGCAGCCCGGCGCCACTGCACTTGGTCATCGACCTCGTGCCGGACTTCACACGCATGCTGGAGGAGGATGCCCTGGTCACCGAACTGCTCGGCATGTCGCTGGCGCGCGCTCCAATTCCCCAATCGGGTCTGACCAGCTTGGGGCACCAGCTGCTGCTTGCCGTGGAAGCCATTGCGGCGGTTAACCTCAAGCCAACCGCACCGTGACAAAATACCACTTGAAACGCTTACGCTCCGGACCGAGACTGCGCGCGCTCGTGCTCTTTGGCCGGGCTCAACCATGTGGGGCATCCCTTGCGGGACGCCTGCGGGTCGGGGCAATTGACACTGCAATGCCGCCGTTTGCGCCAATGGGCGCGAGACGGCAGGCTGGGGACACTGCATGATCGGTCTGGTTCTGGTGACGCATGGGGCGCTTGCCAATGAGTTCAAGTCGGCCCTCGAACATGTCGTTGGGCCGCAAGAACACTGCGAAACCATCGCCATCGGCCCCGATGATGACATGGAGGGGCGCCGCAACGACATCTTGGCGGCCGTCGATCGCGCCAATGACGGCCAGGGCGTGATCATCCTCACCGACATGTTCGGCGGCACGCCGTCGAACCTGGCGATTTCGGTGATGCAGACCCGCGAGGTGGAGGTGATCGCCGGGGTCAACCTGCCCATGCTGGTGAAGCTGGGGCGGGTCCGGGGCGAGATGAATATCCGCGACGCCGTCAATCTAGCGCAGGAAGCGGGCCGCAAATACATCACCGTGGCCAACACGATCCTGGGAGCGGGATAGTGGACGGAGCGAGCGGTGGTGGGCGCGCTGTCGCCCAGCAATTGACCATCGTCAACACCAAGGGCCTGCATGCGCGTGCCTCGGCACGTTTCGTGCGCACGGCAGAGTGCTACGACGCCAGCATCAACGTCATCAAGGACGGCACATCGGTGGCCGGCAACTCCATCATGGGCTTGATGATGCTGGGGGCGGGGCCCGGCTCGACCATCCTTGTGCAAGCCAGTGGCAAGCAGGCGCGCGAAGCGCTGGAAGCCTTGGTCGAACTGGTCAACAACGGCTTCGACGAGGATAGCGACGGCGTCCCCAGCTGACTGCTTCAGGATGGCTTTATCTCGCTCTGAGGCCTTGGGCCACTGCGCCGCGACAGGAGCAAGGCGGCTGTGATGCCAAGCCCGACCACGAGCAGCGAGGGTATCCAGCCTGCGTCCGACCCAAACAGCACCTCGTGCATGCGCCGGCCGGGCAGCAAGGTGAAGGCGCCGGCAAGCAGCAGCGCCCACAGATAGGTGCCTTGCATCGCGGCGCGGTGTTTGGCGATGTCCCGCTCGACGCGAATGTGCCAAATGCCCACGGCGAGCCCCCAATAGGTGCTGACTACAAAAAGATGGATTGGGCTGAATGGACCGATCAGGCGGATCTCGTTGATGAACAGGGCGCTGGTGGCCACTACCAGCATAAGCATCACCCAAAGCCGCCCTAGTGCCCGGTGCAGTCTTGTTCCCTTGCGGCGCCAGAGAACAAAGGCGCCAAGCGCAAAGGCAAGAAGGGCGGTAAAGGCATGGATCTGGACGGCGATGTCGGCCTGCAAGAGCGGCTCCAGCGACATGGCAAAGCTCCTCGTGAAACGCTTGCCACCCGCCCTGCCGCCGCTACACTTGCGTCGCAACTCCACCTACGCGAAACGGACGCTCGATACGTGAACGACAGCGCCATTTCTTTCACGCTGCGTGAAGCGCAGTCGCATTTTCAGGACCGACGCACCTGGATCGGCATTTTGCTGATCGGGGCGCTGCTCGGCTTGGTTGGCCCGTTCGGCACCTTCGAATATCTCGAGCTTGTGCCGCGTCTGGGTTACTGGCTTTTGGTGGCGGCGGTGAGTTACTCGGTAGGCACCGTCGCTAGCGCTGCCCTATTCCCGGTGATCTCACAGCGGGTGCACGGCATCTGGCTACAGCACGGGCTAATCGGGCTCTTGCCCGGTCCACTGATCGCGGCCGTCATCTACCTCATCAATGGCCTCGTATTCGGCTTTGACGGGGCGATCGCCTAAGCGCACTTGGTGGTCTATTGCGCCCTGATCTGCTTGGGCATTACGATAGCTTCCCATCTTGTCGAGCGACAGATTTCTAGAGGCTCTGCGGCCGCGCCGAACCCACAGCAGCCGGCGATCCTCGATAGGCTACCCCATCCCCAGCGGGGCCGGCTCCTCCATATTGGTGTTACCGACCACTACGTCGAAGTCACGACGGAAAAGGGGACCAGCCTGCTCCTCATGCGCCTCTCGGATGCTATCGGGGAGGCCGCGCCCGCCAAGGGTTTGCAGGTCCATCGTTCCCATTGGGTGGCGCTGGATGCCGTCCGCAGCGCAAAGCGCCAGGCCGGCAAGCCGGTGCTGGAACTCGAAAACGGCGCGATCATCCCCATCAGCCGCAGCTTTCTCGCGGCCGCCAAAGCTGCGGGCCTAGCCCTCTAACCGCCGACTTTATTGCGGGCGCGCGAAGCTTCGGCTTGCGCCCGCTTCCGGGCCTTGGCTTGCCGTGCCGCTTCCGCGGCGGCATCACCGAGATGGGCGCCGCCACGGCTCTTGGCCAGTTCGATCTGGCGTTGCCGCTCGGCCGCTGCTTCGTGCTTGGCGGTCTCGCCGACGCAGTGTGGGCAACTGACGCCATCGATATAATCGGGGTTGTCGCGCTCATCGGGAGTGAGCGGGTGCCGGCAGGCGCGGCAGAGCGTGGCCTCGCCTTCTACCAAGCCGTGGCCGACCGAGACACGCTCGTCAAAGACAAAGCACTCACCCTGAAAGCGGCTCTGCTCCGGTGGCACCTCTTCGAGATATTTGAGAATCCCGCCCTTGAGGTGGAACACCTCCTCGAAACCTTGGCTCAGGAGGTAGGAGGAGGCCTTTTCACACCGTATTCCGCCCGTGCAGAACATGGCGACCTTCTTGTCCCGGCTAGGGTCGAGATGGGTCGCAACATAGTCTTTGAACTCGGTGAAGGTCTTGGTTTTGGGATCAAGCGCGCGGGAGAACGTTCCTAGACCCACCTCGTAGTCATTGCGGGTGTCGACCACGACGACGTCGTTGCGCTCGATGAGGCCGTTCCACGCGGCCGGTTCGACATAGGTCCCAACCCGCTCGGCGGGGTTAGCCTCAGGCGCCCGCAACGTCACGATCTCGGGCTTGAGGCGCACCTTCATGCGGTGGAACGGCATCTCGCTGGCGCTCGAGTACTTTACCTCGGCACCCACGAGACGCTCGCCGAACACGGCGCTGCGGAACAGGAAGTCCGCCAGCGCATCGATCGCCGCCGCGGTCCCCGCTACCGTGCCATTGATGCCTTCAGGCGCCAGGATCAGCGTGCCTTTGATGCCCCGTTCGCAGCAAAAGCGCGCCAGCTCCGGCTGGATCGCTTCGACGTCGGGCAGCTGGGCGAACTTATAGATCGCCATCACCTTGTATGGCAGAACGGCTTGGGGCAGATTGGCAGGCATGTCGATTTCCGGCGGGCTCATCGGGCCTGCTCTTACCACTGCATGGCCGCAGCGTCACGGCCATCCAAATCGCAAAATCGGGAGCGAGAAATGACCTATCGGGCCGATACGGCACGCTATGACACCATGCAATACCGCCACTCGGGACGCTCGGGCCTCAAGCTGCCGGTCATCAGCCTGGGGCTCTGGCAGAATTTCGGTGGCACGCGCGACTATCCTAGTGCCATGGAGATCCTGGGCTATGCCTTCGACAATGGCATCACCCATTTCGACCTGGCGAACAATTACGGGCCTCCGGCCGGCTCCTCCGAGGAGCTTTTCGGACAGGTGATGGCGCGCGACTTCCGCCCCTATCGGGACGAACTCATCATTTCCACCAAGGCAGGCTACAATATGTGGCCCGGCCCCTATGGCGAGTTCGGCTCCCGCAAATATCTCATCGCCAGCCTCGACCAGAGCCTGCAGCGCATGGGGCTCGACTATGTCGATATCTTTTACTCCCACCGCTACGATCCCAATACGCCGCTGGAGGAAACCATGGGCGCGCTGGCGCAGACCGTGCGGCAGGGCAAGGCGCTCTATGTGGGCATCTCCAGCTACCCGGAAGCCGAGACGCGCGAGGCCTACCGGCTCCTCAAGGAGATGGGCGTCGCTACGACCATTCACCAACCGAGCTATTCGGTACTTAACCGCTGGATCGAGAATGACGGCACTATTGACGCTTGTGGCGAACTGGGCATCGGCGTCATCGCCTTCTCGCCGTTGGCGCAAGGCGTGCTGTCGGGCAAGTATAATGGGGGCACCAAGGAAGGCACGCGTGGCGACAATCCCAATGGCTCGCTCCGCTCTAGCCATATCGAGCCGCGCGTGCTCGACGCCGTAGATAAGCTCGGCGCCATCGCCCGGGCCCGCGGCCAGTCCATGGTGCAGCTGGCGCTCTCCTGGGTACTGCGGCGGCCGGAAATGACCTCGGCGCTTATCGGCGTACGGACGCTCGACCAGCTCAAGGACAATCTCGGCGTGCTCAACAATCTCGAGCTCTCGCCCGAGGATATCGCTGACATCGACGAGGCCACCAAGGGCGGCCAGATGGAACTGCACCCCAGCCCCAAGGGCTGGCTGCGCTAAGCGCAAAGAAAAGCCGCTGCGTCGCGCAACGCAGCGGCACACAACCTCTCTGGCCTGCCTATTTGATCGCCAGCGCCGGCGGGGGTGGCGGCACCGGAGCCACCACGGCGGGGCCGACCGAAACGGTCTTGGCAACCGCTTCAGCCCGGATTTCTTGGGTGGCCTGCGGGAGGTATTTGTCGCAACTGCCCTTGTGGCGCACCAGTGAGCTCACGATGTCGTAGGCCGCTTCCGCCATCAGCCAGCGCACGCCGGCATGCAGGCCCTCTTGCGATTTGTCGCCGATCTTGGTGTCGAACAGTTCGCTGGAGAAGAACCGGAACACCGAGGCATAGACCTCATGGCCCACCGCCTGCTTGGAATAGGATCCGGCGCGCACGATCCGGGTACTCTCGGTATTGGTAACGCGCAGATCGGCGGCCGCGGTTAGCGCAAAAGCCCGTGCGCCGCCGCCAATGCCGCCCACCAGCACTTCCCCGCCCCCCGAATAGGTATTGAAGTCGAGCTGGGTTATCGCCCCGTCGATCACATAATCGGAGCCGCGGATGGAGCCCTTGGTGATGGGCCGCAAATCCACCGTCTGGTTGCCCACGGTCTGGGGCGCGCCATCGCCCAGGATCTGCTCGCGGGCGCGCGCCAGCTCCCATTCGGTGACCACCGTGTTGCTCCTGTTGACCTGGGCCATCCCCGCCTTCTGCAAGGCGGTGATGAGCATGGCCGCAACATCGCGCGGCACGAAGCCCCCTTCGTCGCTGTTGAACTTGTTGGTCTGGTCGGTGATCGTATGCACCGCCAGCACGATGCCCGAATTGCGTACCTCGGGAGTCTTGCTGAGGCAGACAAGCGCATCATCTGCCGGCGTGGCGGTGGCCAGCGGCACGGGACCATGAAACTGCGCCTTGGGCCGGCTCATCTGGCTGAACGTGGTGCAGCCGGTCAGTGCGACGACCAGCACCGCAGTGCCGAGAAGCTTTAGCATCCGTACATCCCCCCGGTGATGTTGAAACTAGTGTCGCTGCAATCGGAGGTCTGCGTCTGTGCTCCGTTGTTGGTCTGAGTGATGGTGATGTTGTTGTTCGAGCCGCTGACGGTGATCGCGCTTTGATTGCCCGTCTGCCCCGTGCCGCCGCCCAGCCCCGCTGCGCTGCCCGAACTGCCGAGCAGGCCGTAGAGCTCGAGCCGGGTGCGTTCGACGGTGAGGTTCACCTGGCGCTGGCTATCGGTCCGGAATTGGTAAGGCCGGGCCTCGCCCAAGCCGTTGGCCAGGGCCGCCGAACTGCATATGAGGCCGGCGGCAAGGCCCACCCCCGCAAGCAATGCTCTCATGATGTCGCGTCTCCTCGTGCGCGCTGTAGGCAGATGATGATTGTGTGGAAGGCAAATGGCTGGTTTCCGGGTAGCGCTGGTTGGGCGATACGCTAGAATTCGAGGCAATGTTCGGAGCTGCACCAGGCGGCGCTGCTGATCTCGGGCGGTTCAGGCCAATCCTCGGGCTTGCGCTCGGCATAGATCCGCACCTGCGCGCCGTAGTTTGTGTAGGCGGCCTGCAGCTTGTCCCGACACAGCACGGCTGCCTGCGAACCAACAAAGCGGTTGAGGCTCGCCTGCGTCTCGGCGTCGACCAGTTCGGGCAGCGTCTGCTTGAGCGTGCTGAAGAACTCCGGCACGGCGGCGGTACGCTGGCCGGGAGAATTGGCAACGAAGGGATCGCAGGTGACGGCGGCCCCGCGCAAAGCGATCATGGAGGAGAGGAACGGGGAAGGATCAAACGCGGCCCCTTCTTCTTCCTGCGCAAGACCCGCGCTCGAACAGCAGAGCGGCGCCAACAAAGCTACCGTCGTCAGAAGTGTGCGCATCATACCCGCCCCCAGATTTGCCTCCTGGACTGTATAGATGACGCCGACCGTAGCAATATATTTACTGCAACACTCTTAAAATAAGTATGCGCCTACGCAGTAATTATAAGTACTGTTACGTATATTGCGGAAAAGGCAAATCAGCATCAGCGTACAACACTAACCGAGTTGCCGGTCTGACCCGAGCTGCCATTGCCTCCCGACTGCTGCTGCGGGTAGTCGGCCGTCTGCGACAGCTCGATGTCGGCATTGTCGTTGCCGCCAGTGGGGGGCGACAGCACAATCATGTTGACCACATCGTTGGAGCTTTGAGTGTAGTTCGGCCCGCTGACCAACTGCCCGCTGGGCCCAATGATCTCGTTGACGACCAGTTGTACGCCGGTCGACTCCTGGCTGATGGTGCCGATGCGGCTCGACTGCACATAATTGGCCACGTTGGTGCCGGTCTGGGTAATGGGGCCACCGCCCAATTCCCCCAGCACTACGGTGTTGCGGACGATCTGGTCGCCCGCAAACACGCGCTCGACGCTCTCCACCGTATCGGACACCATCATGTTGCCGAAATTGGTGCCGTGCTGCTCGATAAAGGCTGCAACGCTGGCGCTCGCAGCCACTTCCAGGCGGTTCTCCACCAACTGGACAGCACCCCGCACAATGTCCTGGTTGGCGGTACCGATGGAATACTCTGCGATGGCCATATTGGCGGTGTTGGTGCCGATCTGGCTGATCGAACCATAAAGAATGCCAAGTTCAGCCTCGTTGAAGATCAATTGCCGCGCGTCGGCGCCAAGCAATTGATCGGCGAGGTTGATGGTCCGCCCGGTGATCGTGCCGGCGAGGTTGTCGCCGGTCTGGACAGTGTCCGCATGAATGTTGACCTGCCCCAGCGCAATTGAATTGGTGATTTTCTGTGTTCCATTGAACCGCTGGCGCACCGTGTTGAGGTCGCCCCCTGATGACACCGAATTAACGAGGTTGGACCCGCTCTGGGAAAGCGAACCGAGCGCGGCGGGGTCCAGCATGGTCTGCATGAACTCGTCAGTCAGCGCCTCGAGCGTCCTGCGGCTGAGGGTGTTCTCGACCACCTGAAAGCCGGTGGCGTCCTGGCGGTACTCGGCTAGCGGCGCGTTTTGAGCCAGCGCCGCGCCACATCCTGCAAGTGTCAGCGTCGCAACAGCAAGCGTGCGCATGGACCTGCCCCTTTCGTCATCCTGCCGCATGAAGAAGAGACTGCGCCCCGCAGGGCGCAGTCATGCGCGTGATTAGTCGTCGTTCGAGGGGACGCTGATCGAGTTGGCAACGTTGGTTGCCGACTGGATCGCGTTGTTGACGTCGCCCATGGTCGAGATCAGGTTGGTTGAAACCTGAGCTGCATAAGCGTCCTGGTTGACTTCCCAACCACCATAGCAGTTGCAGAAGAACGAGGGGTCGATCGTCTCGACGGTGACGTTGTTGAGAACGTTAGTCGCGGACTGGCCGAGATCGTAGATATTGCCGTAGAAGCTCGCCGAGTTGGTCGCCGTCTGCGGGTTGTAGTGAGCATCCTGCGTGATGGCCATGGTCAAGTGCTCGATGTTGACCAGGTTCGCTGCGTTGACCGCGGCCTGAGTACGGGTAGCCGCATCATCACCCGTGGCTGCCCAGTCGACGGAAGCGCCGACATCGGTGTCATAGCCACCCCACCCACCCGAGATGGTGTTCGAAGCGGACTGGGCGGTCTGGGAGGTCTGCTCGATTGTCCGGGACGTGCCTGCCGTGAGGGTGTTCACCACGTTGGTTGCGGCCTGCTCCAGATTGGTGAAGGTGCTCTGGTAGTCACCCGTGATGTTATTAAGTGCGTCCTGTTGGCCGAACGACTTGAACCGCACCGGGAAATCCGGAGGCTGTTTGGTTTGAGTTATGCGGCCATGGCCGGTTGTTCCAGTGCGCCGTAGAAGTTTGCCTCAGCTTCGGCTGGCGGGATGTTGCCTATGGGCTCCAGCAGTCGTCGGTGATTGAACCAGTCGACCCATTCGAGGGTGGCGAACTCGACGGCTTCGATGTTCCGCCAGGGCCCGCTCCGATGAATTACCTCGGCCTTGTAAAGACCGTTGATGCTCTCGGCTAAGGCATTGTCGTAACTGTCGCCAACGCTGCCCACAGACGGTTCGATGCCGGCTTCGGCCAGGCGCTCGGTGTAGCGAATACTGACGTATTGCGACCCGCGATCCGAATGATGAACCAGACCCCCGCGATGCATGGGGCGGCGGTCGTGGATCGCTTGCTCGAGAGCGTCTAGAACGAAGCTGGCATGGGCGGTGCGGCTGACCCGCCAGCCCACGATATAGCGGGCATAGACGTCGATCACGAAAGCCACATAGGCGAACCCGGCCCAGGTCGCCACATAGGTAAAATCTGAGACCCAGAGCCTGTTGGGCGCAGGGGCATGGAACTGGCGATTGACGTGATCGAGTGGGCAAGGCGCCGCCTTGTCGCTGATCGTGGTGCGCACCGGCTTGCCCCGTATCACGCCCTGCAGTCCCAGATCGCGCATCAGGCGCGCGACACTGCACCGCGCAATATCAAAGCCTTCCCGCTGCATCTGGCGCCAGACCTTGCGCACGCCGTAGACGCCGAAGTTCTCGGCAAACACACGCATGATCTCAGGCTTGAGCACCTCATCGCGCTTGGATCGGGAAGACCGCCGGCAAGGATCACAACGCTGGGCAACGCGTTCGTGGTAGCTCGATGGGGCGATCGGCAGAACTCTGCAGATCGGCTCGACCCCATAAGCATCCCGGTGCTCATCAATGAAGGCAATCATCGCTTGAACGGGCGGTCGAGCTCCGCCTGGGCGAAATATGCGGAGGCTTTGCGCAGGATCTCATTGGCCTGCCGCAGCTCCCGGTTCTCCCGCTCCAGAGACTTCAACCGCTCGGCCATATCCGTGGTCACACCAGCGCGCCGGCCGCTGTCGATCTCGGCCTTCTTCAGCCACTCATTGAGGGTATGGGCCGAGCAGCCGATCTTCTCGGCAACCGATACGACGGCCGCCCAGCGGGATGGGTAATCCCCGCCATGCTCCTGCACCGTGCGCACTGCTCGGGCGCGAACCTCAACTGAAAACTTGTTCGTGGTCTTGCTTGTCATGCTCCATCCTACTCAGGAGTTGGAGCCTCCTGTCTTTGCGAGATCGATTATTATGGATGGTGCGGGTGGCATCCCGCGAGCCTCCGGGGCCATTGATCAAGCCCGTTTGCCGGCAAGGGAGCCACCCGATTTTCGCGTTCATCCTGAACAGTTGATTGGGGCTGTTGCGCAGACCCCGCAGTACAGGAACAGGAGACATGATGGACCATATTTACATCGGCGTTGATGCCGCCAAGGCTTGGCTCGACATCTATCATCCAGCTCATGGTGCCCGGCGTATCGAGAACACTCCAGCCGGAATCCGGAGCTTTGCCAGTGCTGTTGCGCGCGAGGGAGCATGGGTCATCTTTGAGGCTAGCGGCGGTTACGATCGAGCGCTGCGCGACGGGCTTGAGGCGGGTAAATCCAGCTTCAGTCGAGTCAATCCTCGCCAAGCGCGTGACTTCGCCAGAGCCATGGGAGTGATTGGCAAGACCGACCGCGTTGATGCCAGGATGCTCGCGACCTTTGGACAGAAGCTGCAGCCGGCTCAGACACCCCCGATCTCGGCAGCTAGGCAAGTGCTGCTCGCGCAGATCATCCGGCGCCGTCAATTAGTTGAAATGCGAAAGCAGGAGGCGACCCGTCTCCAGCAAACGACAGACAGCGATTCCAGATCCGATATGAAAAGCCTGATCCTGGTTCTGGAACGGCGAATTGCAAAGGTCGAGGCCAGGATCGCCGAGATCATCCAATCGTCGCCCGAAATAGCGGAAACGGACCGCATGCTTCAATCAGTGCCTGGCGTAGGTATGATCGTTTCCGCAACCTTGATGGCCGAGCTGCCGGAAATCGGCACGACGGATCGCCGAAAGATCGCGGCATTAGCCGGTCTCGCTCCGATCGCCCGTGACAGTGGACAGCGGCAGGGTAAGCGGGTCGTCGGCGGCGGAAGGGCAACCGTCAGAACAGTCCTGTATCTTGCTGCCTTGCATGCCTCAAGGCATTCGACAACGTTCAAAGCCTTCCGGCGAAAGTTACAGGACGCAGGGAAACCAGTGAAAGCCGCACTGACGGCGACCGCCAGAAAGCTGCTCAGCGTCTTGAACAGTATGGTTGCGGACGGCGCCTACTTCCGGGAAATCCTGGCTACCTGAATACAGTTGCCGGCAAACCCGGCGCGGTTCAGATTCTGAACAACAGCCGTTACCAAATCGCCCGAGATGGAGTTTACAACGTTGGTTGCCGACTGGGTGGCATTGTCAATGTCAGTCGTGAACAGAATGCCCAGGTTTCCTCCATCGATGGTGTTCAAAGCATACTGATACAGATCAGCAAACTGAGAAGCATTTGCGAGAGACATTGCATCGTCGACCTCGCCGACATTGACCAGATTGCCGGCATTGACGGCTTCCTGAACAAGGTCATTGGCATCATCGAAATTGACGATGTTGTTGATAGCCTTCTGCATGCCAAGCAAGTGCTGGTAGAAGTCAGAGTTGTCGGTGCAGAGGCTGGTCCCGCATAGATTGAAGGTGGCGTAGGCAGGGACGACGCCGATCGTGCCAGCGGCAAGAATTGTGGTCAAGAGGACCGATGGCGCTACGAGCCTAGAAGCCTTGGACGTGATCTTCTTCATAGTCATTCTCCAGTTTGATTTCCCTTGGTTGAATAAAGCTGCGCTTCCGGAGGCCCCGTTTGCCCAGTCAGCAGACGAGCGGGACGGTTGAGCGCAACGACGACTTGCGATCTCACTCTGATTTCTGGCCGCACAAATCCGGCATCGTTCAAGTTGAACAATGTAAATCGCGGCACGCTCTTAGTATTATGAGATCACACACAGCAGCCGATCATGGGAAGGCGGCACGCGGCCTGACCTTCTGTTCATGTCAGCGTCTGATCCGGTGACGACCCTGAACTCTCCAGAAATCCAAACGTTATCGCCCACAACCCGCACATAGCGATGCGCTGTGACTAGGGATTTCCGATGCTTGTGCGAGTTAGCAGGGTCAAAACGCCTTAGCGGCGCGAAACTTTCTGCATTGTGAGCCCCTCTTCCCTCTGGGAGGTGAATACTGCCTCTTCAGTGCCCAAACACTGCCACAATGCGTCTGACGAGTCTATATAGGGGTTAATAACAGCTTAATTCTTGGGTTAATACATCAGTGACCGAACACACCCTCAAGGACTCTACTTACAACAGAGTCTTGACGAATCATCATCTTATCCGCTCACAACATCTGCACGTACGCACAATATGGGCAAACACGTATTTCATTTCACTTGTACTTGAACTTACTGAGCGGCTCACCATGTTTCTGTCCAGAAATCGCCATGGCCTAGCGGTGAGAGCGCTAAGGCCGAGACTGATGCACATAGCCCTGGGCAGAGGCGGGCACTTCCAGCGCCAGCCACTCGCGGAACAATCTGGTCTTGCGCGGTTCGCGTCGCCCCTTGGCGGTGGCAAGCCAATAGCCGTTCGGTCCTTCGACGGGGTGCTCGAATGGGCGAACCAATCGGCCGTCGCTAACCGCATCGGCGCTCATCATGTCGACGGCCATCAACACGCCTTGCTCGCTGATTGCGGCATCAAAGGCTAATGACGGATCGGAGTAGGTGGGACCAACCAGTTCCACATCCTCTGGCACCCCCAGCGCCCGCCGCCACAAGCGCCAGTCGAGCATGGTCGTCTCGTCCCGGATCACCGGCACCTGCGCAAGATCCTGGAGGCTCTCTATCCGCCGGGCCACGGGTGGCGCACATACCGGCTGGAAAGAACGCCCGCCGATGAGGCTGGTCGTCACTCCGGGCCATTGCCCCGCCCCGAAGCGGATGCCGCAGTCGATGTCAGGGCGGCTCAAATCCAGCATGTGACCGGTTACGGTCAGTCGGACCTCGATCTCGGGATGAAGCGCCGTGAACTTGTTGATCCGCCAGATCAGCCAGCGCGACGCAAAGACACTGCCAACGGTAAGATTGAACACACCCTCGTCGCTGCCCTTGAGCGTGCCGATGCCGTCCTGCAGCGCCGCAAAGCCGGCGGTCAGTTGCGGCAATGCAGTTTTGAGCGCTGCGGTAGGGCGCAAGCCGGCAGGCGTGCGCTCGAACAATTCCATGCCCAGCCGCTCTTCCGCGCGTCGCAGGTGCTGGCTGACCGCACCGATGGTGACGCCCAGTTCCTCGGCCGCCGGCAACAACGCTCCGCGGCGCGCGACGATCTCGATCGCCCGCAAGGCATTGAGCGGTATGGGGAAGGGGTTTGCCATATAGATTTTCTATAGCGCAGCAGTGACCTTGTCCATTGCTGCGCCACACGATTGGCCTCAGATATTGAGCATTCCTCCAATTTGCTTCGAAAAGGAGACCACAAAATGTCTATCATGAAGCGGCTTCTTCGGCGCCTTGCCGCCTGGGCAGGACCGCACCAGCCTTCTCGGCCGGACCCCGACACCATGGCTTTCCGGCAGTGGACAGACCTGCCGACCCACCACCCCCTCTGCAAGAGCCCGAGAAACCCTGTGGCATGATTGCCGCACTACTACACCCTGGCGGTGGAGCGATGCACCTGCCGCCGTGCTGAGGCCATAATCAGGGACTTGAACGGAGCCAAATCCGCTTGGCGCCGTTTCGCGCCTCCTAGCCCAGGAGTTCCCATGATCCGCCTTTTTGCAGCTTTGGCCGTCGCCGCCGCCCCCATTGCCGTTTTCGCGCAGGACGCTGCCCCCACAGAAGCGGCAGCGCCGCAGATCGAAATCGATCCGACGGCCGTCACCAACGCGACCTCGCCACAGGCCAACCTCCTGACCGGGCTCTATGCCACGCTGGCAACCATCGAAATCTGCGCGGAGGAGGTCGACGCGACTGTCCGCGACGGCATGGTGATTGACCAGCGGCGGCTCGAGCGGGCGCTCAGCATGGATGAGGCGGCGGGCGACGCAGCCTATGCCGAGATCAAGGCCGACGTCGAAACCACCAGCCCCGATTGCACCGCCGGCAGTGCCGACCTCGCCAGCGTCGATGCGGTGACCTCGATTTACGCCCAGCAGGCCAGCGCTACGCCAGCCGCAACCGCTCCCGCTGCAGCACCGGCCGAGACGCCGGCGCAGTAAGCGTCATTCGCAGAGCTGAGCGGTGCAGGCCGCGCCATGGCAGCCGAGATCAAGGTGGAAGTGATCCTCGTGTTCCTCATTGGCCTCGGGGCCGAGCGTGGTGGAGAAGGCAGAACAGGCCGCGCCATGGGCCAGGCGCAGCATGCGGCCTTCTGGCTGGGCCGCCGGTAGCCAGTCGTCCTGGACGCTGATGGTGGTGCCGTCCTCGAGCGTAAAGCCCACCACGTCGATGGCGTTGGCGAAGGAGTGCTCGGAGGCGAAATTTGTGGCGCCGCCAACCCGCGCGCGGCACATATAGCTCGTGCCGGTCACCACTTCGGCCAAGGGGCTGTTGAACATCGCCTTGGCGTAGCCATCAATGGTGGCCACCCACTCCGGCAGGGCCGTGGCCATGGCGCAATTGGTGGTAATGGGGCTTGAGAGCGGCACCATGCGCCCGCCGCTGGCGACCGCGGTGATCTCGAGGGGCGACTGGGTGCCGCAAGCGCCTTCGCTGATCGGCTCGAGCAGCCGCCCTTCCACCTGCCCGCTCAGCATGGCCGGGCATGCCACTTGATAGATGCGCTCGGGCGGGACCTCGGTTTCGGGCACCACCTCGTGCGGCAGCTCGGCGTCGGCTTCCATCTCTGCGCCGTCGGCCTCGATCTCCGCCGCGCTGGCGTCGTCATCCTCGGCGGGCGCATCGTCCTCTATGTCCGCATCAACCTCTGCCTCGTCTTCCGCTGCTGGCGCGTCGGCAGCCTCTGGGCGTGGCCGCGGCAGGGGTGCCGCTTCGTCCGCTTCCGCTTCTGCAGCTTCCGCTTCCGCGTCCTCCGCAGCCTCCGGCTCCGACGACGCCTCGCGGTCGGCCGGGCGGTCGCGCGGCAAGACCTGTTCCACAGCATCGGTCATCGTATCCAGCACGTCCTGGCTCAAGACGGGGCTCACAAGGGCGGTGCTGGCGGCGAAAAGGGCAAGGCTCAATCTCATCATGCTGGCGCAACGCTGCTCCCCCGCCTCGCGTTGCCGAAAACCGGGCTTAACGAAGGAGAAACCATCTTTGCGGGGCCTGTGGGGGATGCTATCAGCGCGCCCATGACAACGCCCCTCTCCCGCATCCGCAATTTTTCCATCGTCGCCCATATCGACCATGGCAAATCCACCCTCGCCGACCGCCTGATCCAGCTGACGGGCGGCCTGGAGCTGCGCGAGATGAAGGAGCAGGTGCTCGATTCCATGGATATCGAGCGCGAGCGCGGCATCACCATCAAGGCGCAGACCGTGCGCCTCAATTATCATGCCGAAGATGGCGAGGATTACATCCTCAATCTCATCGACACGCCCGGACACGTCGACTTCGCCTACGAAGTCTCCCGCTCCATGGCCGCCGTAGAGGGCTCGCTTTTGGTGGTCGACGCCTCCCAGGGCGTCGAGGCGCAGACGCTGGCCAATGTCTATCATGCGCTCGACGCCAACCATGAGATCGTCCCGGTCCTCAACAAGGTCGACCTGCCCGCCGCCGACATTCCGCGCGTCAAGACGCAGATCGAGGACGTGATCGGCATCGACGCGTCCGAGGCGGTCGAGATCTCGGCCAAGACCGGCCTCAACATCGACAAGGTGCTCGAGGCCATCGTCACGCGCCTGCCCGCGCCTCAGGGTGACATCAACGCGCCGCTCAAGGCGCTGCTGGTCGACAGCTGGTACGACACCTATCTGGGCGTCGTCGTCCTTGTCCGCATTATCGATGGGGTGATGAAAAAGGGCCAGAAAATCCGCATGATGGCCTCCGGCGCCGTCTATGAGCTCGACCGCGTCGCCGTCACCACGCCCAAGCTGGTCGAAGTCAAGGAGCTGGGCCCGGGGGAACTGGGCGTCTTCACCGCGTCGATCAAGGAAGTGGCCGATACCAATGTCGGCGACACCATCACCGAGGACAAAAAGCCCACGGCCAACGCCCTCCCCGGTTTCAGGCCCGCGCAACCGGTCGTATTCTGTGGGCTCTTTCCGGTCGATGCCTCCGATTTCGATGAACTGCGCGCCGCCATGGGCAAGCTGCGCCTCAACGATGCGAGCTTCAGCTTCGAGATGGAAACCTCGGCCGCGCTGGGCTTTGGCTTCCGCTGCGGCTTTTTGGGCCTCCTCCACCTCGAAATCATCCAGGAGCGGCTCTCACGCGAGTTCGATCTCGATCTCATCGCCACCGCCCCTTCGGTGGTCTACGAGATCCTGCTCACCGATGGCGAGACCATCCACCTCCATAACCCGGCCGATCTGCCCGACGTGATGAAGATCGAGGAGATCCGCGAGCCCTGGATCAAGGCGACCATCCTCACGCCCGACGATTATCTCGGCGCCATCCTCAAGCTCTGCCAGGACCGGCGCGGCATCCAGCGCAACCTCTCCTATGTCGGCCAGCGCGCCATGGTGGAGTACGACCTGCCGCTCAACGAGGTGGTGTTCGATTTCTATGATCGGCTGAAGTCGATCTCCAAGGGCTATGCCAGTTTCGACTACCAGCTCGCCGAGCACCGCGAGGGCGATCTGGTCAAGCTCTCGATCCTGGTCAATGCCGAGCCGGTCGACGCGCTCTCCATGCTGGTGCACCGCTCGGTGGCCGAGTCACGCGGCCGCATCATGTGCGAAAAGCTCAAGGAGCTGATCCCGCCGCACCTCTTCGTCATTCCCATCCAGGCGGCCATTGGCGGCAAGATCATCGCCCGCGAAACCGTGCGCGCCATGCGCAAGGACGTGACGGCCAAGTGCTATGGCGGCGACGCCACCCGCAAGCGCAAGCTTCTGGAAAAGCAGAAGAAGGGCAAGGCCAAGATGCGCCAATACGGCAATGTGGAGATCCCGCAGGAAGCGTTCATCAAAGCGCTGAAGATGGGCGACGACTAGGCGAGGAGGCGTTCGGGGCTGGCCACCGCGCACCGTATCCCCTGCACGCCGCACGATCCACCATGCTCCGAGCACTCACCGTTCTCCGTACTCCACGCACCCATCGTACTCCGCACACCCACTGCGCTCCACGCTCCCGCCGTGTTCCGAACACCCACCGCGTCTCACCCCAGGCTTGAGCTGGGAGCTTAAACAAACTTGCTTTCTTGAGAAGTCCGTCCACCCCTATGATGCAACGACCTGCTTCCATTGGTGGCCAGGTGCGCTGAAATCGTTGGCTAACCGCCTCACCGTGAGCCCAGCAAAGTTCTCTGCCTTTGCGCTAGGGAGGTCATGAGCTAAGACAACTCGGTGAGCTGATGAGAGGGAAGCATGGCGGGCACTGCAGTAGTGAACTTGGATGCCCTAATTCGCCGTGCTGACCTGGCCGCCAGGGGCGAAGAAGGCGAAGACATAACATCTCTATCCGTCACAGGTTTGGAGCCTAAAGGCTTTCTTTATCCAGCTTTGCGGAAGCCAGATTCCAACGTGAGACTGCCAACTGGAGCCCCGATCAGGTTGCGGACTTAATCGGCACGTTTGTTAGACGAGATCTTATTCCTGCGGTGATCCTTTGGCGTGCCGGTCAGAGTGTGTTCGTTATCGACGGCGCTCACCGCCTCAGCGCTCTAATTGCGTGGGTTCATGACGACTACGGAGACGGCATGGTATCTCGAACTTACTTTCACAATTTCATTCCGGACGAGCAGCGCCTGGCCGCTACAAGAACTAGGGACTCGGTAGAGGCGGCTGTTGGGTCTTACCAAGATCATAAGATGGCGATTGATTATCCGAATAACGCCAGAGCTGACATCGCGGAGCGAGCTCAGCGCATCGGCTGGCAGGAAATCCAAGCGCAGTGGATTAGGAATGCCGATCACGACAAAGCAGAAAAGTCGTTCTTTCGCATCAATCAGGGTGGCACCAAGATCGATCCTGTCGAACAACGGATTCTGAAGGCAAGAAGCTCTTCGACAGCTTTGGCGACGCGGGCGGTTTTAGATCGTGTCCTTCGGCGTGGTGTAACTGAGGCAGGGCCTCCACGCATATCCGGCTTGGCCGGGTTGGTCAGCGTGCGGGGACTGCCGGCAGGCTGACGAGGGGATCATCGCTCAAATGGGCAACGGATTCCAGCGACATGTATCTGGCGCGCTGCACAGCCCACTCATCGTTTTGCTCGAGCAGGATGGCGCCCACGAGCCGGACGATGGCATCCTCGTTGGGGAAGATGCCCACCACCTCGGTCCGGCGCTTCACCTCGCCATTGACCCGTTCTATCGGGTTGTTCGAGTGAAGCTTGGCCCGATGCTCCTTGGGGAAGCTCATATAGGCGAGGACGTCGTGCTCGGCCTCATCCATGATGGTGGCGAGCTTGGGCACGCGAGTGCGGATCTGGTCGGCAACGGCGCGCCATTGGATACTTGCGGCCTCAGGGGTCTCCTGGGCGAAGGCTGTAGCGATAAAGGCGCTGGCCACCCGGCGACCGCTCTTGCCAGCATGAGCAAGGACGTTGCGCATGAAGTGAACCCGGCAGCGTTGCCAGGTTGCACAAAGGACCTTGGTGACAGCCGCCTTGATGCCTTCATGAGCATCGGAGATGACCAGCTTCACGCCTCGTAGGCCGCGGCGGGTCAGCTTGCGCAGGAACTCGGTCCAGATCGCCTCGGCTTCCGAGGTGCCGATCTCCATGCCCAGCACCTCGCGTCTACCATCGGCGTTGACGCCGATAGCCATGATGGCAGCCACCGAGACAATGCGGCCACCCCGGCGCACCTTGAGGTAGGTGGCGTCGATCCACAGATAGGGCCAATCGCCCTCGATCGGTCGGTCCAGGAACGCTTTAACCTTACCGTCGATCTCCTCGCATAGCCGGCTCACCTGGCTTTTGGAGATGCCGCTCATGCCCATGGCCTTGACCAGGTCATCTACCGAGCGGGTGGAAATGCCTTGGATGTAGGCTTCTTGGATCACTGCCGTCAGCGCCTTCTCCGCCATCCGGCGCGGCTCAAGAAAGCCAGGGAAGTAGCTGCCCTTGCGCAGCTTGGGGATGCGCAGCTCGACTGTGCCGGCTCGTGTCTCCCAGTCCCGTTCGCGGTAGCCATTGCGCTGGACCCGCCGCTCAGTGCTCTTCTCGCCATAAGCGGCGCCGGTGGCAGCGCTAACCTCCAGCTCCATCAACCGTTCAGCAGCAAAGCCAATCATCTCGCGCAGAATATCGGCGTCGGGGGTCTTCTCTACCAGCGTGCGCAGGTTCATCATCGAGTCGGTCATCGGTGGTCCTTCAGGTGCAGGGTTGGGGTAAGCAACCAGACCTTACCGGAAATCCGTCGATGACCACCCAGCCGCTCGCTCGCTACGGCGCTCGTAATGGCGCGCTCGCGAGCGGCTTGACCAGCTCAGTTACACCACGTCCCGGGACACGACCCGGTTTTACACGGCGGCACTGGAAACAACTACTGGAATCGTTACTCAAAGGACCGGCAAGAGAATATCAGCCACTTAGGTCGGGAGATAAATACGCTTCTTTTTGAACCGGTTCTTAGCGCACCGATCAAAACGCTCGATTTGCCTCTTGGCGGGCCCGGCTATGGTCCAAGAGCCCTTCCATTTGTCTTTGACCTAATCAATCTCATCAACCGCATTCAAGTGGCTGACGCACGCAACAGAAGGGTCGTTAAGGATGAATTTCCTGCCGACGAAACAGGCGAGCAGACCGTCACCTTCCTGCTGGAGGCCCGACGAGTTTTGAGAAGACTGTGCTCGAACCATGCATCATCTTTAGGCCTGCACCCTGCTTTGTACTTTTACTCTCGCAGCGGAGTCTTTCAGTCAGGAGCCGTATTAGCTTTTGTTGAACTTTTTCGCGAATGGCAGACCAGTGACTTCATGGACTTCACTCACATCCGCTCCAAGTTTGAGGAGTTCCTCCTGGCGAACAGGGGGATCACCGAAGCTGTTCGGCGCCTTGGAAGTGGAAGCAGAAGTAGGCCGAGGATATTGGCGCTCTACCGCCGAGTGATAGGCGACCTGCAGAACGGCAAGTCCCCCCACGAAATTGGTGATGCACTTGCTAAAGATCGTGCCTTCGACTTTCTGATTTCCAATCCTGAGGAACTTTTTGATCCCGGAAACGGATCATTCACGAGGGAAGTAAAAGGAGCCGCTTTTCTGCACGGAGCCCTCCCAGCCGCACCGAAGTGTCCGACCTGCGACGGCTTGTTGCACCGCAACGGAATGCAAGTAGGCCACATAACGGCTAAGCGGGATGGCGGCTCTGCGTTCGTTAGTAACTCTCAAATGCAGCACCCCTTCTGCAATAGCACTGCTGCAAACTAGACGTTTGACGCCTACCGAAAATAACTGCACGCAATGCGAACTAGCTCTTGATGAAGCCCGCCCGCCACACATATTGGCGGCGGAGATTTTGGTGCCGCTGTGCGCTAGAAATCTGAGATCGCGTCGACACCATCCCATAAATGGAACGCCGCGCCACCCTCCTGCGTCTAAGGCCATCAAGGACGCGCCATGACAGCACAATTTCATCGCCTCTATCCCCATCAACGCCATCCGCGGGACGCCGTGATCGTCACCGTGCGGCGGGCGATGGGGCGCATGGTGGCCGATGTGGGTGCGGTGGAGGTGATCGCCGATTTTCCCCGGCCGGTGCCCAGGGCGCTCGAGGCCGCCGAGACGCTGCGCACCGAAATGGGGCTCAACCGCATCATGGTCATCGTCGAGGATGGTGAGTGGCAGCCTCATTGGGGCACGCTGCTCGACTAGGCTTTTCCCCGGTTCTCTCGCTTATCCCCGCCCGTCGGCGGGGCGTATCCTGGCGCGATGTCGCCCGCGAGGAGAACCCATGCCCACCACCATCCGCGTCACCGATGCCCTGGCCCAGCGCCACGAGGCGCTGTGGCTCAAACTCACCGCCCTTCTGGCCCAGGGCCGGGACATCGCCATCAAAAAGCCCGAGGCGCCGGTCGCCGACGAGGCGCGGATCATCGCCGAGGGGCTGCTGCATGATTGCGCGCTGTTTGCGCCCAAGGGCCGGCGCGAGAGCCTGCCGGTCGCCGCCCGCCAATGGGGGGCGCTCGCCGCCCAGCTGGGCCAGGCGCAGGCGGTGCTTGATGCCTACCAGGCGCTCTGGACCGGCTGGGACGAGAGCAGCAATTATCGCGTGTGGCTCACCAAGACACGGCTGAAACCGGTGCAGCGGCTGCTGCCGCAAAAGCAGTTTCCCGAGCAGGGCCGCAACAGCATCGCTGAATTGCGCCGCCTCCTCGCCCAGCGCATCGACCGCGCCGCCCGCGGCCATTTCTATCGCGGCTACGAAGCGGGGAAAGCCGCAGCCCTGCGTGCCGTGGCCGCACAGGTGCCGGTGCCCCATCCCCGCGAACACGAGAACTGGCCGCGGATCCGGCAGTTTTGACGTTACCCCCACCCGGCCTCCCCCTCGGAGGGGGAGGAGCAGAGGGGCTCCGTGCCAGACCAGAGTGGAGCCGTCCCCCCCTCCCAGGGGGAGGCAAGGTGGGGGTACTCCGAGGTTTTCCTTGGCCAACAGAGCTCCCCCTTGCGCGAGGATGCCAGGGTGTGGGTGGCAGCCAGGGGATGACGAGGGCTCCAGCACCCCCACCCAGCCTCCCCCTCACGAGGGGGAGGAGAAGAGGGCTCCGTGCGAGTAACCGAGTGGAGCGATCCCTCCCCCTCCCAGGGGGAGGCTAGGTGGGGGTTTCTACCCCATCACCCAATCTATCCACCTATCCATCTTATGCCCCTCCCCAAAACCTCAGCTACACTCCCTCCATTCCCCCGCAGGAGCGGCGCTGCAGCGACCAGACAGGCGGGTGGAACCACGGGACTTCGGGGAGATCGCCCCCGGAGTGGGTCCGAGCGGTGTTGGTCGGATATACGCCTCTCCCTGCCTGTTTTGGGGAGACGCAACACCAGCTGGTCCGGCAAATCCCGGCTAACCCCGAGGCGAAGTCGTCTCACCTACTACCAATCCCAAGAGGTGGTTTCGCCTCGGGGTCCGCTCCAATTCTTCCTCCCCGGAGGCCAGCTGGCCGTCCGGCGCGTGGCGCTGGCCGATCACAATTGCGGCGGCAGGCTCGCCGTTAACCCCGCGCTAACCATGCGGCTCTAACGCTTCGCTAATGATTGGGAGACCGGCATGGGCAAGACCACGCTTACCGCAGCACTGATTTTGGCTCTGACGGCGCCGGCTTTGGCCGGGCCGATGCCCGAGCTCCCCGAGCTGCCGCCGCTGCCCACCGATTATGTCGGGGCCGGCGGGCATGAGGGCGCCTATGCCGGCGTTCTGGGCGCCGCCACGCTCGATGGCGACACCACCGCCGCGCTGGGCGTGGTTGCGGGCAGTACAATGATGGCAGCCGATCTGCTCCTGGGCGTCGAAGCCTTGGGCCTGCTCTCCACAAACGGCGACGCCAGCCTGGAATTTGGTCTCCGCGGCGGCTTCGAGCTCGACCCCAGCGTTGCCGTTTTCGGCCATGCGGGCCTGGGCTATGCCAGCGACACCGGCAGTTTTGTCAGCTTCGGCAGCAGCATAGACTTCGCCGTTTTCGACACCGTCACGCTCCGCACGCAATACCGCTACGCCCACGACCTGTCGGGCGACGACGGCCGCCACGCGATTCTGGCCGGCGCCCTTTTCCGCTTCTAGGCGGCAGATCAAGGAGCCAGAGGCAGCGCTGCCAAGCGCTTCCTTGCCGGCTGGGCCAATTCCTGCTAAAGATAGTTTCAACAGCCAGGCGGCATGTCGGCGGCCGGCTTCACGACCATCAGCCACCCAGAGTTTCTCCAGCGCTCCCATCAGCGAGGTTGATCCTTGCCTGGCCTGCTCCGAGGAACATCTCATGCATAAATACGAAATTGGCCAGGTGCTCGACCTGCTGCCCAGCCGTGGCTCCAGCTCGCGCCGCGCCGGCGAGTGCAAGATCGTCTCGCGGCTGCCCTATGAGGGGCACTCGGTGCAGTATCGTGTGCAATCCACTGTCGAGAGCCACCAGCGCATCGTGAGCGAGACCGATCTGCGCCTCCCCGGCGCGCTTGTCTGATCGCAAGAACAGGGCTGTCCTTGGCCCGCCTGTGGCTATTCCGCCACAAGCAATCGCCGTCGCTGTGAGGCTGGAACGAACCACTCGAGACGCCGTTCTTGGCGGCACGGGGGTGGTTCAACGGCGCGGTGCCCAATAGAGGCCCGGCGCTTCCACAAACGAGCGGCCTGCCGCTCCAGACAAGGACTCACGACAATGAAGAAATTTCTTTTGGCTTCCGTAGCCGCGATGACGCTCGTCTCCGGCTCAGCCGCATTCGCCCAGGATACCGGTGCTGCAGTTGGCGCCGGTGCTGGCGGCGCAACTGGCGCTGTCGTTGGCGGCCTCCTCGGTGGCCCGATCGGTGCGGTGATCGGCGGCTTTGCCGGCGCAACCATCGGCGCTGAAGCAGGCGTCGAGGCCACCAGCGTGGAATATGTGACTGCCAACCCGGTCGAGCCCATCTATCTCGACGGCCAGGTCAATGTCGGCTACTCGGTTCCCGCCGATGTCACCATCCACCCCATCCAGGGCGATGAGCGCTATGGCTATCTCTACGCCAATGACCGCGTGTGGATCGCCGACCTTGAGACCCGCGCCCTGGTGCAGTCGCCCGGCTATCTCGTGCCGCAAGCTTCGGCCGAATATGTCCAGGCCAATCCGGTGGATCCCTTCCAGGCTGAAGGCGATGTCGTGGTCGGCTATGTGCTGCCTGAAGGCGCCCAGCTGAACGCGGTGCCGGATTCCAGCTACTCCTACGTCTATATCAATGACCGCCCGGCACTGGTCGACCCGAACACCCGCGCGGTGATCTGGATCAACTAATCGGCTGCTTGCACACTCTTTGCCTCCGTCGCTACAACAGCGGCGGAGGTTTTTCATGTCCAAGCCCGCGATCACCATCACCTATTGCACGCAGTGCAGCTGGCTCTTGCGGTCGGCCTGGATGGCTTCCGAACTGCTCTCCACCTTCAGCATCGAACTGGGAGGGGTGACGCTGGTGCCGGGGACCGGCGGCATCTTCGAGATCACGCTCGATGGCGAACTCGTTTGGGAGCGCAAGCGCGATGGCGGCTTCCCCGACGTCAAGCAACTCAAGCAATTGGTGCGCGACCGCATCGACCCAGATCGCGATCTGGGGCACATCGACCGCACGCCAACAAAATCCGATTGAGGCGGCGCCCCTCTGGCGGCTAAGGTCGTCGGTGCAATCGTATTTGTCGGGAGCCAGCCGCGTCATGAATTTTCTTCTCGCCCCCTTCTCCGTTTCCCTGCTCGTGCTCGTCACTGCGCTGCCTGCCGGCGCGCAGGACTTACCCGATCTGGATGGCCGCACCATCCGTGCCGTTACCGAGAACGCCTATTACCCGCTCAACTTCGCCGATCCGGCGACAGGGGGAGGTATCGGGCTCGAGTATGATGTCATCAACGAGATCGCCGACCGCCTCAACGCGGAGGTCGAGTGGGACCTTTCGGCTTGGGACGTGATGATCGAAGCGGTCCGCACCGGGCAGTTCGATATCGGCGCCGATGGGATCACCATTACCGAGGAGCGCGAGGAGCAGATCGACTTTACCGATCCCTTCATCACGGTTGAGCAGTATTTCCTTGTGCGTGCCGACGAGGATCGTTTCACCGACGCCGAGAGCTTCGCTGCCAATGAGGAACTGCTGTTCGGCGCTCAGGCCGGCACCTCCTCCTTCTATACGGCCATCTATGACGTGCTGGACGGGGATGAAGCCAATCCGCGTGTTAAGGTCTTCGACAGCTTTGGCGCCGCAGTGCAGGCGGTCAAAGCCGGCGACGTCGATGCGGTGATTGCCGACCAGGCTGCGTCCACCGGCTATATCGGCGCCGATCCGGGCGCGTTCCAACAGGTAGGCGAGCCGATCAAGGCCGATCCGCTCGGCTTCATCCTCACCCCCGGCTCGGACCTTGTGGAGCCCTTCAACGCCGCGCTCGCAGAGATGCAAGCCGACGGGACACTGGACGCGCTCATCGACAAATGGTTCTTCGAGTACGGCTCGGCCGAGTAGGATAGATCTGGGGCCGGCACCTTCCCGGCCCCTCGCCCATGCCTCAACCCCAACCAACTCGCTCGCTGGCCCGCTTTCCCTGGTGGCTGCTGGCCATCGCGCTGATCGGCATCGTCCTGCTCTGGTCAGCCATCACCGACGCGGCCTATGCGCAGATCTTTGCAACACTGGCACGGGGCGTCGGCACGACGCTGTGGGTCACCATGGTGGCCTTTACTCTCGCAACGCTCTTGGGTCTCGTCGTGGCGCTGGCCCGAACGGCAACCAATCCGGTCCTGCGGCAGGTCGCGACTTTCTATATCGAGGTCATCCGCGGCATTCCGATCCTGGTTGCCCTCTTCTACGTCGCCTTTGTCGGGGCGCCAGCCATGGTCGGCGCGGCCAATTGGGTGCTCGAGCCCTTCGGCGCCAGCATCACCGTGCGGCAGTTCGACTTTGCCTGGCGCGCGATCGTGGCGCTCACCGTCTGCTACTCGGCTTTTATCGCCGAGATCTTTCGCGCCGGCATCGAAGCGGTTGACCGTGGACAGATCGAGGCGGCACGCGCTCTGGGCCTGTCACGCTGGAACACCTTCCGCTTCGTCACCGCGCCACAAGCACTGCGCACTATCCTGCCGCCGTTGGGGAACGACTTTGTCTCCATGGTCAAGGATTCCGCCCTGGTGTCTGCCCTTGGCGTCCAGGATATCACGCAGTTGGGCAAGGTCTATGCCTCGGGCACATTCCTGTTTTTCGAAACCTACAATGTCGTGGCGTTCCTTTATCTCGCCATGACCATATCGCTGTCGCTGCTGATCCGGTTGTTGGAACAGCGGCTCAATCGCCGGCGCTTTTAAGCGGCGCCCTTGCTCCGGCCCCAACGCACTCCCATGTGAGGCATGCCCTGAGAGGAGAATACCATGAAGCGTCTCGCTACCCTTGCCGTTGCCGCCGTCGCCGCCATTGCGCTTGCAGCCTGCGGGGACAGCCGCGAAGTGGGCAGCGTCGGCGTGGACTGGACTGGCAATGACATTGCCATCGATGCGGTGGCGGATGCCGAAGTGGATGGTGTGGTGTGTCACCTCGCCTATTTCAATCGCTCCTTCATCGATCGCCTCCAGCAGGGGAACTGGTTCGAAGACCCGTCCTACTCGGCGCTCGACTGTTCGGTGGTTGGTCCGGTCACCATCGGCGATATTTCACTACGGGGTGGCGGCGAGGAAGTGTTCCGCGAAGGTCGCTCGCTCATCTGGAAGTCGCTGCGGGTGTCCCGCATCTATGACGCGCAGAACAACGCTCTCATCTACTTGGGCCATGCTCGCGAGATCCAGCAGGGCTCGGGCAAGATGAGCCTGTCGGTGATACCGCTCAACGGCGTCGATGTGACCTGGGTGAATGGGGCGCCGGACCTACCCGTAGCCGCAGAGTAGAAAACCCTGAACAGCGCTGGTTTCCCTCGGCCTGCAGCGGGCGAGAACATGGTCGCGCGACTCCCCGTCGCTGCACAAATTTATTTCGGATTGAGCGACTTCAAAGCGCGTGGCGAGGTACGATATTCTCACTCACAGAAGTGGCACGTCCCTGGCGATGCAGAAGGAAGAGAGACTATGGCTATTTTGATTGGCGACACCGCGCCCGACTTCACCCTCGAATCTACTGAGGGCACCATCCACTTCCATGACTATGTCGAAGGGTCCTGGGCGGTTCTCTTCAGCCACCCCAAGAACTACACGCCGGTTTGCACGACCGAATTGGGTTATACCGCTAAGCTTAAGGACGAGTTTGCCAAGCGCGGCGTCAAGGTGCTGGGCCTTTCGGTCGACAAACTCGAGGATCATGCCGGCTGGGCCCGCGACATCGAAGAGACACAGGGTTCTGCACTCAACTTCCCGCTGCTTGCCGATACTAACGGCGAGGTCGCGCGCAAATACGACATGATCCACCCCAATGCCGACAATACGCTGACGGTGCGTTCCCTCTTCGTCATTGGCCCCGACAAGAAGGTGAAGCTCAAGATCGAGTACCCGGCGTCTACCGGGCGCAATTTCGATGAAGTCATTCGGGTGATCGACTCGCTACAGCTGACCGCGCAGCACCAGGTCGCCACACCCGCCAATTGGAAGAACGGCGAGGATGTGATCATCGTGCCGGCCGTTTCCAATGAACAAGCTAAGGCGAAGTATCCCGAAGGCTGGAAGGAACTGAAGCCCTATCTTCGCATTGTTCCGCAGCCCCGCGCGTAACGACGCGCACTCGTTTTCTCCCTGACAAACTGGCGGCAGGCAACTGCCGCCTTTTCTTTGTCCAGTGCTCGCCGCGGGGGATCATTGCGCTTTCCTGGTTGCCAAGCCCCACCCTTTGCCCGCTACATAGGCAGTGGGGAAGCTTGGGCGTTTTCTGGACAAATCGGGGAAGCAAAATGCAAAGACATCTGAAACTCGGTAGGCGGTCACTCTTGGCAGCGCTGGCGCTGGGTACCGCGCTTGTTGCGGCGGGTCCGGCCTGGGCACAAGACGCGCTAAAGGTTGCGGCCATCTGGACCGTACCGGTCGAGCAGCAATGGGCGAGCCGCCTGCACAATGCCCTCGTTGCGGCAGAAGAACGCGGCGAGATCGACTATGTGTTCTCCGAGAACATCTCCAATACCGACTATGAGCGCGTGATGCGTGAATATGCCGAACAGGGCGTCGAGCTCATGGTCGGAGAGGCATTCGGCGTGGAGCGGCCCGCACGTGCGGTGGCGGCAGACTATCCGGAGATAGACTTCCTGATGGGCTCGTCACTGCCGCCCGCCGAGCCGAACTTCGCGACCTTTGACAATTTCATCCATGAGCCGAGCTATCTCTCGGGCATGATCGCCGGCATGAACACCGAGACCAACGTCGTCGGCATGGTGGGCGGCTACGCCATTCCCGAAGTGAACCGGCTAATGAACGCTTTCATGGAAGGCGCGCTGTCGGTAAACCCCGACGTGCGGTTCTCCGTGAGCTTCATAAACTCCTGGTATGACCCGCCCAAGGCTAAGGAAGCGGCCTTCGCCATGATCGATGCGGGCGCTGACATCCTCTATGCCGAGCGCTTCGGTGTGTCCGACGCGGCCAAGGAACGCGGCGTCCTGGCCATTGGCAACGTCATCGACACGGCAGCCGACTATCCCGGCACGATTTTGGCGAGCGCCCTCTGGCATGGCGAGCCGATGATCGACATGGCCATTGCCGATGTGAAGGCTGATACGTTCACGGCTTCGGACTATGGCATCTATGCCTTCATGGAGCATGGCGGCTCGAGCCTTGTTTTCGATGCCGAACTTGCGGGCGAAGAAGCCATTGCCGCAGTGCAGGCGCGCCAGGACGAGATCCTCTCGGGTGCCTTTACGGTCGAGATCGACGACGCCGAGCCAGCCTCCAATATGTAAACGACAGCGCCGCGGCCTCCGGGGCGCGGCACTTCTACCCCGGGGGCACTATGCCTGACCATGACAGCGGCATCGTGCTCTCGCTCGAGGGCATCACCAAGCGCTTCCGCGCTCTGCTGGCCAATGACAGCCTCGACCTCGAGCTTCGCCGGGGTGAAATCCTCGCCCTTCTGGGCGAGAATGGTGCCGGCAAGACGACCCTGATGAACATTCTCTTCGGCCATTATGTGCAGGACGAGGGCTCGGTGCGGGTCGCGACGGACGAGGGGTTGGTGTCGCTGCCCCCCGGCTCTCCCGGCGCGGCATTAGCTGCAGGCGTCGGCATGGTGCACCAGCATTTCGCCCTGGCCGAGAACCTGACCGGCCTCGAGAATATTCGCTTGGGGACCGAACCCATCCTCAAACTTGGCACCGGCGGCGCCGCAGCGCGGCGCAAGGTGGAGCGGATCATTGCCGAGAGCGGTCTGGAGGTCGACCTTGACTGCCGCGTGGCCGCGCTCACCGTCGGCGAGAAACAGCGCGTCGAAATCCTCAAGGCGCTTTATCGCGACGTTCGCGTCCTGATCCTGGATGAACCGACGGCGGTGCTGACGCCACAGGAGGCCGAGGGTCTTTTCGTTATCCTCCGCCGCCTTGCAGCAAATGGGCTGGGCGTCATCTTCATCTCCCACAAGCTGGGCGAAGTCCTCGCCGTGTCGCACCGCATCCTCGTGTTGCGCGGCGGCCGCAAGGCGGGCGAACTCAAGACCGCGAACGCAGACCGGCGAGCCATCGCCGATCTTATGGTGGGCAAAGCCGTTGCGGAGGTGACGCGCACGTCCTCGACGCCGGCCGAACCCTTGCTGATGTTCGAGCGCGTTGGGCTGCGACATGGCTCCGTGCGCCTGCAGGATGTCAGCTTTTCCCTGCACGCCGGCGAAATAGTTGGCCTTGCCGGCGTTTCTGGCAATGGGCAGGCGGCCATTGCCGCGCTGATTTCGGGGCTCGCCGTGCCCGAGAGCGGTACTCTCCGTCTCTATGGCGATCCCGTGCGCAAAGCCGACCCTCGCGCGCTTGTCGCTGCTGGGGTCGCCCGTATGCCGGAGGATCGTCAGCATGATGGCGTGGTCGGTACCATGAGCGTCGCCGATAACATCGCCATCGAGGAAGTGCGCTCCCGATCATTCGCCCGCGCCGGAATGCTCGATCAAAAAGCCATGCGCCAGCGAGCTGAGGCGGCCATAGCCGCCTACGACATCCGCTGTCCCGGCCCTGATGCCGAAGCCCGCCTGCTCTCGGGTGGCAATGTGCAAAAGCTCATCCTCGCCCGCGTCCTCGAGCGGAGCCCCCGCGTCATCCTCGCCAATCAGCCGACCCGCGGCCTGGATGTCGGCGCGCAATCAGAAGTGCACCGCCGCATCATTGCCGCCCGGGATCGCGGCGCCGCCGTTCTCGTGATCTCGGAAGACCTTGACGAACTCTTTGCGCTTGCTGACCGCTTCCTCGTCATTCATGCCGGTGAAGTGAGCGACGCTGGTCCCTCGGAGCAGCTCGACCGAGGTTCCATCGGCCTTATGATGGCTGGGCAACACCGCGCACTACACATCAAGGCCGCTTCCGCATGAGTCTTCGCCTTGAGCCTCGTACCGGCGCCACGCTGGGCCTCAAACTCGCCGTTTCCATCCTTGCAGCCTTGGCAGCCCTGCTGCTGGTGGCCCTACCGGTCCTGCTGGCAGGCGGATCGCCGCTCGCATCCTATGGGCTGATCGTGCAGGGCGCCTTCGGCTCGCTCTTTGCGCTCTCCGAAACACTGACCCGGGCCACCCCGCTGATCCTCACCGGCCTCGGCGCCGCAATTGCGTTCCGCGCGCGGCTCTGGAACATCGGGCTCGAAGGCCAGCTCTATATCGGCGCCCTTGCCGCCGTACTGGTGGGCAGCGGCATATTTCAGCTCCCGCCCCTGTTGCTTATTCCCCTCGTCATGCTTGCGGGCTTCCTTGCCGGCGGATGCACCATGGTCGTTCCGGCCATTCTCAAGCAGCGTTTCGGCGCGGACGAGGTGGTGATTACGCTCCTCCTCAACTTCGTGGTCATACTCCTCGTCCAGATGCTGGTTGAAGGTCCGCTCAAGGATCCGCTCTCCATGGGGTGGCCGCAATCGGTACCCATCGACCCGGCCGCCGAGTTCCCCGCGCTCTTCCCACGCCTGCGCACCCATATGGGGCTGCTGGTTGGTATCGCCGCCGCGCTTGCGCTCTGGTTCGTCGTACGCAAGACGGTGCTGGGTTTTGAAATCCGCGCCGTGGGCGAAAACAAGGCCGCCGCCCGGTTTGCCGGCATTCCGGTCGACGGCACCATGCTCAAGGTGGCGCTAATTTCAGGCGGACTTGCCGGTCTCGCCGGCGTCGGGGAAGTTGCGGGCGTCAAAGGCTATCTCTCCGCCGACCTGTCGCCGGGCTATGGCTACTCGGGCATCGTGGTCGCCATGCTCGCGGGCCTTTCTCCCATCGGCACCGTCTTTGCCGCCATCTTCGTGGCCGCGGTATTTGTGGGTGCAGACTCGATGAGCCGCGCCACCGGCATTTCCAACTACCTCGCAGATCTCGTCGTCGCGCTGTCACTGCTCTGCGTGCTGGTCGGAGGCTTTTTCCTCCGCTTCCGCATCCACTGGGAGCGCTCTGCTCCCGCGTCGGCTGGAGAGTAGCGCCATGGAAATCATCGATATCCTCCTCTCCCCCAATTTCTGGGCCGCTGCCATCCGGATTGCAACGCCGCTGATCTTTGGCGTTCTGGGGGCCCTCCTTTGCGAGCGCGCCGGCGTGCTCAACCTCGGTATCGAGGGCATCTTCGTCGCTGGCGCGATGGCCGGCTGGTTCGCCGTCTACCTTGGCCTCGGTCTCTGGACGGGCGTTCTTGTTGCTGCAGCGGTAGGGGGAATGTTCGGCCTCCTCCACGCCGTCCTAACCGTTATCCTGGGCTTGTCACAGCACGTCTCGGGCATCGGCATTACCCTCCTGGCCACATCGCTGAGCTATTTCACCTATCGCACAGCCCTGCCCAGCGTCAGCACGCCGCCGCGCATCACGGCATTTCAGCCCCTTGCCATTCCCGGCCTTTCCGATCTGCCCTTTATCGGTCCGGCCCTCTTCCAGCAGACGCCCATGACCATGCTGTCGCTGGTCTGCGTGGGGCTTGTTGCCCTGGTACTCTACCGCACGCCCCTTGGCCTCGCTATTCGCGCGGTGGGCGACAACCCGGCCGCCGTCGAGGCGCAGGGGCTGTCCGTGCGCGGACTGCGCATCGGGGCGGTGGTCGCCGGCTCTGCCCTCATGGGGTTGGGCGGCGCCTTTCTCACCATGTCTGCTTTTGATGCGTTCTTTTTCGGCATGGTCAATGGCCGCGGCTGGATCTGCATTGCGCTGGTGGTCTTTGCCTCCTGGCAGCCGGGCAAGGCTCTCTTGGGCGCCCTCCTCTTTGGCGCCTTCGATGCCTTCCAAATCCGCCTTCAGGCGCAGATCGGGCAGGTGGTGCCGGGTCAGGTTTTCCTGATGCTGCCCTATCTGCTTTCCATCGCCGCGCTGGTTCTGGTCGCCCGCCGGGCCGACTATCCCCGCGCGCTCCTGCAGCCCTGGTTCAAGGGCCAGCGTCACTGACAAAGCCGAGGTAACCCCCCGTGTTCGATCTCAAAATTACCAACGCCACCCTACCCGATGGCCGTACCAATATGGGCATCGGCGTCAAAGAAGGGCGCATCGCAGCGCTCCAAGCCAATCTCGCGGGCGAGGCCGGCGAGACCATCGACGCTGCCGGGCAATTGGTCAGCCCGCCCTTTGTCGATTGCCACTTCCACATGGATGCAACGCTCTCGCTGGGCCTGCCGCGCCTCAACGAAAGCGGGCTACTCCTTGAAGGCATCCAGATCTGGGGCGAACTTAAGCCGCTCCTCACCCATGAGGTGGTGATTGAGCGCGCCTTGGCCTATTGCGACCTCGCCGTGTCGCAGGGGCTTCTCGCCATTCGCACCCATGTCGATGTGTGCGACGAGCGTCTCCTTGGCGTCGAAGCGCTCCTCGAGGTTAAGCGCCAGGTGGCGCCCTATATCGACCTTCAACTCGTCGCCTTCCCGCAGGACGGCTATTACCGCTATCCCGGCGCCCAGGACCTGCTCCGCCGCGCCCTAGACATGGGCGTGGAGGTGGTGGGCGGCATCCCCCATTTCGAGCGCACCATGGCCGATGGCGCCCGCAGCGTCACCGCACTCTGCGAACTCGCGGCCGAGCGCGGGCTCCTTGTCGATCTCCACTGCGACGAGACCGACGACCCTATGAGCCGCCACATCGAAACGCTGGCCTATGAAACCCAGCGCCTGGGGCTCGGTGGCCGCGTCAATGGTTCGCACCTCACCTCCATGCACTCCATGGACAATTACTATGTTTCCAAGCTCCTGCCGCTGATCGCCGAGGCCGGTGTTTCTGCCACCGCCAATCCGCTGATCAACATCGGCATCCAGGGACGCCACGACACCTATCCCAAGCGCCGCGGCATGACGCGCATCCCCGAAATGCTGCGCCATGGCATCACCTGCTCCTTTGGCCATGATTGCGTGATGGACCCCTGGTATTCGCTGGGGCAGGCCGACATGCTCGAGGTCGCCTCCATGGGCCTCCACGTGGCCCAGATGACCAGCCGCGAAGCCATGCGGCAATGCTTTGCCGCCGTAACGACCGGTCCTGCCAGCATCATGCATCTTGATGGCTATGGGCTCGAGCCCGGCTGCAAGGCCGACATGATCCTGCTCCAGGCGGCCGACCCAATCGAAGCAATCCGCCTCAAGGCGACCCGCCTGGCAGTCATCAAGAGCGGCAAACTCATCGCGCGCACCGCGCCGCGACAGACTGAGTTGCATCTGCCAGGCCGCCCTCCGCTGGTCGACGCCGCCACGCTAGGCCCCAAGCTCTAGGCAGCAAAGCCGCATCATTCCGGAAAGGACCTGTTCACCTTGGCGGCCGAAACTACCGCTCCACCGCGCCTTCCCCCCTCCCTTGTAATGCTTCGCTAAACCTGCACCGCAAAGGTGGGATGGAGGAAGCTCGCCCAGAAGGGCAGGCTGGCCTTGCACGCTGTGCAGGGCGGGAGGGTAGCGGTGCCAGAAGCGGGCAGCAGCAAAGATGGCGTGGGCGGAGGCGGCCGGTTGCTACCGCTCCTGCGCCGGCTCGCCCTGCTCCTGCCGCTGGTCTTGGTGGGCCTTGCAGCCTATCTGGGGCTCTTCGCGCCTGCCGATCAGGCGCTCCGCTCGTGGCGCTTCGAAGCACTCGACAAGCCGGCAAGCGGCGAAATCGTCTTTGTCGAAATCGACGCTCACAGTCTTTCGGTGGTGGGCGTATGGCCGTGGCCGCGCCAAGTCCATGCGGAACTCTTGGATCGGCTACTCGATCTTGGTGCGAGCGAAGTCGTCTTCGACGTCGATTTCAGCACAAGTTCCACTCTTAAAGGCGACCTCGCCTTTGAACATGCTCTGGAGCGAGCCGGAGGCTACGCCATGTTGGCCGCTTTCCAGCAAGTGGACGCAACGGGGCAGGTCCTGCTCAACCTGCCGCTGCCGCGCTTTGCGCAGCACGCCCCACCCGTCTTGGTCAATGTCGATGGGGACGGCACCGGCGCGGTGCAATCAACACCTGCCGCACTGCCGAGCCACAACATTCCCTCGCTTGCGCTAGGGCTGGTCCCGGGCAGCAGCCATAGTGGCGGGCGGATCGTCATCGACTTCGGCGTCAACCTGCACCAGATCGACCGCATCCCGGCGGCAGATGTCTTTACCGGCCGCATTGACCCCGCGCGCATCGCTAACAAGCAAGTCGTCATCGGCGCCAGCGCCATCGAGTTGCGCGACTTCTTCCCGGTGCCCCGCTTTGGTGTCGTGCCCGGTCCACTGGTGCAGATTGCCGCCGCCGAAACCCTTAAGGCCGATCGCAACCTGATCGATCTTGGTACCATGGTCAGCCATTGGATCGTGGCGGCGCTGGGCGGACTTGTCCTGCTGATGACCCACCGCAATACGACCATCCGGATGAATATGCTTGTTGGCCCCGTGGTCGCCGTGGCAACCGAGATTGCCGCCCTCACGGCCCAGGGCGCGAGCGGCACTCTCTTCGACACCGTGCCGGTCCATACCGCGATTGCCGTCATGCTCGTCACCGGGCTGGTTCGAGAACTGGCTATTCGTCGCCGGCAAAGTCGCCGCCTGCAGCGCCAACGCGCGGTGATGCGGCATATTCTTGAGCGCGTCGTGACCGACAATTTTGACGGCATTGTCGTGATCGATGCTGCGGGAATGATCGTGGCGGCGAGCCAAGCCGCCCAATCCATCCTCCAGCATGACGCCCCCTTGATCGGCAGCTCTGCAGAGGTAGCCCTGCCCACCCCAATGCTGACATTCGCGCGCACCCCTCCCGTCCGTGGAGCGGGGCAGGTCGAGTGCACCATCAACGGACAGATGCATCACTTCGAGTTGGTCTCGACGCGCTCCTGGGTGCCGACCCCCGACAATGAGGAGGGGCGGCAGGAAATCACCTGCCTCACCTTCCAGGACGTTACAGAGCGGCACCGGCAGGAGGCCCGCCTCGCCTATCTGGCCCGCCACGATGCGGTCTCTGGCGCACTCTCGCGCCAGGCCTTTGTCGACGCGATCGATCTCAGCCTCTCCAGCGGCATGGCTCCGGTTGTAGCCACGGTACGGCTGCGCCGCTTGCGCCAGGTCAACACCACCTTTGGCCATGAACTTACCGAGCGCATTGCGCGCGAAGTCGCACGCCGCCTCAAAGGGGCCGACCTCCAGCCAGCACGGCTTGGAACCGAGTTGTTCGGCTTCATCGTGCCGCCGGAGGTGGATCAAAGCAGTATGAGAACCTTCATCAGCAAGATCGCCTCGCGCCTTGAAGCACCCTACGAGGCGAACGAACATACGATCATCCTGGAAACGGCTTTCGGCCTGAGCGCATCGACTGGCGATGCCGTCAACGGGGCCGAACTGCTCCGCCAGTCCGACGTGGCGCTCTTCAGCGCCCCCTCCGGCCGAAGAGGCTTTGTTGAGTTCCAGATCGAGCAGGGCGACAAGATCCGCGAGCGCCAGGCGCTCGATATCGCCCTGCGGCGCGCGCTGGCCAAGAACGAGTTCTACCTGGAATTTCAGCCACAGATCGACATGGTGTCCGGCGCAGTGATCGGTGTTGAGGCGCTGGTGCGATGGCGTTCGGACGAGCTGGGCCGCGTCTCACCTGGCGCCTTCATCCCGCTCGCAGAAGAAACCGGCCTCGTTGTCGAATTGGGTGAATGGGTGATGATCGAAGCGTGCCGGCAAGCGGCAAGCTGGGGCTGGCAGGGCCGACTGTCGGTCAACGTCTCGGTGGTGCAGTTCCGTCTCGGCGATGTGGGTCAAATGATAAGGCGGGCTTTGGCAGTTTCCGGCCTCCCCGCCCATCAGCTCGATATCGAAATCACCGAGAGCCTGTTTGTCGACAACGATGCGGGGATCATCGAGACCCTGTCAGCGTTGCGGGAGCTGGGGGTCGGCGTTGCGATCGATGATTTCGGCACGGGCTATTCCTCGTTGAGCTATCTGTCCCGCCTGCCCATCGACAAGATCAAGATCGACCAGTCCTTCGTCCGCGCACTGCCTGACCCGCAAAGCCAAGCCATCGTCGACACGATCGTCGCCATGGCGCACCGCCTCGGCAAGCTGGTGGTGGCCGAAGGCGTGGAAACCGCGGAGCAGCGCGACTACCTCTCCAGCATCCAGTGTGAGGTTGGGCAAGGCTACCTCTTCGGGCGCCCCGCCAGCCCGCAAGCCCTCGGCTTGGTTTCCGAAGCAGCTGCGTGAAAAGCCCTTTCTCCTGCGCCCCCAGCTCGGGATCCCTGCTTTTTCAGAGCGATTGAACTGAGAGCCAATCATTATCTCGGAGATTGCAGCCTGCGGCTCCACCCAAGGACGTTTAAGATGGGGAACAGGGCAGGATTCTGACCTTGAAAATCTACAGCATGCTGCCCACCGGACACAAAAAAGGGGCTGATCCGATCGAATCAGCCCCAAAACCACATTCAGACTGCGTTCATTCTGGCATTTACTCGGCGGCGGCAGTAACGCCGAGCCCGATGGGGCAGGACACGCCCGTGCCCTGCAGGCCGCAATAGCCATTTGGATTTTTGGCCAGATATTGCTGATGATAGGTCTCGGCATAGAAGAAAGGACCAGCCTGAGCGATCTCGGTGGTGATCTGGCCAAGTCCACGCTGCCGCAACGCCGCTTGATATGCATCGCGGCTTCTGACCACAACTTGCGCCTGCTCAGGAGTTGTCGTGTAGATCGCCGACCGATATTGCGTGCCGACGTCATTACCCTGCCGCATACCTTGGGTAGGGTCATGCTCTTCCCAGAACGTCTTGAGCAGCGTCTCCAGAGTAATGACCTTGGGGTCATATACCACCTTGACGGCTTCCGTGTGCCCGGTTCGGCCCGAGCAGACTTCTTCGTAACTTGGATTTGGCGTCGAGCCACCCTGATAGCCGACCGCCGTTACTATCACGCCTGGCAACTGCCAGAACAACCTCTCGGCCCCCCAGAAGCAGCCAAGGCCGAGATAGATCGTCTCGGCACCCTCGGGATAGTGCCCCTTGAGCGGCTGGTCGTTGACAAAATGCTGCGGCGCAACAACCATTTCCACTTCGCGTCCGGGCAGTGCCTCGGCGGCGGTGGGAATGGTGGATGGCTTTGACTTGAAGAACATCGTGTCGTTTCCTTTCTGGGCACAACAACAGTGGTCAGATCTGGTCCTGCCGGAGATAGCGCAGGCGCCGCGGTGTTCGTCCCAGCAACGCCAGTATGACTCCCGGCACGCCAAAGACTGCAAATGCGGGATAGGTCAGCAGAGCCGCAAACCCGATTCGGAGCAAATCGGCAAAAAACCGGCTCTCCAAAAAGCCCTCCATCCCCGCCAAACTAGGCGGATGGATTTGCGTCCACAGCTCGAAAAGGCTGGTGAACATCAACTCATTGGCACCCAAAGACTTTGTGCCATCTATGACAAGCAGGACGAGCGCCAGGCCGATGAGCCAGGTGCCCGCAATTCTTAAGATCAGCCGCATCCTACATCCCGGTGCCTCGCGGGCATAAGTCGTGGCTGGCCTTGGCCGTTCCGCCCCGCGTATCGCTTCTTTTTGCCACGTGGCGAGGCTGCCTCACAAGATGGGGATGCGGTCGCTGCTCAAACAATCGTCATCTCTGTGTCGTGATCCCTTGCGCCCGGGCTCGCAATACGTATATTGCCCCCGCTCGCGCCGGCCTCTGGCTGGCCTCCCCGGAGGTATCCGATCTGGGGTTATGGCGATGCGGAGAGATGGCCGAGTGGTCGAAGGCGCACGCCTGGAAAGTGTGTAGGCGGGTAACCGTCTCGAGGGTTCGAATCCCTCTCTCTCCGCCACCTCCCTAAAAACCATCCGAATTCCGGCAAGTCCTTGCTATTAAGGCGTTTGCAACCGCGTCATTGGTACACAGGAGTGGTACACATGGGGTTGCGGATGCCGTCGCCGTATCGACACAAGGATTCGGGCATATTCTGGTTGCGCGTCCGCGTTCCTGCGGACCTCGTCCAGATTGTCGGCGCCAGAGAAGAAAAGCTCAGTCTCAGAACAAGGGACCCTCACCAAGCACGAGCGGCATTCATCGAGCAGATGAACAAGATCGAAGCCCGGTGGCGCTCCTTGCGCCTTGGGACAACCTCGCTTTCTCACAAAGATGCCGTGGCCATCGCCGGGGAAGATGGTCAGCGAGAACGAAGATGATCCGGGCGACCGCCAGCTGATTGGGGGCCGGCTACTATTCGACCGAGTTGCCGCGGGTCATCCCGGCGTGACGATCATCCGCTCGGGTCGGCCCGAGATGACAGAGCGCATGCTCGAGAGGCTGAAGAACCAAAATCGCCGGGCCGTGCAGCAATACCTGGATGAACGCGGTGAACGAATCGATGCCGACAGCTTCGAGCGGGTGCTGCAGGCGGTCAACAAGGCCATTCTGCAGGCCCGCGAGCAGGTGCTGCGCTACGCGGACGGTGACTACCGCGCCGATCCCAATGGAGACAGATTCCCAAGCCGGAACGCCAAGACTGAGGCGCTGCAAACTGACGCCGAAAAGGGGCCGAAGTACTATCTACTAACCGACGTGTACCACAGGTATGCCGTGGAGACGGAGCAAGCACCCTCTACGAGAAAGAAGTGGGGCCGCATCATCGAGCAGGTGGCTGAAGTGCATCCGGACATCAGGACCATCACACCCGACTGGTGTGTCGCCTGGAAGGACACTCTCTTGGATCGGGGCCTCTCCCCCCGATCAGTTCAGCTCGGCTACCTCGCCGCATTGCGATCCACATGCGAGTGGGGAAAAACCAACCGCCGCATCTCGACCAATCCAGTGGAAGGCATCGGCGTCAAGGTCAAGAAGACTCCTTCGGGGTTCAAGATGCGTGGCTATAGCGACACCGAAGCCAAGTTTGTTCTGGGCCTAACCCTCCAGCCGGTCACGGAGAAACTCTCCTCATACCATAAGGCAGCCCGGCGCTGGATCCCCTGGGTTTGCTGCTACTCAGGTGCGCGGGTTGGCGAGATCGCCCAGCTGCGCAAAGAGGACGTAAAGATCGATGATGGCATCCCACTACTCTGGATCACGCCGGAAGCGGGCGCTGTGAAAGACAAGAACCCCCGCTACGTGGCGGTGCACCCCCACCTGATTGAACAGGGTTTCCTGGACTTTGTCGCTTCCTCCAAGCAGGGCCCTCTCTTTTTCGATCCGAACTTGGCGCGAGGGGGGAGTGAGAAGAATCCCCAGTCCAAGAAGATCGGTGAGCGCATCTCCGCCTGGATCAGGAAGAACGGCATCACCGATGAACGGCTGGCGCCAAATCACGCATGGCGGCACCGTTTCAAGACAAAGTGCAGGATCAGTAAGGTGGACCCAGGCACTCGAGATTATATGCAGGGCCACGTCCCCCATAACGACGCCGAGGGATACGGGGAATTCCCTCCCGAAGCTCTGCGGCATGAAATAGAGAAGCTGCCTTGGGTCAAGGTTGGCTAGCAGGCGCAGCTACGGCCAGCGCACCAAATCGCAAGATTCAGGAAGCAGATGCGTTCCTGAACGTCTGCAGGCCGCGACTGCCGCGCAAATCGAGCGGTCTTAAGCCCACCTGCATAGAACTAAGCCTTGGGCGGCCTTCGAAGGGAAATGGTTCGGAGATCCCGCTTGAACTTCGAGGTACCATGCTGAGGAGTTCTGGCCACCAATACCTCCACTCTTGATAGCGCCTTTTGAAGCTCGTCTGTCGCACGCCCGCGCTCCTCGGCCAGCTGCCTTCCAAGCTCTGAATTCTCTGCTTCGAGTTTTTCTGAACGCGCATGTAGAGCCGCGTTTTCTGCAGCAAGTTGCTGGAGCTGATCGGAGAGGTTGTCCGTAGCTTGCTCCAGACGTGAGCACTCGTCAGCGAACTCCTGGATCTCCGCATCCTGCTCGTCGACGACCAGTGACATACGCTCGGACCAGGCCCGCAGCTTATCTGCTTCGGCTCTCCGGCCGGCTTCGTAGATATCCGACAGGGCAGAGCGAGCCATCTCAATAACTGCGGCGGGGACCTCTTGTTCATCACCGGCACCGTTCCTAAGCGTACGCATGTGAGCGATGATCGTGCTTTTGCTCCCGCCACCGATCAGATCCATGACCTTGCTGGCGGTAACTTTGGAGCCGCCCTGTCGCAGAGCTACTACGGCGCCTTTGACGCGCTCTAGGGTCGCAATTTCACTACTCATCCGCCTATACTCCTCATCCAGGTACGGTACGGTACCATACCGTACCTCAAATTTGTTGCGGGCCCGTTTAGAGACCTGCCCACTGCTCGTGCGTGTCAGATGCTCTCATCGGGTCGGTCGACCGTCAGTTGGGAGATCTGTCTAGGAGCGCGTTCCGATCCAGCTGCCGACGTGAAGCGGCGCCGAGCGGTCGATGTCCACAAACCCCTGAGCAGACATGGAGAGAACTACGCCAAACGGATCGGTGTGGTGCGGCAGAACACTCGCAACTTCTGCAAGGGTGCTGATCTTCGCGTTGCGCAGGTGCTTGAGCACAGCATCTATTTCCTTGTGGGAGTAGCGGGTGTGCTTCGATTGTGCGATTGCCCGGGCAACGGCGCCACGGGTCTCCGCCTTGATCCACCGTTGCGGTACCAGAACGCACACGGTACGGACCTCGTAGGCTTCCCGCTTGATCTCCAGCAAGCGAGCTCGCGAGGGAGGGTCCCTCCACAAACGGGTGGGGACACACAGGGCTGTCACCATGCGCCCTTTCGCCATCACACGAAGAATGACGATGTCAGTGGGGGCGAACCCAGCAGCGGAGACCAAGTGCGACACGACCGGATCATCGCCAAGCGGCACCAAAGCGGGGTGCGACGCCACGTAGGCACTTGCACAGTTAGCTAGCTTGCGGTGCTCATGGAACAGACGCGCGCTACGCGCATCAGAGTGAAACGTTGTTGCCGGCGCCGATGCGCCAATGCTGCCAGAGGTGAACATTCATCAAGTCCTCATCTCGGGGGAGCGTCATGGGCATCTTCTGACACGCATGCGAAAATCAACTCTGGGCAGCTATGCCCTTTTGTTATGACCCATAACATACGTTCGCTGAGTTAGGGGTGAAAGTAAAAAGAGTCGAAATAACTCACTTCCCCCAGTCGTGGTTAACGTCCTCTCGCTCTGTGCAAATCAACATTGGCCCTGTGTAAGGCGTGCAGGACTCAGCGCTCGCCTTCAGCGGCTCGCCATCTAGCGTAAGCGGTGTTCTGCGGCCACTTGGGCTCAGGGTCGAGGGAACTGAACGACGTTGTTGCCGCGCATGAAGGCGATGGCTCCTTCGCTGTTTAGAGCGGCTAAGGCAGCATCGCGCGCCTCGCTGTCGGTCTCGAACTGATTGGGAGGGCGCCTCGTTGCTGGTGGTTTCCGATTATGCCGCCAGAGCCAAGAGCGTCAATCGCCCAGCTTTGCAGCATAGTTCCACGGCAGCAGATCGTTGATGCGGCTCTGCTTGTAGTCGGCGATGATGGCGTGGAGTGTTGCGGCCAGCCAGGCATAGGGATCGACAGCGTTGAGCTTGCAGGTTTCGATCAACGAGGCGATGACAGCCCAGTTTTCAGCACCGGCATCATGGCCGGCGAAGAGCGCGTTCTTCCGGTTCAGCGCGATCGGGCGGATGGTCCGCTCAACGGTATTGTTGTCGAGCTCGATGCGGCCATCGGTGAGGAACAGCACTAACCCCGACCAGTATTTGGCGATGTAGCTCAAGGCCTCCCCAAGCGGCGCTTTCGCGGAGACGCGGGCGCGATGAAGGTCGAGCCAAGCCTTTGTCCGGGCGACGGCTGGTCCGGATCGTTCCTGGCGAGCAGCGAGACGCTGTTCGGGGCCCAGGCCTCGGATCTCGGCTTCGATGGTATAGAGCTCGCCGATGAGCCGCACACCCTCTTCCGCAATCGGGGCGGTGCCGGCGCGCGTGATCTCGATCAGCTTGCGACGGGCATGGGCCCAGCAATAGGCGAGTTGGATACCCGCGCCGACGCGGCCGGGCGCGATCAGTCGGTTGTAGCCGGCATAGCCATCCACCTGCAGGATGCCGCCAAAGCCCTGCAATATCTGTTCGGCATGAAGACCACCTCGGCCCGGGGCATAGGTGAAGGCAACACCGGGTGGTGCGGTGCCATTCCAGGGACGATCATCGCGGGCCAGGGCCCAGAAGTATCCGGTCTTGGTTTTGCGGGCACCGGGATCGAGCACTGGCGCGCGAGTTTCATCCATGAACAGCTTGGATGAGCGCTTCAGATCCGCCATTAGGGCAGCATAGACCGGACGCAACTCGAAGGCGGCCCGACCAACCCAGTCGGCCAGCGTTGAGCGGTCCAGATCAACACCCTGACGACTGAAGATCTGCGCCTGGCGATAGAGCGGGAGGTGGTCCGCATACTTGCTGACCAGGACATGGGCGACCGTGGCCTCGGTCGGCAGCCCGCCAGGGATCAGCCGAGCGGGCGCCGGCGCCTGCACCACGCCGTCGGTGCAGGACCGGCAGGCATATTTGGGGCGACGGGTCACGATCACGCGGAACTGGGCCGGGATCACGTCGAGCCGCTCGGAGACGTCCTCGCCGATGCAGTGCAGCCCGCCGCCACAGCCACAGACCAGGCTTTCGGGTTCGATGATCTCTTCGATCCGCGGCAGGTGTTTGGGGAGTGAACCACGATTGGTACTGCGCGGCTTGGCCGGACGTCGGGCCAGCCGGTCCTCGGCGTCCTCCGCGGCCTGGACAACCGCGATTGCCATTTCCAGATCCTCCAGCGCCAGCTCGAACTGGTCCGGGTCGCTCTTTTCCGATCGACGCCCGAAGGCCGCCTGCTTGAACGCGGCAACCAGCTTTTCCAGTTGAGCGATCCGCTCGTCCTTGCGCTGATCACGCACCTCCGCTGCGATCAGCATCGCCTTGAGGGCAGCAATGTCATCGGGAAGTTCGGCGGCATCGAGCATGGCCAGAATCTACCAGATCAGGCGCCGCCGATCCCGCAAAAAGACCAGCCCTGAGTCATCCTGCCGCAGTTATTCGACCGCTTCTGGTGCCCGCGCTTCTACCGCCCGAACCCGCCGCCAGTCGAGCCCAGAGAACAGCGCCTCGAACTGCGCGTGGCTCAACGTCATCAGGCCGTCCTTCACCGCAGGCCAGCTGAAGTTGTGCTCTTCGAGGCGCTTGTAGGCCATGACGAGACCCGTGCCATCCCAGTAGAGCAACTTCAGCCGATCGCTTTTGCGAGCACGGAACACGAAGACCGTGCCGGTGAACGGGTCCTCGTGCAACACGTTCTTGACCAGCGCAGCCAGGCTGTCGTGACCTTTGCGGAAGTCGATCGGCTTGGTGGCTACCATGATCCGCACCCGGTTCGAGGGGAAGATCATGTGATCGCCGTCAGTGCACGAACGACCGAAGCAATCCGGCGCGCGGAGGCGCCTGGCTCCAGCCGGATGACCACCGATCCCAGCACGATCTCCGGCCCGACCGCCGCCACTGGTTCCGCCGCCGTTACATCCTCAACGACTGGAGCGACCATCAACGTCGCGAACTCCATCTGGTCCTTTGGCGCCGGTAGCACCAGCTTCCCGTTTCTAGCCATCGTCCGCCACGAGGAGACATGGTTGGCCTTCAGACCATGCCGCAGCGCGACCTCGCCCACCGTGGTCCCAGGTCGAAGTGTCTCGGCGACAATCCGAGCCTTCTCATCATCGGGCCATTGCCGGTTGCGGCGGCGCCTACCGCCACTTGTGAGAAACTCCAATGGAGCGTCCATGGAGAACCTCCCGCACCAACTTCAATCCGTGCGGAATCTCATGGCTGACAAAAGAACGGAAGGTGGGGCGGGAACACCGCTTACCATCTAGCTGCTGAGTGAACGAAAGGTCAGGTGGTCGCAGGGAAGCTCAGATCCGGTGAGTGCACCATTCCGCGGCAGGGCGTAGGCGGCCACTAGGATGAAGGCCGCTGATACTGGAAGATGTGGCATGGAATCGCGATTCGAATCTCACATCCCTATTCACGTGACCTCCGGCCAGATCAGGGCGGCGCGCGCCTTCCTAGGCTGGTCCCGAGAAGAGGCAGCTTCCGCGTGCGGAGTGAGCAGAGCGACCCTGGCGCGGCTGGAACAGAGTGACCACCTCCTCAAGAGCAGTACACTTGCGAGTATACTGCAGGCCTTCGAGGCTCGTGGCGTAGTTTTCTTTCAGGACCAGTGGGGGTGTGGTGTCGCTCTAAGACACGCGCCGGGGCACAGCAGCTAACCTTACCCGGACCAGTGTGGCCGGGTTAAGCATAAAGTCTTGGATGCCTTTACCACCTGAGTGAGAGCGATCGCAGTCGGCCTCAAGTAGTCTTATCAGCAGTAGCAGCTGCTTTATGGTGGCGAATGACCTCGTCAATAACAAAACGCAGGAAGCGCTCTGCGAACACCGGGTCTAAGCGAGCCTCGAGAGCCATTTGGCGGAGGCGGGAAATCTGAAGATCCTCTCGCGCGGGGTCTGCTGCCGGCAACTGATTGGCAGCCTTCAACTCACCGACCTTCTGCGTCAGCTTGAATCTCTCGGATAAGATGAAAATGAGGGAGGCGTCCAGGTTGTCGATGCTTGATCGCAACGCCACGAGCTCTTGTGGAATAGCATGATGGTCGATGATCATTTAGCTCCGAGGCGGCACCAGCTTCTATGCATCTCCCACGATCACATTAACCGTGCCGGTGCCCTTACAAGCGGGGCACGATTTCCCGTCGATGTTGCCTCTCCCCGAGCAGTTTGGGCATACGCCCTGCCCTGATTGTTTGCTGCCCGGGGGGGCTTCGTCGGCAGGCTTCCGATCAGGATTCTTGTTTTCGTCGCCCATGTTTCTGCCACCCTAAGTTATTGCGGAGGAGGCTGGGGAGTGCAAGTGCACGCAGCCTAAACGGCATTAGTTTCGGCCTTGGAGATCATCTTCTCAATTGCGCGAACAGCCACACCATAGCCTTCAGCACCGAGGCCCGCCATCACCGCTGTCGCCACCATCGATACATATGACCGATGGTAGATCTGCTCCCTACGGTGCACATTGGTGATGTGGAATTCGATGATCGGTCCGCTGAACATTTTGAGGGCGTCGAGCAGAGCGAGCGAGGTAAAGGTGAAGGCGGCCGGATTGATGATGATGGCTGCTGCCTCATCGATCGCTTCGTGAACCCACAGTATCAGCTGCTCTTCGCTGTTTGTCTGGCGAAACTCTAGAGGGCGATCTGGCGACGCCACTCGGCACAATGCTTCAACCTCCGCGAGAGTGGTATGCCCATAGATGTGGGGCTCGCGTTTTCCCAAGCGGTTCAGGTTGGGACCATTCAGTACATAGATCGGTTTCATATTCATATCCTAGCCTTGGTAACCGAACAGCCTTGGAAGCCAAAGGACCGTGTCAGGCACGAAGGTGAACAACATCAAAGCGCCCAGAAGCGCAAACAGGAAGGGGAGTACGTCGACAACGAGCTCACGCATGGTCGAGCCAGAGATTCTGGTCATGATGAACAGCAGCAATCCGAACGGTGGAGTAATCAGACCGAGCATGATGTTTACGACCACGACAACTCCCAGATGCACCATATCGATACCGAGTGCCTGGGCTGTCGGAATCAGGATTGGTACGATAACCAGCAGGATCGTCGTGCCCTCTAGAAGGCAACCGAGTAGCAGCAGCAGAATATTCATCGCGATCAAAAAGGTGATCGGATTCAGATCCCATGACACCAAGATCGCGCTGAGGCTCCGAGGTATGTTCTCGATGGTTACGACGTAGTTGAAGACCAAGGCGCCCGCGATGAGCATGCCGATCGAAGCGGTCGTTTTGGAGCTGGTGGCAAGAGATTTGTAGAGCTCTTTCGCGCTTACGCTGCGATAGATGACCACCGAAACTACCAGGGCGTAAAACGCGGCAATCGCAGCCGCCTCCGTGGGTGTGGTTATGCCTCCGTAGATGCCGAACATCAGGACAGCCGGCATCATCAGGACCGGAAGAGCCTCCCACGTCATTCGGGGAATCTGCCGGAGCGGCGTTGGAGCCTCGATCGGGAACTGTTTGATCCGTGCGGTGATGGTGATGAGCACCATCATCGACAAGCACATGAGCAAACCCGGAACCACGCCAGCAAGGAAGAGGTACCCGATCGACGCGTCCGAAATCAGCGCGTAGAGCACCATAGGAATAGAGGGAGGGATGATCGGACCAACTACCGCAGTGGCCGCCGTGAGTGCAGCAGCGTAGCTCGGAGTGTATTTGCCGTCCTTGGTCATCATGAACTGCATCATCTTGCCGCTGCCCGCAGCGTCGGCAACCGCCGACCCGGACATCCCGGCAAAGACCATAGACTGGAGCACGTTAACCTGTGCCAGCCCGCCTCTAAACCGGCCGACAAGCGCGTCGCACCACTTGAGCAAACGTTCCGAGAGGGAACCGGAGTTCATGATCTCGGCAGCCAGGATGAATAGCGGCACGGCCAACATGATGTAGTTGGAGTACATGCCGTTGAGAAGCTGTTCAGCAGCGATGCCCATGTCCTGCCCGCGTGCGAGCAAGTACATGATGGAACCGCATATCATCGCCAGTCCCATTGGCAAGCCGAGTAGAGCCAGACCGACGATTGCAACCAGAGCTAGGTTAAAGGGAAGGGACAGCATCAAACACCTGAGCTCACTTTGGTAGGATCGGATTCCCGGTCATCCCTGCCCCAGATGGCCCGGCAACCCCGCCAGAACTGCCTGATGATCACTGCTACAGCGAATATGGGATAGATGGCGTAGAGGTAGTCGAAACGGATATTCAGATACGCGGTCTCTTCCACCTTCATGAAAGTCACGTAGTCGAGCACGGCAGGTAGCGAGATGCCGAACAAGGCGATCACTGCTATGGCGGTCACAACCACCATCACGCGAAACACCCCCTTGCTTGCAGTGCCGTAAAAGAGATCGAATCGGATCTCCTCGTGATCAGCGACGACGAAGGCGGTCCCGAAGAGTACCAGCCAGAGCCAGAGGACCACGCTGATCTCATGCGTCCACCCGATAGACATGTTGATGAGATAGCGGGCAACGATCTGAAGAATGAATACCGCGAACATCGCCGCGAGCATCCCCGCAAGCACGTTTTCTGCGCGAGCATGCAGCCAGGCTCCAGCCCGGGCTAGACGTCCATACATCGAGAGTAGACTCCGTTCGGCGAGTTACCGGCCGATAGCATAAAGATGGCGAGGTTACTTGAAACCTCGCCATCCTCCAGGCGCCTCTTAGAGGGCGTTGATCTGGTCCAGCACGCCTTCCGGCCAAGACTCTGACAGCTCAGAGTCTAGGTACTTCTGCTGCGCGAAGGAGCGGAAGGCATCGAGGTCCGGCTCATAGATCTTCAGACCGGCATTTTCGAACTGCGCAACCAGCTCCTCTTCCTGCTTGAGGTGTGCCTGCTGGCTAAAGTCAATTGCCGCGTCAGCGGCAGCTTGGAACTCAGCCTGCTGCTCTGGCGACAAAGAATCCCAAGTACCTTTGTCCACCACCAAAAGGTCATAACCGACGAGGTGCGAGGTCAGGACGATCTGTGACATCACTTCGAAAAACTTCATGTTCTCGACGTTCGGCAGTGGATTGTCCTGGCCGTCGATAGCTCCGGTCTGCAGCCCTGTGTAAACTTCAGCATATGCCATCGGAGTGGGGTTAGCGCCAAGGGCCTCCCCAAGGAATTGCCATGCGTCTCCGCCCGGCATGCGCAGCTTCACCCCAGCCATGTCTTCAGGGGTGTTGATCTCCTTGTCGATGCGCAACCCGACCTGCCGCGTACCGAAATACGTCGGCCCCAGGATATGGATGCCGAGCTGATCTTCGGCCATCTTCTTGAACTCGGCGCCGAGTTCGCTATCGAAGAAAGCGCGCAGGTGCTCAGCATCGCGGAACAGATATGCGGAGGTCAAGACGGACCACTCGGGGATCTGGTTCGATATATCCTGAGGGGCGATGTTCCCCATCTCGAGGTTGCCGCGCTGCAGGGCGACAAGTTCGGTTCCCTGCTTGAACAGGTTTCCACCGTAATAAGGCTCGAAGGTAAACTCGTCGCCAATCTGGCTGGCGAACAGCTCCATCATCTCAGCTCGAATGTCCTGCTCCGAGAACACTGCGGAAAACCGAATTACCGAGTCGTCCTGGGCAAAGCTCGGCAGAACAGTTGCGAGCATCAGGCCACCGGCAATGAGGGCCCGCCGGGTTAGTGAAAAGTTCATAGTCAATCCTCCCTTGGGCGATAGCCCAACATTTCTGCCTTAAGCGGCACTCCCCGGAGCTTCACTCAGGGAAGCGTCCGTCCGCAGCACTTTGTACGAAATGGTTCGTTCATGTCAACGCCATGCTGCATCGACGAGCAAGATACAGCACCAAAATCATCAGTCAATACGCGGATCATCAGATGGTTTTCTCCTTGTCAGGCGCTTCACACCCCAAAGGCAGGGTGGTATTCGTCTGGGGGAAAAGGAGCAGCAAGTGTCTTCAAGCAACGGAATGGTCGTGTCGGTGAGCAGGGGCGAGCAGCCCGGGGAAACCATTGGAGCCACAGCTTACCGGCGGTTGCGGAGAGATATCATCAACGGGGAGCTGCTACCCGGCCAGAGGCTGCGCTTAGAGAACCTGCGAGAACGGTACGGAGTGAGTGTCAGTACTCTCCGCGAAATTCTCAGCCAGCTGGTCAGCGAGTCTTTCGTAGTGGCTGAGGGGCAACGGGGGTTTGAGGTGAGTGCTGCTACCGCCAACGACCTAAAGGAAGTGGGCGACCTGCGCCTGCTGCTGGAAAATCACGCGCTAGCACTGTCGCTCAAGCAGGGAGACCTGGATTGGGAGGCTGCGGTAGTTGCGGCCTTTCACAAGCTCTCCTCGATCGAGCAGCGGCTTCTAAACGGCGAGACAGAGCATACTCCGGCTTGGATCGCCTGCGACTTCGCCTTCCATCAGGCGCTCATCTCGGCCTGCAACTCACGTTCGATGTTGACGCTGCATTCATCGGTGTTCGACCGCTTCCTGCGCTATCACATGATAGCCAAGAGCTTCAGGGGGGCAGGAGTTGCGAAGGACCACGAGGCACTGTTCCAGCTTGCGCTCGCGCGCGACGTAGAAGGCGCTCAGAGGATGCTGGAGGGACACGTGAGCAAGGGCATCAAGCACATATTGGCGACGGGTACCCTGACCTAGTCGTCATCCCGAACTGGCAACGGCCTCTTCAAAAGTCTTGGTCATCGCTTTCACGTCAGCCGCCCTACCGGTAAACAGCTCTAATGCCCTAACCGCCTGGAAGATGGCCATTCCACCGCCGGAGAGAACTGCAGAGCCGCGAGAGCGAGCCTTTTGTACGAGGGCAGTCTCTCGCGGAAAATACACAACGTCCGCCACCCACTGGTCAGGAGCGATCCCGTCGGGCTCGACAGGAACGCCCGGAAACTTGGTCATTCCAACAGGAGTTGCATTTACCACTCCCGAATACCCGCTGAGGTCCGCCGGGTTCTCATGAAGGGCTCGGCCGGAGACTTGATCTAGCCCAAGGCGCGAAAGAAGGCTTTCTGCCCGAGCCAGATCCTTGTCGACAATATCCAGATTCCTCGCACCAAGAGCCACCAAGGCGTGCGCCACCGCCGCACCCGCACCACCGGCGCCGATCTGTAGTACCCGATCTTTCCGGACGTCGCCGAGGCTTCTTCTGAAGCTTTCGGCGAAGCCCCAGACATCGGTATTGAACCCTTTCTTCAGACCTGAGCCAAACACGACAGTGTTCACTGCGCCGATGGAACTAGCTTCGGGAGAAAGTTCGTCGAGAAAAGAGAGCACCGCTTGTTTGAAAGGGTACGTCACGTTCAGCCCGCTGAAACCAGACGCATGGGCGGCCTGCACCACATCGCCCAGAACGGAGTCGGAGTACCCAAGCTGATCGAAGTCGATGAGGTGGTACTTGTAGGCCAGTCCTAAGCGAGCACCCTCCTGCTCGTGCATCAGCGGGGAGAGAGAGCCCGCAATACCCCTGCCGACCAAGCCTATGGTCACGTTCTCAGCTGTTGGGTGCAGGTGCTGCGCTCTCAAACCACTGAGATAGGACGATGGCTCTTGAGCTGACACGCGTACAACTTTCCCACTTGAATTGATTGGCAGCCCTTGTTTCCGAGAGTCCGGCGACGCTACAAGAAACTCCCAGAGCCTACACATGTACGAACTGGTTAGTTTAGTCAACAGCGTCCGACGAAGCGAAGGTTCGGTTACCCATGAGAACGGAAAACCCCGTCAAGGCACCTCGTCCATCTGCGCGTACCCAAGACCCCGAAGGCACCCGGCAGAACATCATCGAGGTAGCATCCCAGGAGTTTGCGGAAAACGGATTAGCAGGTGCTCGCATTGACGAGATTGCCGCCAAGACGCGCTTCAGCAAGCGCATGATTTACTACTATTTTAGGGACAAAGAAGGACTTTACCTGAGCGCACTGGAGCACGCCTACAGCCAAGTGCGAGAGGGTGAGGCCCATCTGGACATTGACGGCCTTGCACCTACCGAGGCTCTGCAAAGGATAACCGAATTCACCTTTGACCACCACCATCAGCACGAGGCGTTCATTCGCATGGTGATGATCGAAAACATTCATGGCGCTCAGTATCTAAAAAAGTCCGAAGCCATAAGCAGGCTCAACGTTACCGCCATCAGCCACATCCAAGCTCTTTATGAGAAAGGCGTTGGCGAAGGTGTCTTCCGCCCCGGCCTAGACCCACTGGATATTCATTGGCAGATCAGCGCCCTATGCTTCTTCAACGTGTCCAACCGAGCAACTTTCTCTCATCTTTTTGGTAGGGACATGGGTGCTCAGAGTGTCCAGAAGGCCCTACGGCAGAACACGGTGGAGATGGTGGCACGCTACGTCATGCTACATCCCTGACGAGCTCGCCGGATTGACGGGAGTAGCATAGCCACGATATTAACTAAACGGTTAGTCCAGCAGGGCGACAGGTAGTGATAAGGGGAGAGAGTGCTTGAAAGCGGCAAACCTCTATTGTGTGCAGCCCATATCACAGAGCGCGGGTGGGGACTACGACATGGGGCAAACCGTTGAGGCGCCCGGACCATACGAGGCGGCCCGGCTCGTCTTAGGTGAGAACATCTGCCTGGATGGGTCGAGGAGCGACATTTGCGCCCGTGTAGTGCGAATAGATCAGCAGTACCGTGCCGTCAGCACCACCATCTACTCCCGCACATCGAGGAACTCGCCATGATCGAACACATTCTCGTTGCGGGTGTACATCCCGAGCGCGCTGATGAGCTTACCCGTGCGCTAGCGGGCTTCTGCGCTGAGGTATTGGTAGAGTTGCCAACGATCGTGCGGTGCACGAGCGGTCCGAACTTCAATCCCCGGTCTTTAGCGCAAGGCCACACTCATGGCCTTTATGCCCTCATACCAGACGATGAGACGCTGCAACGCTATCTTTCGTGCGAGAGGCACCAAGCTTTAGTTCAGCATCTCGATGAACTCGGAGCCGTTCGCTTCGCTTTGGATTTTCGGGCTGAAGGCCTAGGTACGGGTGCATTCTCGCAATGAAAACATCAATCGCGACCGTATCGATAAGCGGTGAGTTACCCGAGAAGTTGCAGGCCATCGCGGCCGCTGGCTTCGATGGAGTGGAGATCTTCGAGAACGATTTCCTGACCTTTGGGGGCACGCCGCAAGAAGTCGGAGCCATGGTTGCGGACCATGGGCTTGAGATCACCGTCTTTCAGCCCTTCCGAGACTTCGAGGCCCTGCCGGAACCACAGCGGCAGAAGGCGTTCGATCGTGCCGAACGGAAGTTCGATCTTATGGGAGAACTGGGAACCGATCTCGTCTTGGTTTGCTCAAACGTCTCCCCGCTGGCGCGCGGTGGCGTGGACAGAGCGGCAGCCGATTTCCACGAGTTGGGGGAACGAGCAGCTAAAAGGAACATCCGGGTAGGATACGAGGCCCTGGCATGGGGCAGGCACATCTCCGACCATCGTGATGCTTGGGAGATAGTTCGACGGGCCGATCACCCGAACATCGGCCTAATTCTTGACAGCTTCCATACATTGTCGCGCAAGATCGACCCGGAAAGCATCCGGGCCATCCCGGGAGACAAGATTTTCCTAGTTCAGCTCGCTGATGCCCCGCTCATCGACATGGATCTGCTGTACTGGAGTCGGCACTTCCGCAACATGCCAGGCGAGGGTGATCTCCCCGTCGTCCCGTTCATGAGGGCGGTGGCAGCGACGGGTTACGACGGCCCACTATCGCTCGAGATTTTCAACGATCAGTTCCGCGCCGGCTCGCCAAGGGCAATTGCCAACGACGGGCACCGTTCACTGCTCTATCTGATGGACGAAGTGGCACGGGTCGAGCCACAACTGGCCATCTCCGTTCCAGCTATGCCGCCACGGATCGAAGTGAACAACATCGAATTCGTGGAATTCACGGCGGACGAGGAGGATGGGGAGAAACTCGCAAAGCTCCTGAGGACGATGGGCTTCAGAAGAGCAGGGAAGCATCGCTCGAAGGATGTGACCCTCTATACGCAAGGCGGCATTCACCTCGTCATCAACACCGAAAGAGAGGGCCTAGCCCACTCCTGCTTCATCACCCACGGCACGTCCGCGTACGCGATCGGTTTGAGAGTTTCGGACGCCCGCGCCACGCTTGAGCGTGCAAGTGTGCTGGGCGCGAAGATGTTCGAGCAGGCGGTCGGACCTGGTGAGCTAAAGATACCAGCCATCCGTGGTGTGGGTGGCGGCGTCCTCTACTTCATCGACGACAAGAGTGAACTTAAGGACGTATGGGATCTCGAGTTCGAAGCGGTAGGTGAGCAAGAGACGGCTGAGGACGCCGGTCTGACCGGCGTGGATCATCTTGCGCAAACGATGAACTACGAGGAGATGCTGACTTGGCTCCTCTTCTACCGCTCCATCTTCGCGACCGAGAAAAGTCCAATGGTGGATGTACCAGATCCCTCGGGCCTGGTCCGCAGCCAGGTCATCGAGAATGCCTCGGGCTCGTTGCGCCTCACCCTCAACGGGGCTGAGAACAGGCGTACCTTGGCCGGTCACTTCATCGCAGAAACCTTTGGGTCAAGCGTGCAGCACGTGGCGTTCTCCTCCAGCGACGTCGTTAACTCTGCGGAGCAGATGCAGTCTGCCGGGTTCTCAGTCCTGGAGATTACACCGAACTACTACGACGACCTCGAAGCCCGGTTCGACCTTGACCCGGAGTTCCTCGCAACCCTGAAGTCTCTGAACATCCTGTACGACAAGGATGATCATGGCGAGTATCTGCAGTTCTACAGCACCAATTTTGGCGAAGGCTTCTTCATTGAGGTCGTGGAACGCAGGGGAGGATATCGCGGCTTCGGTGCGGCAAACGCACCCTTCAGAATTGCCGCACAGAAACGCTCGATCCGCAGGCCTTCGATGCCCAGCATTTAAGTGCCACAACGGGGTCCCAACAAGCAGTGGGCGAGACGAAGCGGGCGCCGAGTCTTAGATGCTAGCTGCGCCCACTCGATAAAGCAGCAACTCGACGGGCGTTTCGTCCTTTTCATTGGGATGATGGGATGTGGCAAGTCCCTCATGGGCCGCATGTTGGCATCCGAGTTGGGCTTGCCCTTCCTAGATCTCGATCACGAAGCAGAGGCCGCAGCCGGACTCACCATCTCGGAGATCTTCGGGAGCTACGGCCAAGCCGAGTTTAGACGTCTGGAGGAACGGATCTTCTCCCGCCTGATTGGTGGCGGGCAGTCCGTGATTTCCCTGGGCGGAGGAACCTGGCTTTCGGAGGAGGTCCGCCAGCAGGCGAGACACAAGGCAGTCACTGTGTGGTTAGACACTCCACTCGAAGTGCTAGTGAGACGCACAGCACACCGAAGCCATAGACCATTGCTTGCGGGGGAGAGCGCCGCCAGTTCACTCGCTGATCTCCTTAATGAACGGCTGCCCATCTATCGACTAGCAGACCTGCCCGTAGCCCTCGGGGATCAGTCCCCACGTGCGGCCCTGAACAAGGTCACACTTGAGTTGAACTCGTGGTTGGGCAGTTAACAAGAGAGCTCTATCCCGTCGGCATTAGTTTCTTGGTATTCAGACCGCCTTGCCGCGGGCCTGCCACTTCGGCGACCTACTGAGCACACCAGGTGGTTCGGCAAGCCCAGCGACGCGCGGTTTGCTTTCATTCCCCAATTTGTTATGTGTCATTACCATTATAGGTAGCTATTGCCGCCAACAGGAGGAAAGCCAGTGGTCGATTTCAAGAGCATACGAGCTATCGACATACATACCCACGCAGAGGAGCCGTGCGGGCTTCATGCCGACGATGGTTATGACGAACTTCAAACGACCATGGCCAAATACTTCCGCGCACCTTGGGCCCACCCTCCCACGATCCCAGAGACTGCTGCGCACTATCGGTCCATGAACATCGCAGCAGTGATATTTCCGGTCGATGCGGAGCGGGAGACAGGCTTTCGGAGGTACAAGAACGAAGAGGTAGCTGAGCTCTGCGCCCAGAACTCAGACATCTTGATCCCCTTCGCCTCGATCGACCCTCACAAGGGGAAGCTAGGGGCGCGCGAGGCCCGGAATCTGGTGGAGCATCATGGTGTGCAAGGCTTCAAGCTACATCCTACCATGCAGGGCTTCTATCCGAACGATCGGCTTGCTTACCCGCTGTATGAAGCCATAGCAGAGTCCGGCAAGCCGGCGCTGTTTCATACCGGCCAAACCGGTGTAGGCGCCGGCATGCCGGGCGGAAATGGCATGAAGCTCAAATACTCCAACCCTATGTTCATCGACGATGTCGCAGCTGACTTCCCCGACATGAACATCATACTCGCGCATCCCTCTTTTCCTTGGCAGGAGGAAGCGCTTGCAGTGGCCACTCACAAGCCAAATGTCTACATCGACCTCTCCGGTTGGTCGCCGAAGTACTTCCCGCCGATCCTCATTCGGTACGCCAACACCGTGCTAAAGCATAAGATGCTGTTTGGATCCGACTGGCCAATGATCGCACCGGAACGGTGGTTGACCGCCTTTGAAGACGCGGAGTTCAAGGAAGAAGTTCGTCCCCTCATTCTCAAGCAAAACGCCATGCAGCTTCTCGGCGTCACCGGCTGAATCGGTCGTCTAGTAGAAGCCGGGGCCAATCACGCCAATTGCGCAATAGCCCTAATATTGTTATGATTCATAACACAAGGGAGGAGCTATCATGAATGCTGTAAGTGTGCCCCTACGGCAGGTCCGGATGGGCCGGTTGGCCGTGCGGGTGCAGGAACGCGAGGACGGATCGATGATTGTGGCCTCCGACGAGGCACTCGGCCCCTATCCCCGGTCAATCATCGACGCAATCGAAGTCTGGGCAGAGAAGACGCCTGACGTTACCATGGTGGCAGACCGCGGTTCTGATGGTGAGTGGCGCAAACTCACTTACCGCCAGGTAACCGAGCTGCTTAGGCCGCTCGGCCAGGCACTCCTCAATGCAAACCTCTCTAGCGAACGGCCGCTGGCAATACTTTCCGGCAACGAGGCGGAACACCTGCTGCTGGGCTTGGCAGCCATCTCGGTCGGCGTGCCATACGCGCCGGTCTCCCCTGCTTATTCGTTGCTGTCGAGCGACTTCGGCAAACTCAGGCACATCATAGAGAAGCTCACGCCCGGTATGGTCTACGCGTCGGACGGCGCTGCGTTCGGTCCAGCGATAGCCGCCGTGGTTCCCGCAGAGATCCCGCTCCTGGTGCGCAGCAATCCGCCGTTGAGCCGCGTGAGCCTCACTTTCGATGAGCTGTTGACCACTAGTGTAAATACGGCGGTAGACGACGCGAGGGCGAAGGTCACGCCTGACACCATCGCCAAGGTACTCTTCACCTCTGGCTCTACGGGAATGCCCAAGGGAGTCGTTACGACCAATCGTATGATGTCGTGCAATCAGGAGATGATCCGGTCAGCTTTGGCATTTCTACAGGACGAGCCACCGGTACTACTGGACTGGATGCCTTGGAATCACGTGGCTGGCGGAAGTCACAACACCGGTATCGCCTTCTTCAATGGAGGCACCTTCTACATCGACGATGGTCAGCCCACGCCGAAGGGCATCGCAAAGACGCTGCGCAACTTGCGCGAGGTACAACCCACGGTCTACTTCTCCGTGCCGAAGGGATACGAGTTCCTGGTGGCTGCCTTCGCCGACGATCACGAGGTTCGTCGAAGCTTCTTCTCAAGAATGAAACTCATGCAGTATGCTGGGGCTAGCCTATCCCAGCACGTTTTCGACGGCTTGAACGAAGCGGCTCAAGCCGAATTGGGCGAGCGAGTTACGATCATCACTGGATACGGCTCTACCGAGACGGCCCCGTTTGCGTTCACTACCACGTGGGCGGCGCCTCAAGCAGGTCACATCGGTTTGCCCGCGGCCGGCATGACCATCAAGCTTGTTCCTAACGGCGACAAGCTAGAGGTCCGGCTAAAGGGGCCGAACGTCACTCCGGGTTACTGGCGAGACGAGGAAAAGTCGAAAGCGGCATTTGACGAAGAAGGTTTTTATTGCATCGGCGACGCCATACGCCCCCTCGACCCGCTAGACATTTCAAAAGGCTTCGCCTTCGACGGGCGCGTCAGCGAGGACTTTAAGCTTTCTACCGGGACTTGGGTCAATTTCGCTGCCGTGCGAAAAGCCGTGATCGATGCCTGCGCCCCCCTGATCCGCGATGTTGTGCTCACGGGAGCGGACCGCAATTACATCGGCGCTCTGATATTCCCGGACGTGGAGGCTTGCATCCGTTGCGCGGCCCTACCTGCCGGCACCGGCGCTGGTGACGTGATCGCTCATCCGGAGATCACTCGCAGATTCCAGGAAAGTTTGGCTCAACTGGCGCAGAAAGCTACGGGAAGCTCCAATCACGTCGCTCGGGCTCTCGTGATGAGTGCTCCACCCAGTATTGATGCAGGTGAGGTGACCGACAAAGGTTCAATCAACCAGCGAACTGTGCTTGCGGCGAGGAAGTATCTCGTGGAGCAACTCCACGCCGAGGATGCCCAGGAGCCTGTGCTGCATCTGCCGCGTACCGAGCAGAGGTGATGTTGCCGATCTCAAAGGCGCCTGAGCTGCAAGCCTCATCCAAGGATTCTCCTCCATGAAACTTTCCGGAACGACTGCTTTCGTAACTGGCGCCGCCTCGGGGCTTGGTGCTGCCATGGCTAAGCACTTGGCGGCGGCAGGGGCCAGAGTTGCGGTCTTCGACCGGAACTCGGGTGGGCAAGCCGTGGCGGACGCTATTGGCGGCGTGTACATTCAATGTGACGTGGCCGACGCGAAGGAAGCTGAAGCTGCGGTCGGTGAGGCTGTGTCAGTCTTGGGCAACCCTTCTGTGCTCGTGAACTGTGCCGGTGTGGGCACGGCAAAACGTATTGTCGGTAGAGAAGGACCGATGCCTCTTGAGGACTTCGAGCGAGTTGTTCGCATCAATCTCATCGGCAGTTTCAACATGCTTCGCCTTGCTGCTCATGCCATGCAGGCGCGGGAGCCCGATAGTAATGGGCAACGTGGGGTGATCATCTCGACCGCCTCGGTGGCTGCTTATGAGGGGCAGGTCGGCCAAGCTGCTTATGCCGCCTCTAAAGGTGGCATCGTAGCGTTGACACTGCCGGCCGCTCGCGAGTTCGCGCAGTTCGGCATTCGTGTTCTTGCCGTTGCCCCAGGCCTCTTCCTCACTCCATTGCTGCAGGAGCTGCCTGACGACGTGCAGACTGCGTTAGCGGCATCTATCCCCAATCCATCGCGGCTCGGCAGGCCCGAGGAATTCGCACACCTGGTGCTGGCATTAGCCGAAAACGACTACATGAACGGGGAAGTGGTGCGGCTGGACGGCGGTCTCCGCATGCAGGCGAAATAACTCACTTAAACCTGAGCGGTTCGGAACGGCTCCGGTCTGACATCATCCCAGTCGAGGTATTATGAGCGAAACGTCTGAAGCTACTCACCGCGGGCTGGTTACAGTCTCGCAGATTGGGAACGTGGCGCACCTGAGGTTCGATAGGCCTGAGAAGCGTAACGCCTTGAACGACGCCACAATCACTGCAATCGATGAGTTCTTCTCATCGCCCCCAGCCGCTGTCCGGGCGATCGTTCTCTCTGGCGCTGGCGGCCATTTTTCATCCGGATTGGATCTGAGCGAACAGGTGCACCGTGAACCTCTTGCGGTTATGGCGCACTCCCGCAACTGGCACCGGGTCATGGAGCTGCTTCAGAACTCACCCGTGCCGGTAATCGCAGCTATGACAGGGGCTGTCATGGGAGGCGGCCTCGAGCTTGCGGCCGCCTGCCACGTCCGCTTGGCGGAGGAAGGCGTGCAATTTCGGATGCCGGAGGGGCTCCGGGGCATCTTCGTAGGGGGCGGCGGCTCGGTGCGAATATCGCGCCTCATCGGGTCCGATCGCCTGATCGAGATGATGCTCACCGGCCGAATCTACTCGGGCGCAGAAGGGGAGCGAATAGGGCTTGCTCACTACGTGGTTCCCGAGGGCCGAGCCTTGGAAAAGGCATTCGAGCTAGCCCACCGCATCGCCGAGAATTCCCCTGCCATCAATCAGTTTATCATTCAGGCAATTGGAAAGATTGCTGCTATGCCGCCGGAGGCCGGCCTCTATGCAGAGAGCTTGACAGCGGCGCTAAGCCAGACCGGCCCAGATGCCGAGGAAGGTCTGCGTGCCTTTTTGGAGAAGCGGAAGCCAGTTTTTGGTCGCTCCTGACCTTCAAGGCACGGCGCTGAAGGTCAGGTTAGCCGATCAAGGAGTTCGAAGAGCGTCTGCTTCTCACGGCCGCCGCCCAGACGATGGACGCAGTCCTGTTCAAAAGCGGACTGGATGGCTCGGGCCTTCTCCAGGAGAGCCTCACCCGCTCGGGACAAGTACAGAGCATTGGCGCGTTTGTCCCCGGCATCCGCGCGCCTCTCCACCAAGCCACGATCTTGTAGTTGGTGCACGATCACCACGAAGTTGGCTCGTTTGATGCCCAGCACTTCTCCGATCTCGATCTGCTTTCGCCCTGGGTTCTCCGCAATAAGCTCCAAGGTAGAGTATTCTGCGGGCTTGAGGGCTACATCGGCGAACGCCGACTGAAATCTCTGGAAGACGCTGATCTGGGCACGTCGAAGACGATAGCCGATGATGCCGGTTGTGGTCTCGGTCTTCAAATCCACTCGCTGGTGTTCCATCCACTCATAGCTACAGATGCAGTCGTTTACGTGGATGGACAGCCCACCGCAACAGCGGTGGGCCGAAGTGGTGTTGCTACTGACGCTCGGCGTCTACAGCGGCCCGCGCAGCGGCAAGAAGGCCCTCGCCGTCTTCTCCCAGCGCTTCCATATCGGACAGCCACTGGTCGATTGTCGGTTGAGCTGCTTCCTTCCAACGGGCAGTCTCTTCCTCACTCAAGGTGACGATTTCGTTGCCCGCGTCCTCAGCAATCTGAAGACCTGTCAGATCTGCCTCGTCCATGACGCGCCCGAACATCTTCGAGGTCTCGAGGCCGGAATTCGCGTCGATCACGGCGCGAAGGTCTTCAGGAAGAGACTGATAAGAGTCGCGGTTCATGACGAAACCGAAAGTCTGAGTGTAAAGGCCGTTATCACCTGCAAATCCGGTGTGGTGACCGACCAGTTCCGCAATGCGGAGCGAAGGAGTCACTTCCCAGGGGGACGTGGTGGCGTCGATTACCCCGCGAGATAGAGCCTCTGTGGTCTGCGGCACCGGCATGCCAATGGGTTCGGCGCCGAGTTGTGACAGCATGTTGGAGATGATGCGTGACCCGCCGCGGATCTTCATGCCTCTAACGTCTTCAAGCGTATTGATCGGCTCCTTGCTGTGAAACAGTCCAGGGCCGTGCGTGTGAAGCGCCAGTACGTGGACGGTCTCGAACTCGTCGGCTGAGTTTTCCATCACATAGTTGTAGAAAGCCGCTGAGGTCTCTTCGCCGTTCGTCATCAGAAACGGCAGCTCGAACACCTCCGATTTCGGGAAGCGTCCGGGGGTGTAACCAAGAACGGTCCAAACGACGTCCACTACTCCGTCTTCAGCTTGCGAGAACAGGCTGTCTGGGGTGCCGCCAAGCTGCATTGCCGGGTACATCTCAACCTCGATGCGACCGTCCGACTGCGTCTCCACTGCCTCGGCCCAGGACGCAATCGCCTGCGAAGGAATGGGCGCCTGCGCCGGCAGGAACTGGTGAACTCGAAGGGTGACCTCCTGTGCCACGGCCGCGTACGACAGCGACATGGCAGCCATTGCTCCCAGGAAAACTGCACTAATCTTCATAACTATACTCCTCCCACGTTATGCCAAAGAAGCGAACGCCCTTGACGGTTAGTATAGCAGCCAGACCAACCCCAAGGTTATGGGCGGGAAGGCCACAAGTATCCCGGTGCGGATCATATCGCTGGCCACGAATGGGGCTGCACCGCGGAATGTGTCCCCCAGGCGCGTGTCACGCGCCATGGAGTTGATGATGAAGAGGTTCATGCCTACGGGCGGCGTGATCAAGCCAACCTCGACTACGATGAGCACCAAGATGCCAAACCAGATTGCAAAATCGTCCGGGGCGAGCCCGAAGTCCAGACCGCTCATCATGGGGAAGACAATGGGTACCGTGAGCAGGATCATCGACAACGAGTCCATTACGCAGCCGAGGACGAGATAAAAGAGAAGGATGATCGTCAGCACAACCCACGGATTGAACCCCTGCTCCCCAACCCATTCGGCCGATACTTGCGGCAGTTGGGATAACGCCAGGAACCCATTGAGTGCTGCCGCACCTAGAACAATCAAGAAGATCATTGCTGTTGACGAGGCCGTCGATAGCAGTGCTTCCGTGAGGCCCTTCCGGCTCAAGCTGCGGGAGACCAGAGCAATCAATCCCGTTCCTGCTGCTCCGATAGCGGCCGCTTCTGTCGGCGTGAACACACCGGTGTAGATGCCGCCGATTACCACGATGAAAACCACCAAGACCGGCCACACTTTGCCAAGTGCCCTGAAGCGTTCACCATAGGGCAGACGATGGCGAGTACCCCCCGAGCCCGGCCGGACACGCACATAGATCGCGATCACCGCCAGGTATCCGATTGCTGCCAGAATGCCCGGGATGAAAGCTGCCATGAACAGCTTGGCTATGTTCTGCTCGGTCAGTACCGCATAGATCACCAGGATAACGGACGGTGGAATGAGGATGCCCAGCGTGCCTCCTGCTGCAACAGCGCCTGTCGAAAGCGCCCCGGAATAGCCGTAGCGCTTGAGTTCGGGCAGCGCGACCTGTCCCATAGTTGCAGCAGTGGCCAGCGAAGACCCGCAGATCGCACCGAAGCCAGCGCTGGCTCCGATCGCCGCCATCGCGACGCCACCTTTACGGTGGCCAAGCCATGCCGCAGCGGCGTTGAACAGGGCCGCTGACATGCCGCTCAGCGTAGCGAACTGTCCCATCAGAATGAACAGTGGCACAACCGACAACGAGTAGTTCGCAAAGGTGCCGTAGGTCAGATGCTTGAATTGAGCCAGCACCGGGTTGAAGGTGCCGGTGATTAGGTATGATCCTAGTATGCCCACGCCTAACATCGCCAGTCCGATGGGGACTCTGAAGAAAATCAGCAGCAATATAAATGGAAACGAGAGTAACCCCAGGAGCAGATTGCTCATAGATCAGCTCCCGCCCGCACTGGCTCGGTCTGTCCTGTGGCGGCATTCCTGATGGACCGACCGACCACGAACAGGCTGACCACAACAAACACTGCGGCCCCTACGAGCGCTGCAGCATATGCCCACCCGAGGGGCATGCGCAAAAGGAGCGTAGTTTCCCGAAAGGCGAATTTGTCCATCATGCCGTAGTAGAGCCGCCAAGCGATGAACAACGCGGCGATGAACATGAGGAGGTCAGTAATGACCAGCAACCAAGCGTTGAAACGGCGCCCAAAATTGTCTGTCAGGAGCGTGACTATGGCATGTCCTCGGGTGAGATGGGCCCAGGGCAAGAAGGCGAACACTGAAAGGCCCATTGCCGCGGAAACCAGTTCGTAGTCCCCAGGAATGGGTCCGAGTCCCGCCCAGAGAAGGGCTCTACCGGCGACGCTGATAACCACCAACAGGATGGAAGCAATCATGACGACGCCACCGGTGATTGCTGTGGCTGCCGCCAAGGCTGTAACTCCGCGCTCAAGCCAGTTCGTCAAGCCTCGCCTCCTCCAATCGGCCTCTCCTCCACCGACCTGCCAATACTGTTATATTTTATAACTAACGACAAGTCTGCTTCTACTGGCCTCGCGCGCAGAATGTTACCCGGTGCCGCATTGTCGAGGACGTGTTCTGAACGCTTTGACTCAAACCCGCTCAAGTGCTACCGCGATCCCCTGTCCCACCCCGACGCACATGGTTGCGAGCGCACGCTTCTTGTCGGTGAGGCTGAGCTCAAGAGCTGCGCTCCCGCTGATGCGGGCACCGCTCATCCCAAGTGGATGTCCCAGCGCAATGGCGCCGCCGTTCGGATTCACGTGAGGCGCATCCTCAAGGATGCCGAGCTCCCGTAGCACCGCTATGCCTTGGCTCGCAAACGCCTCGTTGAGCTCGACATGGTCGAAGTCGGTCGGCTGCAATCCTAGGCGGGCGCACAACTTCTTAGTGGCCGGAGCTGGCCCCATGCCCATTACGCGAGGTGGGACGCCTGCACTAGCACCTCCCAGGACCCGCGCTAATGGTGTCAACCCGTACTTACGAGCGGCCGCCTCACTAGCAATGATCAGGGCCGCAGCACCATCATTGACGCCCGAGGCATTACCGGCAGTAACTGTGCCACCTTCAGACCTGAACGGGGTCGGCAGCTTGGCAAGCACTTCCAGAGTGGTGTCGCTGCGTGGATGCTCATCCTTGCTGACTACGACCGGATCGCCCTTGCGCTTTGGGATTGTAACAGGCGTGATTTCCTGCCCCAGCCGGCCGCTCTCCTGGGCCGCAACAGCCCTTTGCTGACTGCGAAGAGCGAAACTGTCCTGGTCCGCACGGGAAACCTGATAGTCAGCGGCGACGTTTTCACCGGTCTCTGGCATGGAGTCGACGCCGTAGAGCTTCTTCATTCGCTCGTTCACGAAACGCCACCCGATTGTGGTGTCGTATATTTCCGCGTTTCGGGAAAAGGCTGCTTCGGCTTTCGGCATCACAAACGGTGCACGCGACATCGACTCGGTGCCACCAGCGATCATTAGCGCGGCCTCCCCTGCCTTGATGGCCCGAGCGGCCGTGATCACTGCATCCATGCCCGAACCGCAGAGGCGATTGATGGTCGTGCCGGGGACCGATGAGGGTAGCCCCGCCAGCAACAGACTCATGCGAGCCACGTTGCGATTATCCTCGCCTGCCTGATTGGCATTGCCGAAGATCACATCGTCGACGGCTTCCCAATCAAGCCCTGCATTTCGGGCCACCAGTGCGAGCAGCGGTATCGCTCCAAGATCATCCGGCCGAACGGACGATAGAGCTCCCGCGAAACGGCCAATCGGGGTACGGATGTAGTCGCAGATAAAGACTTCCGTCATTTCAAAGCTCCGGCGCAGCGAGTTCGCCGATTTCGGCGGGGATCATCAGTTCTGCGCCCGTGACCGCCTGCAGGTCTTCTAGGCTCAAATCGGCGAGCTTCTCTCGCAGCACGAAACGCCCGCCTTCCACGTCGATGACGGCTAGGCTGGTGTAGACCCGGGTCACGCACCCGACGCCAGTAAGCGGTAGACTGCACTGCTTTACCAGCTTGGGCCGGCCATCCTTCGTCACGTGATCGGTAATAACAGCGACTCGCTTCGCTCCATGAACCAGATCCATGGCACCGCCGACGGCCGGCACCCCCTTGGGGCCCGTGCTCCAGTTGGCGAGATCTCCGGTTTCAGCGACCTCGTAGGCGCCGAGGATCGCAACATCGAGATGCCCGCCTCTAACCATGGCAAAGCTATCGGCGTGATGGAAAAACGCCGCGCCTGGCTTCAGGGTCACCGCCTTCTTCCCAGCGTTGATCAAGTCCCAGTCCTCCTCACCCGATGGCGGAGCTTCACCGAAGTTGAGGATGCCATTTTCGGTGTGAAAGATGGCCTGCCGACCCTCAGGCTGGAATTTCGCCACCATTTCGGGGAAGCCGATTCCCAGGTTGACGTATGCCCCGTCTTCAATGTCCTGAGCGGCACGCCAGGCGATCTGGGCGTTTGTGAGCTTTTGGTTCATCAGTGAGCCACTCCTGCGCGCATCAGAACCTCTTCCTGTTGAGCATCGGCAATCTCGATCACGCAGTCGACGAAAATGCCGGGAGTGACCACATGCTCAGGGTCGATCTCGCCCGCTTCAACCACGCGAGAGACCTGCGCCACGGTGTAGTCCGCCGCGGCGGCCATCAGCGGCGAGAAGTTGCGACCGGCTTTGCGGTAGGTGAGGTTGCCCATCTCGTCGCCCAGCTCCGCCTTGATCAAAGCTACGTCTGCCTTGAGCCACCGCTCCTGGACGTACATGCGCCCGTCGAATTCGGCTGTAGGCTTCCCGGCAGCGAGATCCGTGCCGTAGCTTGTAGGGGTGTAGAAAGCTGGAATACCCGCTCCACCTGCTCGAATGCGCTCGGCAAGTGTACCTTGGGGCACCAGCTCAAGCTTGATCTCGCCTGCCTGATATTTCTCGGTGAAAGCACGCGGGTCAGCCGACCGAGGAAAGGAACACACCATTTTCGCCACCATGCCGGCGTCGATCATCGCTGCGAGCCCAATGCGGCCATTGCCAGCGTTGTTGTTGATGACGGTCAGATTCTTTGGGCTGCCTGTCCGCCGGAACCGATCGACCAGGGCGTGGATGAGTTCAATCGGTGCGCCAGAGCCTCCGAACCCGCCGATCATGACACTCATGCCGTCCCTTATCCCGGCCACCGCCAAATGGCGGTCCGTGATCGCCTTGCTCATTCCTTTTCCTTCCGCTCAAGCCGCTCGGTGAAGCGCAACTGCTCCAGCAGCGTGTTTCCCAGCCGCAAGCTTGCACCTGTCGCGATGCACATCTGCGGCAGCACCATCCATTCCAATGTCCAGGCTGCGCCGGAGCGTTCGTTCTCGTGCACCATGGCTTGGTGCAATGTCCCCATGAGGCCCGCATTGAAACGAGCCAGGCTCACCAGCACTTCAGCACTGACCGGGTTGGCCTTGTGAGGCATGGAAGACGAGCCACCAGCTCCCTCAAGCCGGACTGAGCCAATCTCTGTCTGGGCGAGCATGGTCACGTCCGCCCCGAGCTTTCCCATAGATCCGCTGATCAGCGCCAGCAGAGACCCGAATGAAACAACCGGATCGCGCATGGATTGCCAGGGTGCCGCAGCAGCCAACCCCAGGCGGCCTGCCAGGTCCCGAGCGATCTCATCGCCTTTTCCGTCGAAGCTTAAACGATCGCCTACCGGCCCACCCAGCTGAACCGCCAGTTGGCGGCGGCACACCGACACGGCATCCAGGTGCCGAACGAGTGGCTTTCGCCACGTCCGCAGTTTCTCCCCTACTGTGGTAGGAAGGGCTGCTTGCATCCGGGTGTGCGCCATCAGGGGCAGGTCTGCGTCTGCACTCGCCATTCGCCCCAGCTTGTCCAGCAGGTTCACCAGACGGGCATCCAGCACAGCGAGAACCTCGGATAGCTGCAGCATCAGGGCCGTATCGATGACATCCTGGCTCGTCGCACCCATGTGCAAGGCGTTGGCGTGTTCCGGCTCAACCCGTTGCCGCAACTGCTTGATCAAGGCTGGGACAACGACGCCGTCCCGTGCCATTCCGCTTTTCAGCTCCTGCCAGTCCGGCACGAAACCTTCGATAGCAACTCGGACTGCGGACGCGGCTGGTTCCGAGATCATGCCCGCAGCTGCTTCAGAGGCGGCTAGCGCCTCCTCGAAGCGCAGCATTGCCTGCAGTTGCGCTGAATCGGAGAGCAGCGCCTCGACATCAGCATCTCCGGTCAGGGCGGCGAGGAGTGTCATACGTCGAAGAACACCGTTTCGCGATCACCCTGCAGGTGAATATCCAGCAGGTACCGCGGAACAGCCCCTTCCTCCTTGCGGGCGATCAGGGTCTCGCGGCGGCGCGGGTCCGGAATTCGGTTCAGCACGTAATCGGATGCGTTCGCTTCCTGCTCGTCTCCGAAGTACAATCGAGTTTGCAGGCCGATGTTGATGCCACGGGCCACAATCCACAGCAGCACATGGGGCGCCATCGGCTTACCATCAGGACCCGGGACGGCACCCGGTTTGATGGTCTCGAACGTGAAGATGCCTTCCCCATTTACTGGCTGACGCCCCCATCCGGTGAAGGCAGGGGTAGAATTGCTGCTGGGTCCGGTGGGCGCAAGAAAGCTGCCATCGGCGCTCGCCTGCCAGATCTCGACCACCGCATCTGCGACAGGCGCACCCGAACCGTCGATGACCCGCCCAACAATTTCGATGCGCTCACCCTCCGTATCGGGGGTCAGCATGGTGGAGCCGGTGTCCTTATCGAACACACCGGTGATCTCTACGAAGTTGGGCGTCATACCGATATGGACGTAGGGCCCGGCGGTCTGCGAAGGCGTTTCCTTCAGGGTCGGAGTAAGATGCAGCATCAGTTACCCTCCAGCTTGTTCTCGAACATCGTGGACCGGCGCCCCCGCAAGACGATGTCGAAGCGGTAGGCCAAAGCATCCATAGGAGTGGTGTTGTGCCGGTCGAGCTTTGCGGTCAGCTGATCAATTCCTGCCTTGTCGGGCACACTCGCTACAATCGGGCACTGCCAGATCATCGGATCGCCTTCGAAATACATCTGGGTGATCAGCCTTTGAGCAAAGGCATGCCCGAAGATGGAGAAATGGATGTGAGCCGGGCGCCAGTCATTGCCGTTATTCGGCCAAGGATATGCCCCAGGCTTGACCGTACGGAAGTGATAGAAGCCATTCTCGTCGGTAATTGCCCGACCACAGCCACCAAAGTTCGGATCAAGAGGAGCTAGGTAAGCTTCTTTTTTGTGACGGTAGCGGCCACCCGCATTGGCTTGCCAGAACTCGACCAATGTATTGGGCACTGCACGTGCATTCTCGTCCAGCACTTGCCCGTAGACGATCAGCCGCTGGCCAATCGCCTCTGTTCCGTCCTGGCTGTAGTTCCGGATAAGATCATTGTCGAGCGGCCCGAGGCTGGAATGCCCGAAGGTGGGGCCGGTCAGTTCCGAGGCGGTGGCGCCAATCGACAACAGGGCGTGCTTGGGCGTTCTGAAGGTTGTGCTCTTGTATCCAGGCGTGTTCGCAGGCGGATGCCAGGCTCGATCGCGCGGATATAGGGCTCCGTCGGAACCCGGAAGAATGATCCCAGTCACTTAGATAGCTCCTCGCGTTTGCGTAATTCTTCCTTGGCGATCTTGAAGGCGTTGTTCGCCGCGGGCACTCCCGCATACACGGCGACATGCATCAGAGCCTCCTTCAGATCTTCTGCGGAGGCGCCGGTGTTCGCCGTCGCTCTGACATGCATGGCTAGCTCCTCGTCATGACCAAGAGCCGCCAGAAGCGCGACGGTCAGTATTGAGCGCTCCCGCTTCGTCAGTCCCGGCCGAGACCACACCGAGCCCCAGGCGCCTTCGGTAATGAAGGTCTGGAAGTCCTCGTCGAACGCAGTCTTTCGCGCACTTGCGTTGTCCACGTGGGCATCGCCTAGAACGGAGCGGCGCGTGACCATGCCGCGTTCGAACAAAGTAGAATTAGTCATGCCCAATCTCGCTCAAAAACGACTGCATCAATTCGATTAGAGTCTCTGGTTGTTCTATGGACGGGATATGCCCCGCATTGGCGATCTCCACGAAGCGCGCATCGGGGATCCGTTCCGCCGTGTCGCGGACCAGCTCCACCGGTGTGGCAAGATCCTGATCGCCAGCGACTACCAGCGTGGGAGTTCGGATAGCATGGACTTTCTCCCGCAGGTCAGCATCCCGCAGTGTTGCACAGGTGTTGGCATAGCCATGCGCCGGGATACGCATGAACATGTTGCGCCAGCCGGCGAGTTGGTCCGGTTTTTCCCGGCGGTAGGCCTCGGCGAACCAGCGCTCCATAACGGCGTCTACCAAGCCCTCCATGCCTCCCGACCGAACGGCCGCTATTCGCTGCTCCCATGCGGCCACGTCGCCGATCTTGGCGGCGGTGTCGCAAAGTACCAATCCCCGGAGGCGTTCTGGATGCCGCAATGCATAGGCTTGTGAAATGAGACCGCCGACCGAGACACCGGCTAGAGCGAGCGTGTGTACCCCGAGATGACCAAGCAGGCCCGCAAGGTCGTCGACATGTTCGTCCAGACAATACTCTCCCGACGGAGCATCGCTCAGTCCGTGGCCTCTCTTGTCATAGGAAATGACGCGATATCGCGGAACAAGGCTCTCGATAACCGCATCCCAGATCCGGGCATCCGTGCCCAATGAGTTGACCAGTGCGATAGTGGGCGCACCAGCTGGGCCTTGCACCCGATAATGCAGCAGAACGCTCCCGATGCGCTTGAAGGCCATGTTCATTCCTCTTGCTGAGCTGACCTAATGCACTTGGCAGTCTCAGGTAAAATGATTAGTTGCAATCAATGCATAACTGCCAAGTTATGCGATGAGCCGACCCAGTGCACCTATCGGACGGCATCGACTATATACATAACCGGAGAACCGAGCTGCCTTCTCATCGCATGATCGATCCACGCATCAAGCTACGCCACATTTCTTGCTTCCTTGAGGTCGCAAGACTTCAGAGTGTCGTTAGAGCCGCGGAGGTGCTCAACATCAGCCAGCCCGCAGTCTCGAAAACCATTCAAGAACTTGAACAGGTACTGGAAACGCCGCTGTTCGACCGCAGCCGGCGGAACTTGTTCCTAACCCCGGTCGGGGAGGTATTCCTCCGCTACGCAGGCACCAGCCACGCGGCACTGCGTCAGGGGATTGAGGCTGCAGGCGGGATCAGCACTAACGCAGTCGTGAAAGTGGGAGCTCTGCCAACCGTGTCTGCCCGGATTTTGCCTACTGCCGTGGAGACGTTCTCGAGGCAAGCTCAGAAGGCGCACACTCGCATCATCACCGGACCGAATGCACACCTGCTATCACTCCTTCGTACTGGCGAAGTTGATCTCGTGATCGGGAGAATGACCGAGCCGGACGCCATGCTCGGTTTCTCCTTCGAGCATCTCTACTCTGAGCGGATCGTCATGGCGGTGCGAGCGGGGCACCCGCTGCTTGCCGACCGCAACTTCAATCTCCCAATGATCGAAGCCTATCAGGTTCTGATGCCAACCCCCGACTCCGTAATTCGGCGGACGGTGGAACGAATGCTGATCGCGCATGGCATTGGACACTTCCGTGATGAGGTCGAGACAGTCTCAAACGCCTTCGGCCGAGCTTACGTCCGCCAGACCGACGCAATATGGATCATATCGGAAGGAGTGGTGGCAAAGGACGTCGAAGAGGGGCAACTCGCATTGCTTCCGGTCGATACCAACGAAACGCTCGGTCCGGTTGGCTTCACGACCCGAACGGAGACGACGCCGGCAATTGACACCCTTGCATTCATGCAAGCGGTGCGGAGCGTTGCCGCAGGCCTGCGCTAATCCAAATCACCAGGGTTTCCCACCTGGTGAAACAGACGCATTCTTCCTCCGGCTCGCCTGAACTCACTTGGCGGCGTACCCAGCACTCGTGTCACAAACCTTGAGAAGTAGGCAGGATCTTCATAGCCGAGGTCGGAACCAATTTGCTTAACCGATTGGGTCGAGAACAGCAGGAGACGCCGGGCCTCAAGCACTACCCGATGCTCGATGACACCCAGCGCAGAGCTACCAAAGACTCTCTGAGTGACCCGGTTAAGATGGTTGGTGCTGATCCCCAGGGCTGACGCGTACTCACCGATCCTCCGGGTCTCGCGGAAGCGCAGTTCGACAAGATCCCGGAAGGCGTGCGCATGGGACTGATACCGGCCGCCACCCGCCGGTGCAGAAGCAGAGCCTTTCATGACCCGGCGCAGTGCGACCGCAAGCAGCGTGATCAATGCAGGCATTGCCACCAGGTGCGCATCAGCCGGCCTGTCCGCTTCGGCAATGAGGCTGTATATGGCTTGAGTTACAGAAGCCTCGGCCGGAGCGATCCCCGGCTGCAGCTCGCCCGCTCCGGTAGCGGTCAAGTCTCGCTGCATCAGCGTAAGTACGACCCCATCAATATCGGAACTGAATTTGAACGCATGAACGCAGAGGGCGGGCACAACCACAACTGCGGGCGCCTGCATTTCCCACGCTGCCCCATCGATCGTGACGCTCGCACTGCCACCTGCGATATGCAGCACCTGGAAGAACTGTTCGTGCCGATGTGGTGCGATTTTATAGGCGTGCACACGGCTTCGAGATTGAATGGGCTCCCAATGCAGCCACTCCTGAGCACCCTGCCCACTTGGCTCCCCGTACAGGGCGTAGGTCGGGATCTGAATCATGTTCGGATTGTCCAACACATTGTCCCGGCTGTCCATTGGCGATGGACGTGTCTGCCGGTCATTCTGAATGGAACAGGGAGTGTGAAGGGATGCGGACTCAAGTCGTGATCGTAGGTGCGGGACCGGCAGGTCTGATGTTGGCGCGTCTACTATGGCTGGAGGGCGTTGAGAGCGTGGTTCTCGAGCGAAAAAGCGCGGCTTACGTCTTAGGTCGCATACGGGCCGGAGTCCTCGAGCAGGGCACGATGGACCTCATGGACCGTGTTCAGGTTGGATTGCGGATGCATGCGGAGGGACTGGTTCACCGCGGTGTGGAGTTAAGCTTTGGCGGTGATCAGCATCGGATTGACTTCGCATCGTTGGTCAATCGCCAGGTGTTGGTCTATGGACAGACGGAGCTGACGCGCGATCTCATGGCCGCTGGCGGCGCGATGTATATCTACGAAGCTGATGACGTGGAACTCCACGACCTGGATGGCCGATCTTGGGTCACCTACAAGAAGGACGGCGCGACCCACCGCATCGACTGCGACTTCATAGCGGGGTGCGACGGCTATCACGGCATCTCTAGAAGCAGTGTTCCGCAAGAGGCACTTACCACATACGAACGCATCTATCCGTTCGGCTGGCTCGGAGTTCTTGTCGACAAACCTCCGGTAGCCGATGAGCTTATCTACGCGCAACACGAGCGGGGCTTCGCCTTGTGCTCGCAACGGTCGCCGACAAGGAGTCGGTACTACGTGCAGGTCCCCGCCGACGAAGCTGTTGCCGAGTGGTCCGATGACCGTTTTTGGGATGAGCTCCGCCGCCGTTTGAACCCCTCCACTGCAGAGGCTCTGCAAACGGGACCATCGATCGAAAAGTCAATCGCCCCGCTACGCAGCTTCGTGGCGGAGCCCCTGCGTTTCGGTTCTTTGTTTCTTGCAGGCGATGCAGCGCACATCGTTCCACCGACTGGCGCCAAGGGGCTGAACTTGGCAATGAGCGACGTCTCGTATCTGGCTGACGCATTCATCGAGCACTACCGCGAGCGCTCCGGTGCTGGCCTGAACTCTTATTCTCATCGCGCTCTCGAGCGCATCTGGAAGGCAGAACGCTTTAGCTGGTGGATGACGAGCTTGCTGCACGTTTTCCCGGAGACCGGGGCATTCGGCAAGCGCATGCAACGTGCTGAGTTCGACTATCTGAAGACATCACGAGCCGCTCAACAGAGCCTGGCGGAGAACTATACAGGATTGCCGTTCTAGCGGGACGTGCTCGAATGGGATGAGGGTGTCGGGGACCCCGCTTGAGACGCAACGCTTCTCGGTTCCGACCTTGAAGCAGAGATTCGTCGGCTCAAGACCGATGTGGAAGGGGACATCGTTGGCAATGGAAAAGAATAGCGCAAACCCAAGAGTGGTACCTCCAGTCGAACTGAGACGCGTGACGAGCGGAGCCGGATGGCGGTCAAGTACTTATCGGAGTTGGGCGCCATTGCGGGTGAAGTGCCACCTACCCCTCCCGCCGCAGCTGGTGAGATCGAGGTAGCTTTGAAGACGAAAAGCCAAGAAGTTGCTTTTGGTCAGCCATCACCGGCGGACGCAGGACAGGCGTTCTACGACCAAGTTGTTTCGACGCTTAAGCGTGCGCGATAGCGTCCGGGCAGAGAACGCAGACTCCACCTTTAGTGGGTCTGCTACTCCGCTTCTAAGCCTTTTCTGGCTAGGACGAGTCTACTTGATGTTGTTGGTGACTCCTTCCCTCAGCGGACCGCATCTCGATCGTATGCTGGTCCTCATCTGCCAAGGAACCGCTGCAGCAGTCGTGTCTCCGGAGCTCAGCTGAGAATGGGTGAATATCCTCCCCTGCAATTCACGCAGCATTAATTCCGCTGGTCCACTTAATGGCGAGCCTGACTTTTTGTGCCAGGCCAGACGACAGGCGCAGGCATGTATAAACAAGCTCTGAGCGGCGAGGTTGAACGCCTACTTTCGGGAAGAACCCGAGATATCACGCTAACTGGTGCACTTGCCGGACGCTTTCGGGACCGCTCTTTCAAGCAGACGGCCAAGATCGTCCGGTCCTGGATGCTGTGGGTCATTCTGCTCGACGCCTTGGCGATGGGCACGAACATCCTGCTGCTTCCGGTTGAAGCAGCATTCCCGATGCTCCCCCCTTCCCTGATCATCCCTCCTTCTGCCTTGGCTGTTTACGCGGCATGGAACCGCCAACGCTCGGACCTGCTCTTGAATGGCAGCTTGGTGGCTGGAATGGCAGCGATCCTGCTGTCCGTATGTCTGATGGGAGCGGCAGCGGGAGGGGAATTCTACGAGCGGTATCTCAGCATCATGCTGTTCGTCGCGGTGGCAGGCATCATCATTTTCAACGTGCCCGCCGGTGCCACGCAGGCCATCGCAGCATTTGCCCTTGTCCTCTATTTGGCCTTTCAGCTCGGCAATCGCGAAGTGAGTACATCAAGCGCCCTGTCAGCGTTTCTGTTCTTCGCCAGCGGGGTAACCGCCACGGTGGTCGCCCGTCGTACCATGACGATTCTGGCGCACCGCACCTTTCTTCTCGAGCTTCGGGATGCCCAGCGTGTTGATGAACTCGCGCGCGCTAACGAGAAGCTCGACACGCTCTCCCGGACTGATGCCCTCACCAAGTTGCCCAACAGACGCGACCTTGAGGACGTGCTGGACAGAATGAGGTCCCCGTCAGCCTCAGGCGGTGGGCTCGCCATGCTGATGTGCGATATCGACTGCTTCAAAGCGCTCAATGATGAACTTGGGCATGCCGAGGGCGACAGATGCCTGGCCGAAGTGTCGCAGATGATTCGAGGATCAATGCCGTCGCACTTATCTTACGCATGCCGCTACGGTGGCGAGGAGTTCCTGGTGATCCTGGCCGGCGAGGCTGCCGGTCAGGCGCTGGAGGTCGCGGAGGCAATCAGGTCCAAAATCGAAGCAGGGCAATTACAGAATCCAAGATCCTCAGTTGGTCCATGGGTCACCGTGAGCATCGGAGTGGCAGCGTCGCGAGAGGTTCTGACGCAGTCGCCGGAAGAGTTACTGCACGCTGCCGATCTAGCTCTGTATGCAGCCAAGAGTAAAGGACGCAACATGGTTGTCGATTCCATGACGAGTTTGGAAATTATCGAAGACCAGGTGGCCTAGTTCATAGCAGGTCCGCAGTCGGGCGACGCAGGTCAATGCAACAGCAGATTTGGGGCCCTTTGCGGAATAGCAGGTTTCGGGCGACACGTTCGAGATAGCTGCCACTGATCTGCAATGAAGGCAGCGGCAGCTCGCGACCCCGTCACTGCCGTTTATCGGCTTCGACGACTCGCCCTAGAGCAGTCATGTCGCTGCTGTTCAAAGGCACAGCTGACGGTAGCCGATTGGCAGTTAGGCCGACGCGGTGGCCTCGGTCACAAGAAACTGGCATCATGAGGCTTCATACTAGGCGAAGGCCCAGACATGGCTTTCGCTTCTCCGGCGTTGTGCGGCCCTGCCAGCGTGCGCCTGCACGTAAGGACTGAGCGAGCTGTGACCTCTCTAGACTTTCTATCCGAAGGTGGCGCGGCCGGCGCCTTGATGCGAACCCTTGATTGGAACTCATCACCACTCGGCGCACCTGCAGACTGGCCACAGTCGCTGCGCTCCGTCGTCGGTTTGCTGCTGAACTCGCGCTTCCCAATGTTTGTCGCCTGGGGAGACGATTTGGGGTTTCTCTATAATGACGCCTATGCCCAGATCCTGGGTGCCAAGCACCCCGATGCCATGGGCCGACGCTTCCATGAAGTCTGGCCAGAAATTTGGAACGACATCTCTCCTATGATCGAGGCGGCTCTTGCTGGCCATGCAACCTACCATGAAGACTTGCCTCTCCTGGTCAATCGCCATGGACGCGATGAGGAGGCGTGGTTCACCTTTTCTTACTCTCCTGTCCGGGACGAGAGCGGGCGAGTTGCCGGCGTGTTCTGTGCGGTGTCTGAGACTACCAACCAGTACTTAGCTGCGATCCGGCGCAATGCCCTGCTGGAGCTTGATGGTAGACTTCGCAATGCCTCGGACACCAGCACCGTATCCTTCGCCGCTTCAGAACTCCTGGGTGAGGTACTAGCCGTCACACGGGTGGGTTATGGAGTGGTAGATGCGGGTGCAAGGACTATCTTCGTCGAGCGCAACTGGTCCTCGCCAGGGTTTGCGGATCTAGCCGGACATCGCCGCTTTGCTGACTACGGCACCTACATACGCAATCTTGTGGATGGTGAGACTGTCGCCATCGGCGACGTGAACACTGATCCGCGAACTGCCGCCAAGGCTGAGGCCTTCCGAGCCATCAGAACGACAGCCTTCGTCGACGTGCCTGTGATGGACAACGGTCGAATTGTTGCAACGCTTTTTGTCCATTCGGCTACCCCCCGCACCTGGACTGGTGAGCAAGTTGCCTTTCTCAAGGACGTTGCGGAGCGCATACACGCAGCTGCCGCCATACGTGCGGCAGAGCAGGGCCTACGTAAAAGCGAGGCGCGCTTCCGGCTGGTGGCTGACGCAGTACCCCAGATCGTGTGGATCACCGACGCAGATGGCCGCACCGAGTTCTTCAACAAGCAGTGGAGCGACTATACTGGGGCCGTCTATGAGCCGACCACTGCCGCAGATGTAGCTGCTAAACACGTTCATCCAGACGACGCGGCCGCAACGATCAACGCTTTTGACCATGCGCGGCGCACTGGCGCCACCTTCCTTGTCGAGCACCGCATCCGGTCGAAAACTGGAGAGTACCGCTGGTTCCTGGTGCGTGGGGAGCCGTTTAGAGAACCTCAATCCGGCCAAATCGTCCGTTGGTTCGGCGCTTCCGTGGACATCGAGGATCGGCGCCAGGCGGAAGCAGAACTTCGGGCTTTGAACGAGACCCTTGAAGAACAGGTTGCCTTGCGCTCAGCAGAGCGCGATCGGCTCTGGCAACTCTCACAGGACTTGCTGGCAAGAGCCGATTACAGCGGCATGATGTCCGCAGTCAGCCCTGCGTGGATCCAGGTGCTAGGCTGGAGTGAGGTCGAGCTGCTCGCGCGCGGCTATGCCAGCTTCATGCATCCGGACGATGCTGCAGCAACGCTGCAGGCCATTGCGCACATGGCCAAAACGGGACAGCCAAGCCGCTTCGAGAACCGCATAGCCGCGTCGGACGGCAGCTGGAAGCATATCGAGTGGACCGTAGCACCAGAGCCGGACGGCTTGAACTTCATCGCTGTCGGCCGAGACATGAGCCTGGTCAGGGCTCGTGAGCAAGAACTTGTGCATACCCAGGAACAGCTGCGCCAGAGCCAGAAGCTCGAAGCGATGGGTCAACTCACAGGCGGCGTCGCTCACGACTTCAACAATCTCCTCACTCCCATAATGGGCACCCTGGACACGTTGGTGCGTCGAGGAATCGGCAGTGATCGGGAGCGGCGGCTGATCGAGGGGGCACTACAGTCGACTGAGAGAGCCAAGACCCTTGTGCAGCGGCTGCTGGCATTTGCCCGCCGTCAACCGCTGCAAACAACCGCTGTGGACGTCGCGGGTCTCGTCAATGGCATGGTGAGCCTAATCAGCTCCACCCTCGGACCTACCATCGACGTTCGAACGGAGGTGGATCCAGACATGCCCCCAGCCGGGGCCGATCACAACCAGCTCGAAATGGCGCTTCTGAACTTGGCGGTGAATGCACGGGACGCGATGCCCGATGGAGGCGAACTCATCCTGGGGGTCAAATGTGAGCGGGTGCGTGAACCACATGCATCCAATCTCAACTCCGGGGACTATATTCGGCTGAGCGTAAGTGACACCGGGACGGGTATGGATGAGGAAACCCGCCGTCGCGCCATTGAGCCGTTCTTTTCGACGAAGGGCATTGGCAAGGGTACCGGGCTCGGCTTGTCCATGGTGCACGGCCTTGCCGCCCAGTTAGGAGGCGGTCTGACCATTAATAGCACGCCCGGTCAGGGCACGACTATCGCGCTGTGGCTACCCACTGCTTCTGCGAGCGTTCAGTACGAGTCATCCCCCTCAGAACCAGCTAACGCGACCGGAAGAGTTGGCCTGGCGCTTTTGGTTGATGACGAGGACGTCGTCCGCATGAGCACGGCCGATATGCTGTCGGACCTCGGGTACGAGGTGAAAGAGGCCGGCTCAGCCGCAGAGGCTCTGCAGTTAGTTCGGAGCGGTCTCGAACCGGACCTCCTTGTTACCGACCACCTCATGCCCGGGAAAACCGGCGCTCAGCTTATACAAGAGCTGAAACCTGAAAGACCAAAACTGTCGGTGCTGATCATCTCTGGTTATGCAGAAGTGGAAGGCATGGATCCTGAAATACCTAGGCTCACCAAGCCTTTTCGCACCACCGATCTGGAAACGATCCTCGCTACGTTGATGAGTCCTGCAGGGAGCAGCAACTGAGCGCCTCTCGATGATAGGCGGACAGGAGGCGAGCGCATCGCTGACGTTACTGTCCTGTTGATAGCCTGACGAAAGCTGCTTCCGGAACTGCCGCTAGGTTCGTGCCAGACATTCGAACAACGCCTTTACTCGTGCTGTTCGCCTGAGTTCCTTAGGTGCCAGAAGCCACACATCTAGCGAAAACGCCGGTTCATCTGAGAGCCTTTGGAGCCCAGAGTCTTGTTCTGCGACTACGCTCGGCAACATGCCGGCACCTATGCGCTGCTGAACCGCATTCAACATCATCAATGGGGTAGTAAAGAAGGAGGAGGCTCTCGCTCCAGCGACATGCCTGCGCATCCAGTCTTCAGCGCGTGACGCGCAGGGATGGCTTGAGTAGTCGAGCCAAGGCATGCGTGTCAGCGGTGTGTCGACGGCGAGAGTTCCTGCAGCATAGGCATAGAAATCAAGCCGCTCCAGGACTCTCCCGTATAGGTAATCTTCGGGCGCGTTGGTGAGCCTTAACGCCACCTGAGCTTCTCTACGTGAGAGACTTTTGACGTCCACATCGGTGGAGATGAGCAGCTCTACCCCTGGGTAGCGCTCCTTGAATACTGCAAGTTGGGGCATGTAGCGAACGGCCAGCAGGTCAACGGTCGTTAGCTCAATCCGCCCAGCCAAGGTATCGTCGTGACCAGAGATGCCACGCTCAAGAGCCGTTAATTCCTGCTCGATACGCTCTGCAGCATCGGCAGCTCGCTCCCCCGCATCGCTTAAGCGTAGTTTGTCGCCCACCCTCTCCAACAGGCTGGAGCCAAAGTGCTCCTCCATGTCCCGGACCTTGCGAGAGACCGTCGTATGGGCGATCCCCAGGTTTTGCCCAACTTGGCTGAAGGTTGATGCAGTTCTGAACTCGGCCAGAAGCGACAGATCATGGCGAAGAGGATTCTTGTGCAAATTTGCTCACTTGATGTGCTTAGGAGTCGATTGCGGTTCCAGCATTGCACATCCATGTTCCTGGTGTCGATGGCCGGGAGAACAGCCAAATGGCTCAAGCAACACTTGTCGCCAACAAGAACTACAGCTCGGATGAGCGCTACCAGTACGACACTTTCACCACAGGGCTGATCCTTCACGACATGGTCTTCAAGAGAAGCGATCCAGGTCCTGGTGATATGGTACCCGCGTTTGACCTTCCAGTTGTCGGAGGCGAACGCTTTCAGAGCTCTGACCTTGGAGCTAAGCCCGTCTTGATGGTTTTCGGTTCGCTAACCTGCCCCGTGACGGAGAGCTCCGGGCCAGTTCTCAACCGACTGCACATGGAATTCGGAGACCAGATTCGCTTTGTTGTCGTAAACACCCGCGAGGCTCATCCAGGCGAGCTCATACCGCAACCGAAAACCCTCCGGGAAAAGGAAGAGCACGCTGAGCAGCTGAGACAACATCATCGATTTGCCTTCGAGGTGGCCATCGATGATATAGAAGGCACCTTCCACCGAGCCATGGGACCCAAGCCGAACTCCGCATATCTGCTTACCCCCCAAGGTCAACTCCTGTTTCGGGCGCATTGGGCTAACGACGCACGCAGCTTGAAGAGTGCTATTACCCAGGTGCTAGCTGGACGGGGTATGCGCAAAGGCAAGAGCTCGGCCATGCTCTGGCCACTGCTGAAGGCGATTGGCCACTTACCTGCGGTTGTCCAAAGAGGGGGGCGAAAGGTAGCTCGCGACGTCTGGCGGGCGGTACCGCCATTCGGTGTCATGGGAGGCGCCAGCAGGCTCTTGCCGTTCTTGCCGCGGGACTACCGCGGGCCAGCGGTGACGATCATGCTGGTCGGATCAGTCGCGGGGGCAACCATTTTTCTTCTGCTGTAATCTAAATACCTGCTTCAGCCTGGCACAACAAGCTGCCCGGTGTGTCTGCTTAGGTCATCAGCCAGCAAAAAGCTGCCGTTCCGCAATCCACCCCTTCTCAGTCATCGCTGATGGCTTCACGGACCCGCCGCATCTCTCAAACAGAGCCGAACGCGTGAGCGGCAAGAATGTACCGTGTGGCCCGATATGGTGCTCCAGCGATCTGGGTGCAGTTCAGCTTATGGATTGGCAACATCGTCCCCTTCGCCCTTCAGACTGAATAGCCCCTAGATTTGTAGACGCCTTCTTCCCTAATTTTGAGGCAAGGAGGCCTACATGGGCAAAGGCAATTTCAGCGACGAGTTCAAGCGGGACGCGGTGCGTCAGATCACCGAGCGGGGGTATCCCGTTTCGGAGGTGTCGCAGCGTCTGGGGGTGAGTGCTCATTCGCTCTACGAGTGGCGCAAGAAGTATGCATCGGATGTTTCCAAGGGTGGGGATCAGGCCGATGAGATCCGGCAGCTTAAGCGAGAACTGGCGCGGGTCACTGAGGAGCGCGACATCCTAAAAAAAGCGGCCGCGTACTTCGCCAAGGATGCAAAGTGAGGTACGCGTTTGTCGCCGAGCATCGCCAGCAGTTCTGTGTGCGCACCATGTGCCGGTGCCTTTCCATCCATCCCAGCGGCTATTATGCGTGGCTCAAAAGCCCTTTGAGCAAAAGGGCGCGGGAAGACATTCGCCAGACCGAGCTGATCGAAGAGGCCTGGAAGCAGAGCGGCAAGGTTTATGGCTACCGCAAGCTGCATGACGACCTGCTGGACCAGGGCGAGACCAGTTGCGCCAATCGTGTTGCGCGCCTGGCCAGACTGGCCGGGATCAAGGCTCAGATCGGCTACCGGCGCCGGCCTGGTGCCTATGGAGGCAAGCCATCTGTGGTGGTCGACAATACCCTGGCTCGTCAGTTCGACGTCGATGCGCCGGACACCGCCTGGGTGACCGACATCACCTATATCAAGACCATGGAGGGCTTTGCCTATCTGGCCGTGGTCATCGACCTGTTCTCGCGCCGCGTCGTCGGCTGGTCACTACAAAGCCGGCAGACCAGTGAGGTCGTCCTTCAGGCCCTGCACATGGCTGTCTGGCGCCGAAAGCCACAGAACACGGTGCTAGTCCATTCCGATCAGGGCTCCCAGTTCACCAGCATGGACTGGGCTAGCTTCCTGCGACACCACAATCTGGTTCACTCGATGAGCCGGCGCGGCAACTGCCATGACAATGCTGTGGCCGAAAGCTTCTTCAACCTGCTCAAGCGCGAGAGGATCAGGCGTCGGACCTATCGGACACGGGACGAAGCCCGCCAAGATGTGTTCGATTACATTGAGATGTTCTACAACCCCACCCGAAAGCACGTCCGCAACGGCATGCTCTCACCCGTCGAGTTCGAACGGCGGCACCAAATCTAACCCCGAAGGTGTCTACAGAACACGGGGCTATTCAGACACAGGCGCTCGCCTGTCATCGGCAGCGGTGGTGAATTCGCCAGTTGAGTTTGCAGAAGGACTGACATCGCAACAGTGGTACTGACGCAGGATAACGTGGTCGTTCGAAGATCGCCTCAGCCTCACGCATGTGGTCGCGCGACACTCCCTCAGCCGAGATCAGCTGCTGGTCTCGCGAGAGCGTTGGTAGCTACCATGTCGACCAGTGACTGACCTCCTCCTTCGCTGCATCCGCCCAGACTTTGTGTTGGTCCGCGGTCGCCGCAGAACTGCCTGCGGCGGCTCTTGCGCGCACCCTTTGGTGAGCCCCGCCTGGCGAGTGGACTACGAGGATCTCCAGCTTGCCGATCCCGGTGTTCCGGGTGCAGTGGGAAACACCCCGCGGCACGCAGAACATATCGCCTGGTCCAATTGCGAAAGGAGCCGCGTCTCCAATCACTTGCTGACCCTCCCCCGAAATAACATAGGCGAGTTCTAGCGCATCAGGATGACAGTGAAGGTCGTCCACTTGGTTCGGGAGTACCGCCATCTGACCGGCGGCCAGGCTGACTTCCGCCTCACTGAGGTGCCACCTGATCTGGCCCCACTCAAAGATCTCAGTGCCAGTATCTTTGATGTTGCCCTTGTGCATCTTCGATCCGATCCAGGTTCGCAGTCTATGGGAAACAGGCGCAAAACGAGCATAGCGCCTTTAGCAACGTGCCCCTACCCCATCGCTCGCCCTCATCCCTCTCAGCTGGCAGAACCAACTCCCCCAACGCATACATATTTCATATCGAGAAACTCGTTGATGCCGTACTGGGACCCTTCTCGGGAATTGCCGCTTTCCTTGATGCCACCAAAGGGAGCAAGTTCGGTCGAGATCATCCCAGTATTCACGCCGACCATGCCGTACTGGAGCCGCTCCATTACGCGGAACAGGCGTGCGGCGTTCTGCGAATAAAAGTAGGCGGCAAGCCCGGTGTCTGTCGCATTGGCTGCCACGATCACCTCATCCTCGTCGATGAACCTGAACACCGGAGCGAGAGGACCAAATGTTTCTTCTCGGGCCAAGGTCATCTCGCCCGTTACCCCAGTGAGCACTGTCGGCTCGAAGAAGGTGCCGCCCCGAGGATGGCGCCTGCCGCCTAATTTGACCGCAGCGCCCTTTTGAACTGCATCGGCGATATGAGCCTCCACCTTCTGGACGGCCGCCTCGTTCACCAGCGGACCTTGCATGACCCCTTCAGCAAAGCCGTCCCCGACCTGGAGCGAGCGCATCCTGTCAGTCAGCCTGGCGACAAAAGCGTCGTGCACGCTGTCGTGTACATAAATACGGTTCGTGCAGACGCAAGTCTGGCCCATGTTCCGGAACTTGGAAACGATCGCACCTTCCACGGCCGCTTCGATGTCGGCATCTTCGAATACGATGAAGGGTGCGTTTCCGCCCAGTTCAAGTGCCACTTTCTTGACTGTACCGGCGGCTTGTCGCATCAGGATCTTGCCGACTTCGGTGGATCCGGTAAACCCTACCAACCTTATGTCTCGGTGGGTGGTCAGCACCTGCCCGATGGCAATGGCATCACCGGTCACCACATTGAGCACCCCTGCTGGCAAGCCGGCACGCCGCGCCAATTCTGCCAATGCAAGAGCGGTCAGCGGAGTTTCCGGAGCTGGCTTGAGCACCACAGTACATCCAGCCGCCAGGGCGGGCGCAACCTTGCGCGTTACCATGGCTGCCGGGAAGTTCCACGGAGTTATTGCAGCCACCACACCGACCGGCTGGCGCAACACCATGATGCGTGCGTCTGCGCGATGCGCCGCCAATACCTCGCCAGAGATGCGTTTGGCCTCTTCAGCGTAAAACTCGACATAGGATGCTGCATAGTCGATCTCCCCCAGCGCTTCGGCAAAGGGCTTGCCCTGTTCGCTGGTAAGAACAGTCGCCAGATCCGTGCGGCTGCCGACAATCAGATCGAACCATCGGCGCAGCAATGCCGACCGGTTCTTTGCCGTGGTGCCCGCCCAGCCAGGCAAAGCGGTGGCAGCGGCATCGACCGCCTCCTCTGCTCCGGCGCTCCCGACATCGGGAACCTGGGCCAGCAACTCCCCGGTAGATGGATTGGTCACCGCAAGGCGGGGCTCACCAACAAAACTGCCGCCTATGTAGCTCTGGTTCTGCAGCAGGTCGGCATCAATAAGAGGACGCATGGCTTTCCTTTCTTGCCAGCGCGGCGGCAAGCGCACGCTCCAGTTTTTCGAGCCCCTCACTCAGCGTGGCATCGGATATGGTCAGTGGATTGAGAATGCGGATGGTGTTGCCGTGGATGCCGCAGGACAGCAGCACCAACCCTTCGTCCAGTGCATGCTGGATGACACGCTTGGTGCCCGCAATATCGGGCTCTCCTCGCTCGCCGACGATATCAAAGGCAATCATGGCGCCTGGTCCGCGGATGCCGGAGATCGATACCACGTCATTGCGCCGCAGCAGTGCTTCGAGCTTGCCTCGAATAGCGGCGCCAATGGCCTGTGCACGATCAAGAAGCTGCTCTTCTTCGATAACATCAAGGACGGCAAGCGCCGCAGCACAGGCCAGGGGGCTGCCGGCATAGGTGCCTCCCAAACCGCCTGGTGCCGCTGCCTCCATGATGCTGGAGCGGCCGATTACGCCCGAGAGCGGAAAACCGCCGGCCAGAGATTTCGCTATGGTGACGAGATCAGGCTCAACACCAGAATGCTCGATGCCGAACATTTTGCCTGTGCGGGCAAATCCGGTCTGTACCTCATCTGCGATGAGCACGATGCCATGGTCATCGCAGATCGCCCTGAGCGCCTGCAAGAGTTCGGCGGGAGCCGGCAGGAAACCGCCCTCCCCCTGCACCGGTTCGATGATGATTGCCGCCACGTCGGTCGGTGCGATGTCGGCGCGGAACAGGGTCTGTAGCGCGCCCAGAGTATCGGCTAGAGTGACGCCGTGCGTCTCGGCGGGAAACGGGAGGTGATAAATGGCCGGCGGCGCAACGCCGAATTTGAGCTTATAGGGCGCGACCTTGCCGGTAAGCGCCATTGTAAGCGTGGTACGCCCATGAAAGCCTCCGCTGAAGGCGACAACGCCCAAACGGCCGGTGTGGGCACGAGCCAGCTTTATGGCGTTTTCGACAGCTTCCGCTCCGGTTGAAAAGAGCACCGACTTGGCAGCACCGGTGAACGGGGCCAGAGTGTTGAGCCTTTCGCATAAGGCGACATAAGGCTCGTATGGCAACACCTGAAACGCCGTATGACTGAACTCGTCCAACTGGTCGCGAACTGCCGCCAAGATTTTGGGGTGGCAATGTCCGGTATTGAGAACGGCTATTCCTCCGGCAAAATCGATGTACCGCCGTCCCTCCACGTCCCATAGCTCAGCATTCCTGGCGCGCGCTGCATAGACGGGGAAGGCGCTGGCGAGGCCCTGAGGAAGGGCATTTTCCCGGCGCATCTGAAGCGCGAGATTGGCAGACATCATGGTGACCTCGAAGGCGAATTGATCTCCCACACGATAGTTCGGCGCAACGGTGCGCTGGTAGCAGATTGAATTGTTCACAGTGGTGCACTAGAGCTTCCACTCGTGAGTAATGCACCCAAACTGCCGCCACTGACTATGCTGCGCGCGTTCGAAGCCGTCGGGCGCACCGGAGGGATGCGAAAAGCGGCAGCCGACATAGGTGTCAGTCACACGGTCGTTGGTCGCCACGTGCACAATCTTGAACATTGGATGGGGCAAAAGCTGGTGGAGACGACGCCGCGGGGCGTGGTGCTGACAGCCTCGGGGCAGGTCTTGTTTGGTGCGGTGGAGCGGGCGTTCAGGATCATCGGCAATTCCGCCGCCGAATTGCGACCGGCACACCCACGGACTGCGCTGAGAATCTGGTGCATGCCGGGCCTTGCCACCCGTTGGATGACACCACGCTTGGCGGTAATGGAAGCAGCTCTGGGGCCGGTTGATATCAGCTTGCGCGCGATTGACCGTCTACCCGACTTTTCCAGCGGCGAGGCTGACCTGATGATCGGGTTTGGCAGTGCCGATGCGATACCCGAGAACTCGCGCAAGCTGATCCAGCCGCGCATGTTTCCAGTGGCGAGCCCTATCTGGATCGCGCAGCACGGGGCCCCCGATGATTTGGCCGCGCTCGCGCGTGCGCCGCTGATCCATGAAGAGAGCAAGCAGCAATGGACCGACTGGTTCGATGCGATGCGGCACCGGCTCACTGATGAGTTGAAGGGACCCCGGCTATGGGACGCGAACCTGGGCTTTGATGCAGCCCTGGCCGGCCAAGGGATTGCCCTCGTCACCCGGCTGACAGCCGGTTCCGAGATCGATGAGGGGCGGCTTGTGGAAATTCTCGAGAGCCAGGTGCGGCTAGGCGGATACTACCTGATGATTGCGCCCCAAAGGCGAGGCAAGAGAATTCTGGCACAGTTCGAAGCGTGGCTGGCCGACAATCTGGCTGAGGACTAAGCGGCACCCATCTGGCTGCCGCGACGCAATGCCTAACCAATCTCCAGGACGCGCAGCCTTCCGGGCATCGATCTTTTCTGAGACTTACCGTCTTGACGAACCCGCAGTCGACGCCAAGCTTTGGTGAGCCCTTTCAAAGCAGCGTCCTGTTCTTCCATGCACAATAACACCAAACCCCTGATCGGGGTGATCTCCTGCACACGTTCAGTGGAGGGCGAAGAAGCCTACATTGTCAAAACCCGTTATGCGGATGCAGTGGCGCGCTACGCCCATGCCGTGCCCGTGATCTGCCCTGGTCTCGAGGCAACCCAGGATGCCGAGGCGCTGGTGGCGCGTCTCGATGCAATTCTGTTGACCGGCAGCAATTCCAACATCGAACCGGCACGGTATGGTGCAAACAGTGGACGCTCGCCCTTCGACCGCAGGCGAGACGCCATGACTGACGCGCTTGTTTCGGCCGCATTGAAAGCAGGCAAGCCCGTCTTTGGAATCTGCCGGGGGTTGCAGGAAATAAATGTCGCGCTTGGTGGGACCCTGATGGACCAGCGGGACTCAAGCATGCAGGACCTGCTTCATCATGCTCCCGACGGCGCTGACCTCGATGCGATGTTTGGGCACGCCCATATCGCCACACCGGTCCCGGGAACACCTTTGGCTGTTCTCCTCGGGGACGAACCACTTCGCATCAACAGTGTGCACTACCAGACAGTGGGCACACTCGGGGCAGGTCTCGTCGTGAACGCGACAGCCGAGGACGGCGTGGTGGAAGCCATCTCGTCAGCTCCCGGCGCACCCTCGCTCCTGGCCGTACAATGGCACCCCGAATGGCGCCCCGAAGGACGTGCCCATGATCTCCTCTTCTGGGAAGAAGTGGGTCGGATCGCTCGGCTAGGGCATTTTTGATAAAACTTCCTTATCGCTAAAATTGCAATTCGGAATTGGACAGGCTCGCGGCAACGGCTTTGATTGATGCATCAACTCAAGCCATGGCGATCATGTCCGACAAAAAGTTCTATCTCAAATTCGTCGATGCCAACGTGCAGGGCATCATCACGCTTTATTGGGACAACGCTCCCAAGACCTGCGAAGCCCTCTGGGGTGCGCTTGAAACGCCGATCCAGTGGAAGGCGACACATGCGATGTTCTCGGGGCCTGAAATCATGATGGGCCTTCCCGAGACGCACCGCAATTTCGATCCCACAGCACTTCCCCCGGAGAACCAGACGGTTCTTCCAGAACCAGGCGAGTTGCTCTGGTTCTACCAGCCCAAGAACTTCTTCAAGATTGACCCCACCGAGTTTTGGGAAATTGGCATGTTCTACGGCGTTGGGGGACGCACATTTGGTCCGACGGGTTGGATTCCCTGCACCTATTTCGGCAAAATGACGCAGAATCTTGAAGCCGTGGCCGAGCAGTGCCGTCTGATCCGCCTCGAAGGCGCCAAGACCGTGGAAGTCGGTCGCCTCGCCTAACATCACTTTGCCGGACCCAAGGGTCCGGCTTCGGTTCAACCAGGAAGGGAACGTCAAATGAAAGCAAAACTGAGCACCGCCGTTTTGGGCCTCTCGGCCCTCCTCGGCTCGACAGCCATGGCGCAGGACAATACGCTCACCATCAACTCGTTTGGTGGCGCCTATGAAGAAGCCCATCGCAACTGCGTCATCACCCCGTTTGAAGAAGCGACGGGTGCCACGGTGAACGTCGTCACCGCCTATTCAGCGGATGCCTTTGCCCAGCTGCGCGCCCAAAAGGATGCGCCGCAGTTCGACGTCATCCATTTCTCGGGTGGTCAGGAGATCGTTGCAGCAGATGAGGGCCTGCTGTCTCCGATTGACGCGGCTGCATTGAGCAATGCCGGGGATCTCTATGACTTCGCTAAGGCCAACTTGTCCGAGGGCGAAGGACCGGCCTACTCGATCGCGGCCATTGGTCTGGTCTACAATAGCGAGGCAATAACCACTGCTCCGACAAAGTGGACTGACCTTATGAACCCGGACTATGCCGAGCACCTGGTGCTTACGGACATTTCCAACGGCTATGGCATGCTGGGCTTCCTGATGCTCAATCAGGTGCAGGGTGGTGATCTGAACAACATTCAGCCAGGCCTTGATGCGGTAGGTCAGCTGCTTGACGCCGGCGCTCTGATCGTCTCCACTTCCCCCGAAATTCAGCAGGAGTTCGCACAGAACGACGCCTGGATTGCCCCATATGCTTCGGACTACGCCTACACCCTCCGCAATGCGGGCCTACCCACCAGGTTCACCCAAGGAGAGGAAGGTACGCCGGCCAGCTTTATCACGGCAAACCTTGTCGCTGGTCGACCCAACACCGAACTTGCCCTCGAGTTTATCGATCTGACAATTTCGGCGGATGCTCAGGCCTGCTTCGCTGAAGCGCTGCGCTATACCCCGACGAATTCCCAGACCGAGCTGGCCGAAGACGTCGCAGCCGACGTTGCATATGGCGAAGAGGCAGTTGCAGGACTGCTGCGCTTCGACCCAACCGTGATTGAAGCTAATCGCTCCACCTGGGTTGAGGAGTGGAACAAGGCCATCGCTCAGTAGCGCTGAGCACACTTGAATCTGAGCGCTCCCGGCGTTCTGCATCCCCGCCTTATCGGGCCGGAATGCTGACCTGGGGGCGCTCCAATGCACTAGCTGACGCCGGCGAGTAACCTCATCTTCTCAGCGAGGGCGTGCGCGAAAACCGCAATTGTATCTCTGTCCGACAAACAGCCGGCGACCGTTCCACGCGGATCTCGGCCGGTGACGGAGATCATCGCCATGTTTTTCAACTTGTGAACCACAGTGCCGGCAACCGCTCGAGAGACATCCTAAGCCGATGAACGACCGTACAGAAAACCTGCTGCTAGCCCTTCCTGGGGTTTTGCTGCTAGCCTTGGCCTTCTTCATGCCGATCGCCCAAATGTTGGCGTTGAGTTTCTCCGGTCCCGAAGGCTTGACACTGCAGCCCTTCGCACGGTTTTTGTCGGATTCATATTACCTCGGCATTCTGTGGCGCACCGTGCGCTTGTCTCTGCTCATAACCGCGATCTGCGCAGCTATTGGTTTTCCTCTCGCCTACATCATGACGAAAGTGGGTCCGCGGCTACGCCTTTGGCTCGTCGTCATGGTCATCCTGCCGCTGATGACCAGCGTGGTCGTACGTACATTTGGATGGATGGTCCTGCTCAGCCGCAGTGGGCTAGTCCCCGAACTGCTTCGGGATTGGGGCTTTGTAGGCCGGAACTTCGCGCTGATGCAGACCGAGACCGCCATCGTGATCGGCATGGTGCAGGTTCTCTTGCCGTTCATGACCCTCTCCATCCTGGGCGTGCTGACGCGGATGGATGGGCGCTTGGAGGAAGCCGCTCGAACAATGGGCTGCTCGTTTCTGCAGACCATCCGCACTGTCGTGCTGCCGCTTGCACTGCCTGGTATCGTCGCCGGCTCGCTCCTGTGCTTCACCCTGTCAGCCAGTTCCTTTGTGACCCCAAACCTGCTCGGCGGAACCCGTATCCAAGTCCTCGCGGCCTCCATCTACCGCTCGGTAACGGCAACCCCTGACTGGCCCTTCGCGGCAGCGCAAGCCGTCATCCTGTTCGCGGGCATCCTGCTGGTGCTCATTCCCTACATCAAGCTGACGGGGTCCAAGCATGGTTAGGGCTATTCCGCTTGGCCTGCGCGCCGCTGGTGTGATCTTCGTCGCGCTTACGGCACTTTTCCTGTTGGCGCCACTGATCGTCGTGGTAGGCGTTTCAGTGTCGGAAAGTCAGTTCATCGCCTTCCCGCCCGACGGATTGAGTCTACGTTGGTACCAGCAAGTTCTGTCGTCCGATGCCTATCTGGGCGCCGGCTGGATCAGCCTGCAAATCGCTGTCCTCGTTACGGTAATGGCAACTCTGATTGGCGGATCGGCCGCCATCGCCATTCACCGTCGCCAATTGCCATTTTCCGAATTGCTAGCAACGCTCTTCCTGTCGCCGCTGGTACTACCCACGATTATTTATGCGATTGGCATGCTGATGTTCTGGAGTGCGGCTTTCGGCCCGGTAACCCCTGCAGTCCTGGCGTTGAGCCACACGGTTGTCGCCTTGCCCTATGTCGTGCGGACAACGTTAGCGGTGCTGTCCGAGTCCGATCCCTATCTCGAGCAAGCGGCGCGCACGATGGGAGCGAACCGTCTCCAGCGGCTGTGGTTCGTAGTCGTACCGCAATGCCTTCCCGGTCTAGCTGCAGGGGCTTTCTTCGCCTTCAATATCTCCTTTGACGAGGCCGTCCTCTCGCTCTTTCTACGTGGCCCCACCCTGACAACCCTGCCGGTGCAAATCTACGGTCAGTTGGAGTTTTCTCCCGATCCCTCCGTTGCTGCCGTTTCCACCATCATGATCGCTCTGACAGTTGCTCTGATCGCCATCATAGATCGCATGCTGGGGCTAACCAAATTCGCGAGTTCATGACCATGGCAAATGTGCGCCTTACCGACATCCGGAAATCCTTCAACAAGACGCAGGTGCTGCACGGCATCTCCCTGGAAATTGCCTCCGGTGAATTCATCTCCTTGCTGGGGGCGTCCGGCTGCGGCAAAACCACGTTGCTGCGCATCGTGGCAGGCCTTGAGGGCGTAAGCGGCGGGCAGGTCGAGATCGACGGCCGCGACATGACCACGCTCCCGCCCGAGAAACGGGACATTGCAATGATGTTCCAATCCTATGCCCTGCTCCCCCATTTGAGCGTGGCTGAGAACGTGCGGTTTCCGCTGCGTATGCGCGGCATTGGCAGTCGGGAAGATCAGGCGGACAAAGTGAAAGGAGCGCTCGAGACTGTCCAGCTGGGACACCTTGCGGAACGCAAGCCGCGCGAGCTTTCGGGCGGACAGCAACAGCGCGTAGCCCTCGCCCGGGCGATCGTTTCTCGACCCAAGGTGCTGCTGCTGGACGAGCCGCTTAGCAACCTCGATGCGCGCCTCCGGGAGGACATGCAGGTGGAGCTGATCGAAATCCACCAACGTCTGGGGCTAACCACGATATTTGTCACGCACGATCAGGAAGAGGCACTCAGTCTGTCTGACCGCATTGTTCTGCTCAATGGGGGCCGTGTCGAGCAGGAAGGCACGCCCGCGGAGATTTACGGGCAGCCGGCTACTGCCTTCGCGTCTAATTTCATCGGTTCGGCCAACCTGCTGCCCGCCGAAATCGTGGAAAGCGCAGGAAGTCCGCTGGCACGCTTCGCCGACGGACAAGAGCTGGTTCTGCCAGACGAGGTTGTGGTGAGAGGGCGGGCGACCGTAGCGCTAAGACAAGAGGATCTTACCTTGACCGAAGCCGGGATCGGGCCGCGCGCGAAGGTGCGAACCCGCGTATTCTTGGGTGCTCGCAACCGTTATGTGATGACGCTGGCCGGCGAGACACTCCGGGCGCTCACCGGCAACGACATTGAATTCTCTGATGGGCAGGAGGTGTCATTGAGCATTGAACCTGCCCGCATTCGCGTAATCCCGGCAACGTCTGGAAGCCAAGCATGACCTACGAAACCCGCCTCTTCATTAATGGCGAATACATCCTCGGCCAGGGCTCTGACCTGCCCGCCCGTGAACCAGCAACGGGAGGACTCCTGGCCGAGGTGGCGTCTGCAGATCCCGAACAGATCAACAAGGCGGTGCATGCGGCTCATGCCGCTTTCGCCAGGTGGAGCCAGACCACCCCCAAGGAGCGGAGCTTGGCTCTGCTGCGTATTGCCGATGCAATCGAGCAGCGCGCCGAGGCGCTTGCCGATATCGAGTCGATAAACGCCGGCAAGCCATGGCGGTATGTCAAAGCCGGCGAGTTGGCCAATGTGGCCGATGTGTTCCGCTTCTTTGGCACGGCGGTTCGCAATGTGCCGGGCACAGTTGCCGACGGTTATCGTTCGAGCCGACACACCAGCATGCTGCGGCGCGACCCGATAGGCGTAATCGCATCCATCGCTCCCTGGAATTACCCGCTTTTGATGGCGGCCTGGAAGATCGCTCCAGCAGTGGCCGCTGGAAATTGCGTGGTTATTAAACCCTCGGAGAATACGCCGCTCAGTCTGCTATTGCTGGCATCAATTCTGGGAGAATTTCTGCCGCCAGGGGTCGTCAACGTGGTTTGCGGCGATGGACCGACCGTCGGACAGACGCTGATTACCCACCCTCTGGTGCGCATGATTTCATTGACCGGGGATATTCGTACCGGGCGTGCCGTCCTCAAGGCTGCGGCGGGCGAGAGCATAAAGCGCACACATCTCGAGCTTGGTGGTAAAGCACCAGTCATTGTTTGTGCGGACGCCGATGTCGATAAACTGGTCGAGACCCTGCGTGAGGCGAGTTTCTACAATGCGGGACAGGACTGCACCGCCGCCTGCCGCATCTTTGTGGATAAGTCGATAGCGCGCGACCTGACTGACAAGCTCTCCAGCATGATGGACTCGCTGGTCTACGGGGAGCCCAGGCGCGACGATGTCGAGTTCGGCCCCCTTATCACCGCCGCACAGCGCGACCGCGTGCTTGGCTTTGTCGAGCGAGCTCGCGCGAGTGGTGCCGATATCGTCACGGGTGGAACCGCGATAGATGGCAGCGGCTACTTCTGTGAGCCCACCTTGGTGGCTGCACCGTTCGAAGCGGAAATCGTCCAGAAGGAAGTGTTTGGCCCCGTCGTATCCATTACGGCCTTCGAGGAGGTGGAGACTGCCCTTGGTTGGGCGAACGCCTCGGAATATGGGCTTGCCTCCTCGGTTTGGTCGCGCGACGCAACGCAGGCTATGAACATAGCCAACCGCCTTGAGTACGGCGTGACTTGGGTCAACACGCATGGTGTTTTTGCTACCGAGATGCCACATGGCGGCATGAAGAACTCCGGCTACGGTTCGGATCTCTCCATGCAGTCACTGCTGGACTACACTCAGGTGCGGCACATTATGGTAGCGTCCTGAGCCAGGAAAAGCCTGCAGAACATGAGCAAGTCTGATAGAGGAAGCGCCATGCGCATCCTCGACATGACGACCTTTGTCGCTTTGGCCCGGCATCGGCATTTTGGCCGAGCGGCAGAGGAACTGCACACAACCCAACCAGCTATATCGATCCGCCTGGCGGCTATCGAGCAGGAGTTCGGTTGCAAGTTGATGCATCGTACTGGGCGAGCCTTTTCGCTGACCTCCGAAGGAGAACGGGTCCTCGCCACTTTCCGCAGCATCCTGGCCAACTACGAAGGCTTGAAACGGGAGCTCTCGGATCATTCAGACTTGGGCGCCAAGGTCGTGCGGATAGGTGCCATCGACTCCGTTTCCTCGACTTGGATGACGCCCTTGGTTGAGGATCTGCACTCCGCATTTCCAACGCTCAAGATTGAACTGACGATCGAAGGCACCAAGCACCTGATCGAGGGCCTCAATCGAGGCGAGTTTGACGTGATTTTCGCAGTTGATCCGGCCATCGGTGATAGTTTCCGCAGCTTCACCGCCTGCGTGCTACAGATGACATGGGCCGGGTCACCCAAAATCATCGATCCAGATCGCATCTATACGGTGGACGATCTGGCGGGAATGCCCATCATCACCTTCCCGAAAGATACACCACCCTACCGGATGATAGCTCCCTACTTCCAAGACGAGCAGGTTCTGGCCAGTAAACTCACGAGCTCAAATTCCCTGTATTCCATCGTCAACTTGCTGATCGACGGCTTCGGTGTTGGCGCTATTCCCACGGTCACCATCAAACGGGAACTTAAGCTCGGACTTTTACACCAGATCAACGTCAGCAAGCGCTTCCCCGCAATGCCCATCATCGGCAGTTACAATTCGGCAAGCGAAGTTGAGCTGGTTCGCCGCGTCGTGGAACAGGCGCGGCTGAATGCGGCACGCTTTTGTGCCAGTGTGGATCCGAACATGGCCTGGCTGAATTGACTTGGGACAGCTACTCCCACGAAGTTCAAAGCCACGCAGATTTTGGAAGGTCAACATGCGGAAAAAATTCAAACAGACTCTAGGCAGAGTGTGCGAGCAGATCCGATCCTTCCTTTCCGACGTAATCGATGACGACGTTCATCTTGGGGAGATCACAGTTCTAGATGGATCTGTCATTTCGACCAGTGACCATCTACGGAGGCAATGTAGTGATCGGCGCCGGCAGCGATCGGATCGCCAGCAAGCGAGCAGTTCCCGTATTAGACCTCAACAAATAGCCGCACCCATACACGTTTGTTTTTGACTGCCATTGAGTTTCGGCCGCTGCTTAGACGCCATCCACTCCAAACCGACAGCGCCGCTGGAATGACAAACTTGGGGCTAGACCGGCAGCTTTCAGGCGGCGACATAGAAATAGCTGCCGTTTGGCGGCGGTTTGGACGATGGCAGCTACCGCCCCCTACCTGCCGCCCAGACCACGATTTCCCTAGATCTGCCATTCAGTGCATATGGCTGCGGCTGCACCACGCCGTTTAGCTGAAACGCATCAGAACAACCGCGTCGAGGTCCGCCACGAGTTTGTCGATGTGGCGCAGTACCGATGCGGTTCCGCCCAGACCAGAATAACAGCCGTGCCGGATGCCCCGAGAGGCGAGGCCTTGATGAACGACAACGGAATCGAAAAAAGCGGAACCATGAGGAGACTTCAGATCACGCGTTGAAAGCTTGCCCTTGCAACCCAAGCCGTGACGCGACAGGATCCTGAGGGGGAGACTTTGCGCTTCAGTGCTATGTGCTCCGATGCTCGGAAGAAGGAAAAATCATTGCTCGATTTCAACATTGGGGAGGTTATCTACTCGAGCAAAGACCTCAGACAACATGAAGACAAACCATACCTGAGTGCGTTCAAGCAGCTCCTGGAGTGGCTAAGTTCGATTGGAAGTCAACGATGATCGGCTCAGCGGTCGCACCGCGAGGAAGGACTTTGGTGGCGGAAGTTCAAGAAGCATTGGTCGAGGGTGTTCGTCGCTGTCGCGTGGGCACACTCGAACGGCCTTTCGATGACCTGCAAAGTACGCGAAAGTGGTACTTCGATCATCTTGAGGAGCGTATATCCTCAAGTGCGAATGTTCCCGACTGCATCCTCCTCAACTGGCACAATCAGATTGTCGCTCGTATTACGCCGGATGGAAAGATTCATTCTCACCGTTGTTCAGGTGAAGCTACATGCCAGGCGTCAGAAATCTCACCAGAGAAGTGGCAACTTGCGATGATGAAGTGGCTGGGTGGTTGAGGTAAGACGCCTCTTTTTGATCTAAGTCCAACTGATGCGGGACTCATCAAAGGGCATTGCTTAGAGGCGCAACTATTTGCGGCCTGAAAGCAGCGCGAGGCCGGCTACTCACTACGCTTTATCTCCTCGCTCTCCTGCACACGTATCGCTGCTAAGAATGCCTTGAGGCGCGCTCCCCATGCGCATACTGGCCAAGCACCTGCAGGAAAGGTAATCAACTGACTTCGGCGCCGATGCCGGCCGCACACCTCTCCCCGAGCTATGAGCTCTGCAGTCCAATTCCACAGGTTTGAGATTCTATATGGCCAATCATACGTTCAGCTGTTTCGACGGTCACACCTGCGGCAATCCGGTGCGTCTAGTGGCAGGTGGCGCACCACGCCTCAGCGGCGCGAACATGATCGAAAAACGTGCTCACTTCTTGGCCGAGTTCGACTGGATACGCACAGGTCTGATGTTTGAACCGCGCGGTCACGACATGATGTCGGGTTCCATTCTCTACCCACCCACGCGTGAGGACTGCGATGTGGCGGTCCTCTTCATAGAAACGTCCGGGTGTCTGCCAATGTGCGGTCATGGCACAATCGGAACAGTCACCATGGCGATCGAGAACGGCCTGGTCACGCCCCGAGAACCTGGCAAACTCCGCCTCGATACTCCTGCTGGCCTTGTGACGGTCGAGTACCGAATGGAAGGCCGTTTCGTTGAAGACGTGCGCTTGACCAATGTTCCTGCCTTCCTTCACTCCGAGGACCTTTCCGCGAATGTAGAAGGCTTGGGTGAGATCAAGGTCGATGTCGCTTACGGGGGAAACTTCTACGCCATTGTTGAGGCGCAGCACGGCTTCCGCGACATCGCTGACTTCACAGCTGGCGATCTGGTCCGCCTCAGCCCGCAGCTGCGAAGCGCCCTTAACGCAAAGTACGAATTCGTCCACCCCGAGAACTCCGCAATACGAGGGCTCTCCCACATTCTCTGGACGGGAGAACCCACGGTCCCAGGCGCAACGGCGCGCAATGCGGTCTTTTATGGCGAGAAGGCGATAGACCGATCCCCATGCGGCACTGGCACTTCAGCGCGCATGGCCCAGTGGGCGGCAAAGGGCCGGCTCAGCGTTGGCGACGAGTTCGTGCATGAGAGCATCATCGGCAGCCTGTTCCGCGGGCGGGTGGAAGAGGCGGCCAAGGTGGGGGATCGCGGGGCCATCATTCCCTCGGTCTCTGGCTGGGCCCGCCAGACCGGCATAAACACCATCTTCATCGACGATCGCGACCCCTACGCTCGCGGCTTTGCTGTGATCTAGGATCATGGAACCACCTGCCGCAGGAACGCGCCTATCTGTCATCGATCTGAACCGGAGGGTCGAAGCGATCTTTTCCAAAGCCGGGCTCTCGGAAATGCAGGCACTGGCACTGGCTCGAGCCATCACCGCTGCGGAACGCGACGCATGCCCATCGCACGGAATCTACCGGATAGAGGGGTGCCTGCGCACGGTGAAAGCCGGCAAGGTCGATCCGGCAGCCGAGCCCGTCCTCCAGCTCGACGACACAGCGGTTGTGCGGGTCGATGCCAAATACGGCTTTCCTGCCCTGCGGTCGAACTCGGGCTTCCGTCACTCGTTGAACGAACCCAGACCTACGGGCTCGCCGCGTTGGTCATTAACAATTGCACCCATTTTTCTGCGCTCTGGTACGAGATAGAACTTCTGACGCAACTCGGACTAGCAGGGCTTGCGATGTGCCCAAGCTACGCTACCGTTGCGCCCACGGGTGGCAGCAGACCTCTGCTGGGCACCAATCCCCTCGCCTTCGGATGGCCGCGCCCCAACCAGCTTCCCTATGTGTTTGATTTTGCCACGAGCGTCGCCGCTCGAGGCGAGATCGAGCTCTACCGCCGCGCGGGCGAACAACTGCCAGACGGGTGGGCGCTCGACGCAGCCGGGGCTCCAACCAATGATCCTGATGCGGCCTTGGCAGGCGCCATGTTGCCGTTCGGGGGGCACAAAGGGTCGGCCATTTCCACGATGATTGAGCTCTTGGCCGCCGCCATGATCGGAGATCTGACCAGTCATGAAGCACTCGATCAGCTGGGGTCGACCACACTCGCGCCGCGCCATGGCGAGCTGATTATCGCCTTTGATCCACTAAAGTTCTCATTCAGCGGTTCAGGAGACCCGTTCTCCCGCGCAGAGACCATATTGTCGTCTATCGTTGGGCAGGGAGCCCGCCTCCCCTCCTCGAGACGCTACGCGGCACGCGTAGATGCTGAGCTCAACGGCGTTGCGATTAGTGGTGCTGACGCTGCCATGCTCGATCGTTTACTGGCGGGCGGGCTCGACGCGATCGCCTAGTGCCAGAGGCAGGACGCCGGTTCGAACCCGGTGATGCCGCCTTAGGGCTGAAACTCCACGACCTCTCTGTCCTCGCTCATTGTGCGGGGAGGACGGGATCGTGACGCAGGCTGAATGCCTTTTTCTTCATGTCTTCGATCAGCGCTGCCATCGCTCCGGAGGCAGCCTCCGCATCTCCTTTGACGAAATGGTCCATTACTCTGCAGTGGAGCAAAACGGCTGCCTCTATGCCTGTGTCGGCAAAGAAGCGGAACCAGAACCGACGCGAGTGTGACTGCAAGGGTCGCAGTGTCGCTGACAGGTATGGGTTCGGGCAAGCGCTGGCCAAAGCGGCATCGAACGCTTTGTCGGCCTCCAGGAACGCCGATGTATCGCTGTGCGCGAGCGCGTGAAGCATCTCCTGCCGGCACTCTTCAACCCGCCGGCGCTGAGCACCGGTAGCAAAGCGGGTCGAGAGCAATGCCAGACTTGGCTCAAGCATCCTTCGGACATCGAGCACATTCAGAAAATCGTCGGGCCGGATCTCTGCGATACGGATGCCAGCACGAGGTCGGATCTCGACCAACCCTTCCAGCGCAAGTCTCTGCAGCGCTTCTCGTGCCGGCGTCCGCCCTACTCCGGACAGCTCAATCGTGCTGGCTTCGCTAACGACCGTGCCCGGCTCTATTTCAAGCATGACGATCTTGCGCTCAAGCGCGAGATAAGCCAACTGAGAGTGGCTTTCTGTGGTGGTGGGCAGCATGCAACACCTAAAGTTTTCGAGGCCAGGTGTCCGAAATCTTGTAGCCTCCCGGCCATGGGTCATCAGGATCGAGCATCTCCTGACGCGACCCAGTAATCCAAGCGCGGCCGGTGATCGAGGGCACTATCGCTCGCTTGTCTGCCAGCCTGGCATCCCGCTCAACGCGGCAGTCAAAGCGGGAGTCGATGATTGAACGGCCAATGAATCGATCACCCACGCTGAGTTGCCCGCGCTCTCTCAGCACTGCCATTCGCGCAGAGCAGCCCGTACCGGTGGGCGAACGGTCGATTTTTCCAGGCTGGATTACAACCGCACTCCTGCCGCTCATCACACCTTCCTCCGTGCCTAGCGGACCCGCGATCTGACAGAAAGAAATGTGGTTCCACTCGGCGTTTGTTGGATGGGTGAAGCCCAGTTGTTCGTTGGCCGCACGGGTGATCTTCACGCCGGACTCGGAAAGCTCCCTGGCCTCATCGGGTATGAGGCCAAATCCGAGCGCCTCTGCATCCACAATCACGAAACTGTCCCCGCCATAAGCGGTATCCACCACCAGTGTGCCTAGCCCTTCCACCTCCAGGTGCGCGCCAAGCCTGTCGGCAAAGCTGGGCACATTGTGAACCGTGATCCGCTGAGCTTTCCCGCCGACGCAGTGCGCAACCACTTCCACCAATCCGCCGGGTGCCTCGAGCACCATATAGGTTTCGGGCTCGGTCATTTCGATGATGCCGGTGTCAAGCAGAACCGTCGCAACGCAGATCGAATTCGAGCCGCTCATGGGCGGAGTGTCTTCGGGCTCCATGATTATCCAGCCCATCTGTGCGCGAGGGTCTTTGGGCGGGACCAGCAGATTAACGTGGCGGAATACGCCACCGCGAGGCTCGTTCAACACGAAATCACGTAAGGTCTTGTCCTGTGCAATCCAGCGCGACTGTTCCCAGAGGGTTTCCCCTGGCGGTGGGGCGACCCCGCCGACGATCACGTCGCCGACCTCTCCTTCCGCGTGGCACCCCACGATGTGGATCGTCTTCACCGAACGCATCTACTCCTCCTCGACCACCAACTATCTAGCGAAGAGTGCGAAACGCTGTGGCCGGAACGGCGTCAAGTCGATAGAAGGAGCTTCGCGATTGAGCAACTGAGTCACGAGCCGGGCGGTGCCGGCCGACTGAGTGAGACCCAGATGTCCATGACCGAAGGCGTAAACAATGTCGGCCCCGGCTCGAGAGTGGCCTATGGCTGGGAGGCTATCGGGCAAAGACGGACGATAGCCCATCCACTGCTTTCCGCCTTCGATCTTGAGATCGGGCAGGAAGGCCTTGGCCTTTTTCAGCATGGCATCGGCGCGAGCGAAGTTGGGCCCTATGTTCAGCCCTCCCAGCTCCACGGCCCCCCCAATTCGAACTCCGATCTCGAGTGGGGAGATTACAAAGCCGTGGCCTCCGAAAATCAGCTGACGCTTGAGCTCGATTGCGCCCGATGGGAGCGTCGTATTGTAGCCGCGCTCTGTTTCGAGAGGGATCCGGTCGCCCAGTTGAGTGGTCAGCTTGTTTGACCAGGCGCCGCCTGCGATCACCACCTGCCGGGCTGCCAGAGTACGGCCATCCTGCAGCGACACCTCTGTGCCTTCCCCGGAGCGCCGAACGGAGTTCACGGCGCCCAGCGCGAACTTTGCTCCCCGAGCTTGTGCAGCTGCGGCAATAGCGACGGTATAGGAATAGGGATCGTCCACCATCCGCCATTGCGGGACCAAGGTGCCGGCGTAAAATCGGTCGGAAAGACCTGGTTGCACCTCTGCTAACGCAGTTCCTTGCACATGCTCAAAAGCGATATCCTGCTTCTCGCGCTCAGCCCAGGCGGGCAGGGACGCCCGATATTCGTTTTCGCTTTCGTAGAGTTCGAGCGAACCGGTGGTCCCGACCTTGCTGCCGATCCCCGCCTCTTGCACGAGCCAGTCCGTCGCTGCTTGCGACAGGCGCATCATCTCGGCTTGCGCTCGGATCGAAGCCTGGATCTTGTCAGGCCAGCCCGCGCGCCAAAAGCGGATCAGCCAGGGCGTGACCTGCGGCAGGTAGCGTGGCGGGATCGTTAGCGGCCCCAAGGGGTCGGCCAGCCACCGCGGAACTTTGGCCAGCATACCTTTGGTGGCCAGCGGAATGATGTCTGAGAAGGCAAACGCCCCCGCATTGCCCGCACTGGTTTCGCCGGCGACGCCCTTGGGATCGATGACGAGCACGGAACGCCCCGCAGCTTGTAGTGCGAAGGCGCATGAGGTGCCAATCACTCCCGCACCAACTACCAAGACATCGGCTGACGTGGCCAAATCCTGCTCGTAGTGCACCTGTGCCTGGGCTTGCAGTGTCATTGAGTACTCTTGGTAAGTTTGCAGACCCTGCGACTCCTACTCGCCGAGATATGCTTGGACTATCGAAGTGTCCTGACGCAGCCCGGCGGCATCGTCCTGCATGCGAATTCGTCCACTCTCCAGCACGTATCCATAGTGGGCGAGCTTGAGTGCCAACCGTGCATTCTGCTCCACGAGCAGAATGGTGGTGCCGGCCTGATTGAGGCGCTTCACAATGCCCATGGTCTCAAGAACCAGCTTTGGAGCGAGCCCCATCGATGGCTCATCGAGCAGGATCAACTTGGGCCCATGCATGATCGCTCGGCCGATCGCAAGCATCTGCTGTTCGCCACCGGAGAGCAAAGCCCCATCTCCGCTTTGACGCCTTTCAAGTATCGGGAACAGATCGAACACTTCCCGCATGCGCTTCTTGCGCAATGCAGGATCTTTGACCGTGAAGGCCCCGAGCTCAAGGTTCTCCTTGACTGTGAGCCCGCGCAGGATATGCCGCCCTTCCGGCACCTGAACCAGCCCCGTCCTGGCGATCTCGTGAGCGTTTTTTCTGGTGATGTCCTCACCAAGAAACTCCACGGTGCCAGCGCTCGCGCGGACAAGGCCGGAAATAGTTTTGAGGGTCGTCGACTTGCCGGCGCCATTCGCCCCAAGCAAGGTAACGATCTGTCCTTCGCGCACTTCCAGGTCGATGCCGCCAAGCGCCTGAATGCGGCCGTAACCTGCCTCCACCCCGGTAAGCTTCAGGACGACGTTTCCAGACGTGCTCATAACACGTCCTCGGCGTCTTCCTGACCGAGATAGGCCTCGATCACCTTGGGATCGGACTGGATTTCCTTGGCGGTTCCCTCTGCAATCATCTTGCCGTGGTCGAGAACGCTGATGCGTTCGGAAATCTTCATCACCAACCCCGTGTCATGTTCAATCAGCAGTACCGAAACGCCACGCTCGGCTCGGATGCGGGTGATCAAGTCGATCAGTGCAGTCTTCTCGCCAGCATTCAAACCCGCTGCCGGCTCATCCAACAGCAGCAGCTTGGGCTGGGTGGCCAGTGCACGGGCGATCTCAACCAATCGCTGATGACCGTAAGCGAGCGTGGTGGCTTCGCGGTCAGCCAGATGTTCCAGGCCAACAAACTCCAGGCATTCGAGGCAGTATTGGTAGATCTCCCTTTCCTCACGCCGCTGGGAGGGCAAGCGGAGAACGGCTGCTAGGGCGCCCGCCTTGGTGCGGCAGTGCATGCCGCTCATGACGTTTTCCATCACCGTCATTTCGCGGAACAGGCGCACGTTCTGGAATGTGCGGGCGATGCCGGCCTGAGTGACCTGGTGCGGCTTAAGCTTGAGCATGTCACGCCCGGCAAACATCACCTGACCCTGCTGCGGCTTATAAAAGCCCGTAATGGAGTTGAACAGCGACGTCTTGCCAGCACCATTTGGGCCAATCAGGCTGACGATCGCGTCCTTTGGGATTGAGAAGTCAACATCCTCGAGCACGGTGTTGCCGGCAAACGCCAGCGTCACCCCCGACAGCGCCAAGAGAGTATCGTTCGCCACCGCTATGCCCTCCTTGCCGGCCAAATGCCTGAGGGGCGGAACAGCATGATGAGCAGCAACCCCACGGCGAATACGAGCAGTCGGAACTCACCCAAATCTCGTAGAAGTTCCGGGCCGAGAATGATGATGAAGGCGCCCAAGATAACGCCAGGAATTTTGCCCATTCCGCCCAGAATAACCGCCATCAGTACCAGGACCGACTGCTCGAAAGAGAAGCTTTCCGGAGAAATGGCGCCAAGATTTGTCGCGAAAAAAGCCCCGCCGATTGCGCCGAATATGGCTCCGATCACGTAGGCAGCAAGTTTGACCTTCACCCGGTTGATACCCATAGCCTCCGCCGCGTCCTCGTCGTGACGAACGTAGAGCCAGGCCCTTCCCAGACGCGAGTTGGCCAGCCGGAAAGACGCCAACACCGCGAGGGCGGCTAAAAAGACGAAAACGTAATAGTAATCGATGCTAGAGTTTATGTGCCACCCGAACAGCCACGGATCCTGGATGCCCGACAGACCACTGGCGCGCCCGGTGACTTCAAGATTGCGCGCTGAGAACCGTACAATCTCACCAAAGCCAAGCGTCACGATGGCGAGATAGTCCGACCGCAGGCGCAAGGTGGGGCCGCCGATGATCACCCCAGCAAGTATTGCGGCCAAAATTGCAAACGGGAATGCGACCCAGAAGTTGAATCCGAACTGAACCGTGAGCACACCGATGGTGTACGCGCCAACAGCAAAAAACGCGGCATACCCAAGATCGAGAAGACCAGCATACCCCACCACGATATTGAGCCCCAGACAGAGCACAACATAGAGCAGCGCATTGGTGAGGATTACGATCCCGTATGGGCCAAAGATCAGCGGCGCGGCAATCAGAACCGCCAGTGCGATGAGGCACGCCACCCACCGAACGCGGGCATCCTGAAGAAACGGGCCTAGGCCATGATCGGGAAGCGCGGGCTTGGCATCGGGCATCACATGCGCTCCTGTTCGGATTTTCCCAACAGTCCTGTCGGCTTGAGCACCAGCACGAGAATGAGAATGGCGAAGGAGAATACGTCCTTCCACTCACTGCCTACGCCCGGAAGCTGTGTCCCGAAGGCCTCCAGAAGACCCAGGATAAGCCCGCCGAGCATCGCTCCAGGTATAGATCCGATGCCACCAATCACTGCGGCGGTGAAAGCTTTGAGCCCTATCAGAAAGCCCATGAAGTACCAGACAGAACCGTAATAGGCGCCAGCCATCGTACCTGCTGCAGCTGCCAAAGCAGAACCGATCAGGAACGTGATGGCGATGACGGCCGAGACATTGATGCCCATCAACTGGCACATGTCCTTGTCGATCGCCACCGCACGCATGGCCCGCCCGTACTGGGTGCGCGAAACAAAGAGCTCTAGCGCTATCATCAGCAGGGCAGCAATCCCGATCAGAATCATCTGGTTATAGGTGATAAACAGATTGCCCAGATTGATGCCGCCGAAACCGAAGTCGGACCGGAAGGCAGTGTACTGTCCATGCGTCAGCGCCAGAACCGTGTTCTGAAGGACCAGCGAAACCGCCAACGCGGTGATCAGGATCGAAAGGCGGGGAGCCCGAAGCATGGGGTGATAGGCCACTCGCTCGATCACGACGCCGAGGCAGCCGACCGCGATCATCGACATGAACATCGCAATGGCGACACCGCCCCAGCCGGCGCCGACGACACTTGAGATTGCTGAAAGTGCCAGAAACCCGACAAACCCACCGACCATGTATAGGTCACCGTGGGCGAAATTGAGCAGTTTGATGACCCCGAAGATCATCGTATACCCCAGAGCAACCAGAGCGTAGAAGGACCCGAGCACCAGCCCGTTTACTATCTGCTGCAACACAACGTCAAACGTTGTCATATCCACTCGCCTCGCGTTCGCGGTGGCGCGACAGTATGCCGGCGCACGCGTTCCGCGCGCCGGACATGTGCACTCACCTTACTGTCTGATCAATCGTCAGCGCGCGTCCAGGCGCCGCCCTGACCTTCGAGAACGATGAAGTTGGAGCGGGCCAGCGTGTTCTCTTCCGTAAAGGAGATCGGACCGGCAAGCCCTTCGAAACCATCTACGGAGGCTAGCGCTGCAACGATGGCATCGGCGTCAGTGGAGCCAGCTTCCTCGATGGCTTGAGCGAGGAGCTTCATGCCGTCATAGGCAAGCGGAGCGTATGGGCCCGGTGCACCACCAAATTCAGCCTCATAATCTTCGATGAAAGAAGCTGCCTCTGGCAGAAACTGTGCCGTCGGGTTTGAGAACGCGAACACGCCTTCGGCCGCTTGACCGGCAATGTCGAAGAGCTGCGGCGAGTTGGATCCATCACCTACAGCGATTTCGCCCTGATAACCGGCTTGGCGGAGTTGACGGATGAGCAGCCCGCCATCCGCGTAGTAGGCGGTCCAGAACACTGCATCGGGGTTGGCGGAACGGATGTTCGTGACCACAGCAGAGTAGTCCTGCTCGCCCTTGTTGACCGTCTCGGTGGCCGCTACTGTATGACCCGCCTCCTCCCATGCTTCGGCGGTCAGATCAGCCAGGTCTTGCGAATAGGCGTCTCCCTGGTTAACGATCGCCAAGGTTTCGACTCCTTGACCCTCGAGGAACTCGACGGCCTTCGCCGCTTGATCGGCGCCCGTCGAATTAATCATGAATGCGTTGCCAGGATTCTCTGGGATCAACTGCGTCGAGTTGGCGGCGGCGATTACGAACGGAACATTGGCATCGCCATAGATTTGCATCGTCGGCAGTGTGGCACCGGAGCAATACCCACCCACAACACCGACCACCCCTGCCGAAACCAGACGGCTCGCAGCATTCACCGACTGCTGCGGGTCACAAGCGGTATCGCCCGTCACGATGGCCAATTGCTCGCCGAGCAGACCACCATCAGCATTGATTTCGTTGATAGCGAGCTGAACGGCATTGATCATGTCTTGTCCATACGTCGCTTCAGAACCGGTAGTTGGCACCTGCACGCCGATGTCTAGAGCCTGCGCACTGACGCTCGTTGAAAGAGCGACAACGCCAGCAATTAGTGCCCGTGTGAAAATCTGCATCATTCCTACTCCCTTGGGTGAATTCCAGCGCTGGTATCGTGCACCTAACAAGCTGAGCTTGTGAAGCCGCTTTCAGTGGAGCTCTTCGCTACGGTGACAGCCCTCTGATGCCAGCCGCCTGATATATCTATCATGCACGTGAAGCGTATCCATGCAAGCGCATAGCGCTTGTCCGTTTCCTGGCCTGAGCAGGTTCTTCAGCTCGATAGTCCAGCCTCGAGTCCCGCCCTCGACGTATTGACCGCCGCGAATAGATATATCAGACTTCTTGGAGGTGGCAGTTGTTCAGACCGCCCTCCCTCAGCAGTTGATTAACGCCGCGCTGCGAAAGTCAGCGATAACCACGAGACACACCATGAACGCCGACATTTTCAACGGCACTCTGCCGGCCCTTATGACGCCATGCAACGCCAACCGCGAGCCGGACTACGATGCTCTGGTCCAAAAGGCTCTGAGGTTGATGGAAGCGGGGATGTCCGGGATTGTCTACTGCGGCTCCATGGGAGACTGGCCCCTTCTTACCGATCAGCAGCGTCAGGAGGGCGTAGCACGACTTGTCGGTGCTGGCATTCCCGTGGTGGTGGGCACCGGTGCCATCAACTCGGCAAGCGCGGTCAGCCATGCTGCCCATGCCGCTAAGGTGGGGGCTGCCGGCTTGATGGTGATCCCGCGTGTCCTATCGCGCGGGCCCAGCAGCCTTGCGCAGAAGGCACACTTCAAAGCGATCCTCTCTGCAGCTCCCGATCTTCCGGCGGTGATCTACAACAGCCCATACTATGGTTTCTCAACGCGCGCAGATCTCTTCTTCGACCTGCGCTCCGAACATAAAAACCTCATTGGCTTTAAGGAATTTGGCGGTGCTGACGACCTCCGGTACGCGGCTGAATACATCACCAGCATTGATGCAGACGTTACGCTCATGGTCGGTGTGGACACCATGGTTTACCATGGGTTTGTGAGCTGCGGGGCTCGCGGTGCAATCACCGGGATCGGCAATGCCCTGCCGAAGGAAGTGCTCCACTTGGTGGAATTGTCCCGCAAGGCCGCAAAGGGAGATGCCAAAGCCCGGGCGGCCGCCAAGCAGCTCGATGAGGCGATGAATGTACTGGCTTCCTTCGACGCGGGCCCCGACCTAGTCCTCTACTACAAATATCTTGCCACCTTGGCGGGCGATGATTGCTACGAGCACCACTTTATCGAAACTGACCGGCTGTCGGATAGCCAGCGCGAGTATGCCCGTGCTCAATTCGAGCTCTTCCGAGCCTGGTATAGTTCTTGGTCAGCTACTCAGTAATGTAACTCTGGCGGCAGCGAACTTGTCGCGTGGCGCTGTGGGAACACCGCGTTGTAGGAAAGAAGATCGTGGCCAGACTGATGGAGGCTAAACGACGTTGCGCCCGCAGGCTCTTATGTGGCCTAATCGCCGATGGAGAAGCGCATCGCCTCTATGCTCAGTTTGGCTTCGTTCCCAGTGCCCCTGCCTGCATCGGCATGGGCTAGTTCATCCGGCCCCTTCGCAGTGACCTACCGGAACTAGAATTGCATTCCAGGCACCACGCACTAGGCGGAGTTTACTTGTGAAGCGTAAGCTTGATCTATACCGAGCCGAAAAGCTGCCATGCTTCAGAAGCAGCCTGCCTCGCGTTCTAAAGAAAGATAAAGCTGACCGGCAGCTATCAGGAGACCAGGCCAAAGGCCTGTACGGCGCGAATGGGGGCGCACAGCTGCTGGGCAGCTTTGCGATCTTTCCCACGAGACGCTAGAGCGTCGCTTGTAGCCACGATTCGAATCAGGCGCTCCTTGCCGCAGCTTTCGGTCTGCAACTTCCTCCAACGCGCCAGACGTTCAGGATCGAGCATCCCAACTGCCACCAACGCGAAACATAGCGCAGCTTGGTTCGTGATATGATTACAACTTTGAAAGCTTGCATCCTAGAGTGTTGCGACGCTCCGTTGAACCCACCGGTAGAGGGCGGGTTGTCCGTTTGTGCTAAGATTACATGGAAGACGTGTCAAAACCCGGCGAATTGACGAAAGATCAGCGGCGCCATGACTGCGGTTGCTAATCCGTTTAGTGCCATTGCCAGTCCGGCAAACGTGCCAGCGACTTGATCTACCTGGAAGGCCCTAGCGGTGCCGATGCCATGTGAGGTGAGTCCCGCTGCAAAGCCCCGGGCAGCAAAGTCGGTGATCTTAAAGGCATTCATCAGGGGCGTGACGATCACAGCCCCTAGGATGCCGGTTGAAATCACGAGGACCGCCGTAAGTGCGGGTTCGCCGCCGATTTCGCCAGCGATGCCGACCGCAATACCGGCCGTCACCGATTTCGGCACTAGCGCCAAAACGATCTGGTGTCCTGCTCCCACGAGCGCAGCGATGCCGGACGCGGACAGTATGGCGAAAGGTGCCCCTACCAGCAGCGCTGCAAGGATCGGCAGGGCCGACGCGCGCACCAGATGCCGACTTCGATAAAGAGGCACCGCAAGCGCCACGGTCGCGGGACCTAGAATGAAATGTATGAACTGGGCGCCATCGAAATATATGTCGTAGCTGGTTCCGGTCACCTGCAGCAGCACGACCATCACGACGATGGTGATTAGCACTGGATTGACGACCGGGTGATATCCACTGGCCCGAGCAAGGCGCTGCGCAGCAAGGAATGCCCCGATCGTCAGGGTCAGCCAAAGCAGTGGGCTGGCGGCGAGATAGGCCCAGAGATCAAGGGCCGGTGGGGTCACGACTGAACCTGCCGGTGAGCGGTCCAGCGGCTGACCAGCCGGAAGACTCCCATGGTAACCAACAGCGTTAGAACCGTCGACAGCACCAGAGCGCCCACAAGAGCGATCCCGTTGTCGACAATCAGCTGGTAATGCTGCGAGATGCCTACGCCGGCAGGGATGAACACGAGGCCCAGATTGCTAAGGAGGCCGTCGGCTGCCTTGGCGACCTCACCCTGTTCCGCCGCTTCGGATGGTTTTAGTCGTCCGCGCGTCAGCATGATAACAAACAGCAAGACGATGCCGATGACAGGGCCGGGAATGGGCCAGCCCATTCCGCGGACAATGACTTCGCCAACCAGCTGGCACGCAAGGAGAACAAACAGTCCGAGCAGCATGGCGACTCTCAATTTCCGGGCAGCATCTAGCGCCGCGGAGTCATTGCAACCGGTTCTTGGCGAAGTGGCCTCGGGCCATGATAGCAGCCATCCGCGCGCCATCTCCCTGCAATTGGGAAATGTCTTCGAGCGGATTCCCGTCGACCACCAGAATATCGGCCGAAGCGCCGGCGGCGACCACCCCCGCCACACCCTCCAACCGGCACAGTCGGGCGCCGATGGTGGTGGCGGAGCGGATAATCTCGGCGGGCGTGAGCACCTTTGCCAGGAGCTCGAACTCCATGCAATGGTGTTTGCGCAGCGCGCCCAGGAGATCCGAGCCGAACGCCATGGGCAGACCCGCGTCGCGCATGACCTCCAAGGAGCGCATTCCGCCGCTGCGGACCACCTCGATCTTGGCGAACTCAGCAGCTCCGAGGCCAAGGGCTTCGCCTTCTAACGCCAACGCCTCGTAGGCGACGAGCGTGGGCACGGCGATGCAGCCTTTTTCGGCAGCGAGACGCGCCGTTTCGGGTTCGATCAGGTTGCAATGCTCGAGCGAATGCACGCCCAGTTCCACACAGCGAAGAATAGCCTTGTCGGTATAGACGTGTGCGGCCACGTAGATCCCCGCATTCTCGGCTTCTTCGACCATGGCCAGGATCTCCTCGCGGGAATACTGGATGGAATGGATGGGATCGTTGGGCGAGGACACGCCGCCATTGGCCATGACCTTGATGAAGTTTGCCCCTTCCTTGATCATAGTGCGGCAGGCGGCACGGACATTGTCGACCCCGTCGACGATCAGACCCATCGACCCGAGGCGGTCCGAAAAGAGGCCAGGCCGGTCGTCGGTGCGCGAGCGCAGATCGGCATGGCCGCCCGTGGTGGTCAGGCCCTTGCCGCAGATGACGATCCGGGGCCCCGCAATCACGCCCTCATCGACGGCGCGGACCAGCCCGTAGTCGGCCCCTCCCAGGTCGCGCAGCGTGGTGAAGCCGCGCATCAGCGCCTCGTTCATCACGCGCGCGGCGCGCAGGGCGGCAAGCGAAGCCGGCGCCGTCATGTTGCCCCACAGATCAAGGGTTTCGGCCACCACATGGACATGGCAGTCGATCAGCCCCGGCATCAGCGTGCGACCGTCCAGATCGATGGTCGCCGCATCGGACGGCGCCACGAGGCCAGGGCCAACCTGGGCAATGGTGTCGCCGACCACCAGCACATCGAGACCGTCAAGGAGGGCGCCGGCCTCGGCGTCGAGCACGCGCCCACCGGTGAAGAGATAGCTTGAGGTCATGGGCAAAGATCCAGGATCAACGGTGATGACAGGCAACGAGCTGGCCACCATCGCGTGGCGTCAGCTCCGGCTCGACGGTCTTGCAGACCTCGGTCGCCAGCGGGCAGCGGGTGTGGAATGGGCAGCCGGAGGGCTTGCGGGTGGCGCTAGGGATATCGTCATTGCTGGCGCTGAACTGGTGGCGTTTGCGCGGATCATGCGACGGCGCCGAGCGCATCAGCAATTCGGTATAGGGATGGATGGGGTTGGCGAAGATCTCAGTTTTCGGGGCGATCTCCACGATACGCCCCAGATACATCACCGCCACCCGGTGGGAGATGTATTCGACCACGCCCAGATCGTGCGAGATGGCGAGGTAGGACACCCCCAGGTCGCGCTGCAGGTCACCCAGGAGATTGAGGATCTGCGCCTGCACGGACACGTCGAGCGCAGACACGGGCTCGTCGCAGACGATCACATCGGGATTGAGCGCCAGGGCGCGGGCAATGCCGATGCGCTGGCGCTGACCGCCGGAAAACTGATGGGCAAAATTGTCGGCTTGGTCGGGGCGCAGCCCCACGCGCTCCATCAGCTCGGAGACCCTGGCCTCGCGCTCGGCCTTGCTGCCGATCTTGTGGATGTCGAGTGGCGCGCGGATGATATCCTTTACCCGCTGGCGCGGGTTAAGCGAGGAAAACGGATCCTGAAACACGATCTGCATCCGCCGGCGGTAGCTTTTGAGCGCCCTCCGGTTAAAGCCGCGAATCTGATGGCCGTCGAAATTGACCACGCCGCCGGTGGGCTTGACCAGGCCCATCAGTGCCAGGCCGGTCGTGGATTTGCCGCAGCCGCTTTCCCCCACCAGGCTCAACGTCTCGCCCTTGCCCAGGGAAAAACTGATGCCGTCGACGGCTTTGACAGCACCCACCTGACGCTGCAGCACCCCGGCGCGGATGGGAAAATGCACTTCGAGATCGTTGACGCTCAGCAGCGGCGTAGCCTCAGGCTGCATCATCGTGCTCCCAGCATGCGGCCCAGTGACCCGGGTATTTCTCTGCGAATGGCGGCCGCTCCTCGAGGCAGCGCGCCGAGGCATTGGGGCAGCGCGGAGCAAAGGCGCAGCCCTTGGGCAGGTCCCACAGGGGCGGCACGGTGCCAGAGATATCGGCCAGCCGATCGCCGGCCTGGCTGGAGGCGCCGGCACGCGGAACGGCCCCCATCAGCCCGATGGTGTAGGGATGAAAGGGGCGATCGAACAGATCATAGATGCTCGCCTCCTCCACCTTGCGGCCGGCATACATGACGATGACGCGGTCGGCGACTTCAGAGACTACACCAAGGTCGTGGGTAATGAGGATCTGCGCCGTGCCGAGCCGCTTCTGCAGGTCCGAGATCAGGCCCAGGATTTGCGCCTGGATGGTGACGTCAAGCGCTGTGGTGGGCTCGTCGGCGATGATGATCTTGGGGTCGCACGCCAGCGCCAGGGCGATCATGGCGCGCTGGCGCATGCCGCCCGATAGTTCGTGCGGATACTGCCCCGCACGCCTCTGTGGATCAGGCATCTGCACCAGTTGCAACGTATCGATGGCCTTGACCATCGCCTCCTTGCGGGAGCAGCGCCGATGCTGGCGCACCGCCTCGGCGATCTGCTCGCCGATCTTTAGCACGGGGTTGAGCGCGGTCAGCGGCTCCTGGAAGATCATGGCGATCTGCTCGCCCCGGAAGTCCTCGACCTGCCGTTCGCCCATGGCGAGGAAATCAATGCCGTCGATCAGGATCTTTCCTGAAGCCACCTTGGCCGCCTCGGGCAGGAGGCGCAGCAGGGCGAGCGCGGTCATAGACTTGCCGCACCCGCTTTCGCCCACAATGCACAAGGTCTCGCCCGCGCGCACCGAAAGGTTCATGTCAGAAACGACCGCAAACGGGCCGTTGCCGCCGCGGATCTCGATTTCGAGGTCCGAAACCTGAAGCACCGGAGCCTGGGAAGCCTGTGCCGTGACACTCATCGCCGTCGTTTCCTTGCCTTGGCGCATGCAGCCGGCCTCGATTAGTCCGTCGCTCCGTCGAGATTGCCGACCATGTAAGCGTAGTCGCCGCTCTGCACGAGATTGCGGGTCAGGTGCTGCATGATCATCACGCCGTTGGCAAACGGGGTACTGATCTCTTCGAGCACCTCGAAATTATAGGGGCTAACGACGCGGCCGAGCAGCTGGTCCCCGGTGATGTTTTCCCCGTTTGCAGGCGCCAGCGTCTCGATCCAGCCGCCCTGGCTGGGGCGGATGCCGGCCAGCTCGTTGACCACGATCTGCTTGGGGCGGGGAGCCACATCGCCGGGGATCGCGCCCTTCAGGCGCAGCATGTTGAGCACGCCATCGACAGTGCGCTTGATATAGGGGGTCTGGTCAACGATGCCGCCACCGAGCTCGATCACCGCGACCGGAATGTTGCGCTGGTCGATGGTGACCGACTTGGTGGTGCCGCCGAACACGGTGCCCTGCTTGTTCTCGACCGGACGGTAGAGAACCGTGGAGCCGAAGGCGCGCGACAGCGGCTCGTCGTTCCAGATGTAGACATAGTCGACGGTTGGGCGATCGGTGCCGCTGTGGAGGTCGATATGAACATCGATAACATTGAAATAGTGCTCGGTCAGGGCATGGGCGAGCTGCTGGCTGTAGGTGCCCTTGGGGTTGCCCGGGAACTGGCGGTTGAGATCCACCTTGTCGATGGTGGCAAAGCGCTCGTTGACGGCGAAGGCGGACGGATTGGCGACCGGTAGCAGCAGGATGCGGCCCTTGATCGGCATGTCCTTGAGCAGGCGGAACAGTTCGAGAATGGCCTGCGAGCCGGTGTTTTCGTTGCCGTGGATCGAGGCGGATATACCGATCGTAGGACCATCCTGTTCACCGACCAGTTCATGCATGAACAGCACGGCGTCGCTGCCATCCGCATTGGTGGTGAACTTGGGCCGCAGCTGGTTGATGGACTTTACCATTCGAGTTTTCCTTGTCTTATTTGGTCTTGCCTGCACCGCGCGAAAGCTGGCGAGGATCGAGGACGTCCCTGAGCCCATCGCCCAGAAGATTGAAGCCGAGCACCGTGAGCATGATCGTGGCGCCCGAGACGATGGAGAGCCATGGCGCATCGCGCATGAAGCGGGTGCCGTAGGCCAGGGTCCAGCCCCAGGTCGGAGTCGGCGGCGGCAGCCCGAAGCCGAGGAAGCTCAGCGCCGATTCCGCGATGATGGCCGTGCCCAGTCCCAGCGAGGCGAGGACGATGATCGGGCCCAGCGCGTTGGGCAGGATTTCCTTGAACAGAATCCGCAGCGGGCTGGCCCCCAGGGCGCGGGCGGCCTGTACATAGTTCTGCTCACGCAGCACCAGCGTGGTGGAGCGCACCACTCGGGCATATTCGGTCCAGGCCACCACGATGATGGCAAAGGATACGTTGAGCACGCCGGGACCCAGCACCGCGACGATGGCAAGGGCCAGGACGATGGCCGGGAAGCCGAGGAAGATATCGGTGATGCGCATCAACACCTGGTCGACCCAGCCACCAAAGTAGCCTGCGGCAAGGCCGAAAATGGTGCCGATAAGCGCCGAACAGACCACGGAGATGATGGCGATGGTGAGGGAAATGCGGGCGCCGAACACCATGCGCGACCAAAGATCGCGGCCGAAATTGTCCGTGCCGAGGATATGTTCGACCGTGGGCAGGGCGAAGCGATTGCGCATGTCCATTTCCTCGACGCCATGGGTGGCCACGTAGGGAGCAAAAATGGCGCACAGGATGATGGTCAGGGTAATCAGGCCGCCGATGACCAGCGAGGTATTGCGGAGAGCTTTTGGAAGACGCATGGCCATCATCCGAGCCGGATCCGCGGATCGACCACGGCGTAGAGAAGATCGACCACCAGATTGATTAGCGCATAGACCAATGCGAAGGTCAGGACGATGCCCTGAATCAGGGGCAGGTCACGCTGCGAAATGGCAGCGATGGTCAATTGGCCAAGTCCCGGCCAGGCAAAGATGGACTCGGTGATTACCGCGCCGCCCAAAAGCGCGCCGAAGCGCAGACCGATGACGCTGAGCACCGGCAAGAGGGCGTTGCGCAGCGCATGGCGCACGACCACCCTGCCCCGCCGCAGGCCCTTGGCATAGGCGGTCCGCACGAAATCTTCACGCAGGACCTCGAGCATGGAGGCGCGCACCAGCCGCGAGATGATGGCGGCTGAATTGGCCGCCAGCGCCAAGGCCGGTAGGGCGAGATGGGTCAGGGAGTCCCACAAAAGCTGCGGGCGACCGGTAATGGCAGCAAACAGCGCCTCGTGCAGCGGAACGCCCCGGCCGATAGCCGGTAGCCAGCCCAGCTGCACCGCGAACAGCAGCATGAGCAGCAGGCCTAGCCAGTACACGGGCATGGACACGCCGAGCTGCGCAAAGAGCATGGTGACGGTGTCGATCCAGGAGCCCTGCCGAATGGCGGCTAGGACCCCCAGGGTCATGCCGATCAGCGTGGCGATGATCAACGCGACGACCGCGAGCTCGATGGTGGCGCCCAAGCGCCCCAGGATGACCTCGGAGACCGGTTGGTTCTGGAAGATCGAGCGACCCATGTCGCCCTGCAGCAGGTCGGTGAAATAGCCCCAGAGACGAATATACCACGGGTCATTGAGACCCAGCGCATTGCGCAGATTCGTGATGGCCTCAGGGGTAGCGTCCTGCCCGAGCAGGACGGCCGCCGGGTCCCCGGGGATCAGCAACAAGAGCCCGAAGGTCACTACCACCATGCCGATGGCCATCGGGATTAGGAGCAGCAGTCTGCGCGCGACATAGGCTAGCATCGCTGTTCCTGCGCTTGGATAAACTCGACCTTAGGCAATGACGATCTCATCGACTTTGCGCGTGAACTTAGTGAGGCTTTCGGGACCCTCGGGCGTGACGAGGACGGTGTCGGCCAGGCGGAAGCCACCCAGGCCCGGGACGTAGAGCGCGGGCTCGGACGAACAAACCATGCCGGGCACCAGCACCGTGTCGTCGCCGCCTTCGACCCACGGAGGCTCGTGGAACATCACGCCCATGCCGTGGCCGACGCGATGCAGGCAGAACCTGCTCATCCCCGCGTCGCGGATAAAGGCCAGCGCCGCATCGTCGGCAGCCGAGCATCTGGCACCGGGTGTCAGGCCGGCCGTACCGATGGCCTGCGCCTCCTGGGCAACGGTATAATACTTCTCCTGCTCCTTGCTGGGTTCGCCCAGGATGAAGGTGCGCTCGCTTTCGGCAGCGCGGCCGCCGACACGGCACCCCAGGGACAGGATCATGCTTTCGCCTCGCTGCGGGCGATGGTCCGATGGCATGCCATGAGGAAAGGCGGAGCGTACCCCGGAGTAGACGAGGCCCCCGGCAATACCCTGCACCAGCATAACTTCGTCGTGCTCGCGATACATGGTGTCGAGTGCGTGGCGGATGATGTGGGATTCGATCTCGATTTCGCTGGGCATGGTGCCGCCGCTGCGCAGAGCCTCCGCAATTAGGGCCACGCCCGCACCGACCATGGAGTCCGAGATGCGGGCCGCTTCGCGCTGCAGCACCAGCTCGTCGGGGCGCTTGACGAGACGCATCTGCGCAACGATCGCCGAAGCCTCTACGGTGGCGTTGGGAAAGGCCGCCTGGATCTGGGGCACGCGGACCAGGGAGATGCCGGGGGAATGGGCGACGACGCCCTTGATGTCGCCCAGGGCACGGCCCAGCACAGTGAACGGCCGGACGCGGCCGGGAAACTCGAAATAGACGACCAGCTCGGCTGCCGTGTGCTGTTCTTCGGCATGATGACGCTCGAGTTCGGGCACAAGCAGAAAGGCATCGGTCTGGGTCAGCGCAAACACTACCGGCCGCTCGGTGGTGTAGTGCGAAAATCCGGTGGTATAGATGACGTCGTCATTGGCATCGAGCAGCAGTACGTCGACGCCGGTCTCGGCCATGCGCGCACGAATATCGCGGTGGACGGCAGCATAGTAGTTGGCGCTCAGCCGCTGGGTGAATCTCATGACCAAAACCTTGCGCGGATGGATGCCCTGCCGGGGCCGAAGCACCGGCAGGACTTGGGGTCGGGTTAGTCGGCTAAGCCGATGAGACCGCGCAGATTGCCGCGTGGCGTGGCCTGAACTTCGACAGGGATGTCGTTGGCATAGAACAGCTGGTAGCCCTGCGCCGAGATCACGTAGTAGGGCAGCTCTTCGGCCAGAATGGTCGCTGCTGCCTGGTAGGCGGCGGCCCGTTCTGCCTGGTCGAGCGTGGTGCGCCCTTCCTGGAGCAGCGCGTCAACCTCGGGGTTGGAATAGCCACCCCAGTTGGTCGGACCATCCGTGGTGAACTGGGCAAACATAAGTCGATCAGGATCAACTATGTTGAGCCAGCCCAGCAAGGCAATCTGGTGCATGCCCTTCTGTACGTAGTTGGTCGAGAACGAGGGCCAGTCGGTGATCTGGGCCGCGGCGCGGACGCCGGCCGATTCGAAGATCGCCTGCAGGTATTCCACGGTCTGCACGCGGTTGGGGTCTTCGCTGTGCGTGGACAGGGTCACTTCGAGATCCTGGCCATCCTTGTCTAGTATGCCGTCCGCATTGCTGTCGGTCCAGCCCAAGGCGTTGAAATCGGCGATGGCGCCTTCAATGTCGAAGGTTGGCTGCGAAATCGTGTCTGAATATGCCCAGGAGGATGGCAAGAGAATCGAGTTCGTAATCTCGTCCACGCCCTGGTAGATATCATTGACGATGGTCTCCTGGTCGATGAGCTTGGCAAAGGCCGTGCGCATCGCCGGATCGGACAGCAGCGGGTCATTGGTGTTGAAGTTGATGTAGTTGATGCCCAGACCTGCGGTGATGACGCCGCCGAACCGGTCATCTGCTTCAAGACGCTCGATGTCCTGGGGCGATAGCGGGGACTGGATGACGTCGAGATCGCCTGCTTCAAATGCCTGCGCCCGCGCCGAATTGTCACCGATGATGCGGATGGTGACGTTTTCGATTTCAGGCGCACCACGCCAGTAGTTCTCGTTGGCTTCGAGCACGATCTCGCTGCCGCGGTCCCACGACACCAGCTTCATTGGACCAGCGCCGACAGGGTTAAGGGCAAGATCGGCGCCGCCCTCCACCAAAGCCTTGGGCACGATGCCGATATCGAGATAGCTCAGCAGCGGCGCATAGGGTGCGCTCAGAGTGAACTTAACGGTCAGCGGGTCGAGCGCTTCCACCGCGCTGATCGGGCTATAGAGCGCACGCTGCGGAGCGTTAAAGTCGGGGTCGACGATGGTGGTATAGGTGAACACCACGTCTTCCGCCGTCAGTGGGCTGCCGTCCGAAAAGGTCAGGTCGGGCCGCAGCTTGAAGATAAAGGTTGTTGGGTCGGGATTTTCCCAGCTTTCAGCCAGGTCGGGCACCGGCTCGAGCGACGGAGTGATGTGCACCAGGCCCGAATAGATCAGGTCGGCTGTGCGCGCAGCGGTGGTGTCACGCGTCAGTCGCGGATCAAGCGTGCCCGCATCGACGTCGGCGCCGACCACCAGGGTCTGCGTATCCTGCGCCACGGCCATCTGGGCCGGCATGAAGCTCAGTGCCACGATGGCGCTGGTTGTTAGAAGAAGAGTTTTCATTCCCTGTTCCCTTTTGCTTTCATTGTCAGGAGGCAGCGCCCATCGACTCCCCGGTGCGTGCACCGGACAGTCTCGCTTCCTCAGCGGCACGCCGCTGCCGAAGATCGGCAAGATGCGGCGCGAGCGTATTTTCCAGCGCACCCGGGTCTGGCGCGTGGCGATATTCGAAACAGCGAACATTGACCCCCACGAGGTCGGCGACATGGTCGGCGCCGGAGGCGTAGACCACGGCATCGCAGCTGGCGATGTGCTCGCCCAACTCGGGCGAGGATGACCAGGTTACGCGGATATCGGACACGTGGGGCGCAAACTCGCGCACGCTGGGGCGCATGATGGCGATGTATTCCTGGAAGTGCGTCACCGCCACGATACGGCTGCGCGGGTCAAGTCCGGCGAGACGCTGGCGCGTGCTCTGCGAGGGGATGAAGCGCAGCCCGAGCACGCTTTCCACACCCACAAGCGCCCGCACCTCGGCTTCGCGATGGGCAAAGGTGATGACCAGATCGGCAGCGGCGCAGGCGTCGCGGGCTGCGCCCGGCGCGCGAAGGCTGTCCAGCGTCACCAGGGCTATGGTGTCGCTGGCGGCAAGCGTGGGGCGGATCTGCTCGACATAGTCGCGACCCGGGACCTCGAAAATGCAGACAAACACCACCGACAGGCCAAGCGTCGGGCGGCGGAGCTGGGATTGCGCGTTGATCATCGACACCAGCGCCATGGTGGAGACGCCGAGCGCCTCAGCCTTGCCGATGACCGCCTCAATGTCGGCACGCAGCGTGTTGATGGGCTGGCGATCATTGGCTGCGCGCGGATCGCGCGTGGTGAAGGCGCCCAGGCCTTGGCGCATCTCGATCAGGCCCTCGTCGCGCAACTGCTGGTACACCTGGCTTACAGTCATCGGCGCCACGCCGATGTCCGCAGCGAGCTGGCGCACCGACTGCAGCTTGGTCCCATAAGGCAGGTTGCCGAAGGCCAGCGCATAGCTGAGCAGACCATGCAGCTGCGTTCCCACCGGGACCGGGAGCGACTTGTCGATGCTGGATGCGTCGATGGGGAACATGCGTTCTACCAGGTTAGTACACGCCGAGCCTATCACCGCTCTTTCGAAGCGCAATAGGGCATGAGGTATTTCTGTCCAGCATTTGCAATGGCTGAAAATCTATGCACTTTTGAACCGAGACCGGCCTGAACTCATGCTCCCGCTTCCATGCGGTGGTGCCGTGAGGGCGTGGCGCGCAACCGGAACAGATCGAGGCGGTGTACTAATGGACTATGTCAATCTCGGCCGGACAGGTCTCAAGATCTCTCGCCTCGGACTGGGCTGCATGACCTTTGGCTCGCCCACCTGGGCGCCATGGGTGCTCGATGAAGCCGGCTCGACACCGATCCTGCACAGGGCCGTGGATCTGGGGATCAATTTCTTTGACCTGGCGGACATGTATTCGGCCGGCGAAAGCGAAGTGGTTGTCGGTCGGGCTCTCGCCGATGTGCCGCGCCACAAGCTAGTGCTGGCCACCAAGCTCTACAATCCCATGAGCCAGGACCCCAACGATCGCGGCCTGTCACGCAAGCATATCTTCGAGGCGGTCGATGGTAGCCTCAAACGCCTTGGCACCGACTATATCGACCTTTACCAGCTCCACCGCTTCGATTACGAGACGCCGCTCGAAGAGACGCTGGACGCACTCAACGATGTGGTGCGCGCCGGCAAGGTCCGGTATCTGGGCGCCTCCTCCATGCATGCCTGGCAGTTCATGAAGGCGCTTGGGCTGCAGCGCGCCCATAGGTGGGCGCCGTTCGTGTCCATGCAGCCGCACTACAATCTGATCTATCGCGAAGAAGAGCGCGAAATGCTGCCGCTCTGCCGCTCGGAAGGCGTCGGCGTCATTCCCTGGAGCCCCCTTGCCCGCGGCCGCCTTGCGGGGCGCCCCGCCGACGCTTCGACACGCTCCAAGACCGATAAGACCGCCGGCGCGCTCTATGATCGCTCCGCGGAGCAGGACGACGCGGTCGTGGCGGCGCTGCGGCAAGTGGCCGAGCGCCATAGGCGACCGCTGGCGCAGATCGCTTATGCCTGGGTCGCTAGCCGCCCCGGCATCACCGCACCGCTGGTCGGCATTTCCAAGCTGCATCAGTTCGACGATGCCGTTGCCGCCCTCGACATCGTGCTGACGGACGAGGATGTCGCAGCACTCGAAGCGCCCTACCATCCTAAGCCGGTCGCCGGACATCATTGACCTCCAGACGCGAGACAACAGCATGAAAATCGGCACGGAGTTGGCAGAGCTGACCGCCGGAATCGACGCCCTTTATCGCAGGACGCCGCGTAGCGACGGCTTCTTGGACCAGGAGGGGCTGATCCCCGTCGCCGTGGCCGAAGTCAAGGCACGTCCGCTCGCCGATTACGACGCGGCCGTGGACGCCCTGCTCGCCCTGCACGATCGGTTGGATGGGGAGGCGGAAAGCGCCCTGCGGCGTGATTACCTGGGCGAGATGATTGACTCCCTGCTCACCCTTGTCGCCACCTTCAAGGAAGAGGACGTGTCCTTTGCCGACCGGGTGCGACGCCAGATCCGCGTCCCGACGCAGAAGGTGAGCGAGGACACGCTGGACGGCTATCGCCACATCATTCGTGACAAGCTCAACGAGATGGGCTTTGGCGGCGGCCCTCTGGCCGAGGATCTGGGGCGCTGGGAGGCCAGCGTGCTGGTGCCGCGCGACCAGGTGCTCGACACCATGCGGGATCTGACGCTGGAGGCGCGCCAGCGCGTCTCGGCCACCATGTACCCCATGGACGACCAGTGGATGGACCCGGTCGGTGTTTCCGACAAGCCGTTCTCGGCCTATTGCGATTATCCCAGCCGCAAGGTGCTGATGAACCTCGACTTCCCCTATACGCGCTTTTCGCTCAAGCACCTGTCGACCCACGAAGTGTTTCCGGGGCACTTGGTGCATCTGGCGCTGCGGGAAAAATATGTCGCCCAAGGCACCATGCCGCTCGACGGCGCGCAGGTGGTGACCAGTTCGGCCAGCAGCGCCCTGTTTGAAGGCATTGCCGACAACGGCATGTACTTCCTCGACTGGATAGAGGGGCCGGAAGACGAACTCGGGGTTGCCCTGCAGCGGCTGCGCGGTGCTCTGCGCTGCAACGCAGCCTGGATGATGCATGCGGAAGGCAAGACGCTCGACGAGATCGTTCCGGTGATAGCCGAAGGCGGGTTCCAGGATAGCGTTACGGCCCGCTCACGCCTGGCGTTCTTGGGCCATCGGCTACGCGCTCCCTTCGTCTACGCCTATTGGTGTGGCGACATGGCCGTGCATGATGTCTGGGCGACGGTGCCGACAGAAAGGAGGGCTGAGTTCTGGGCCTACCTCTACAGCAATATGCTCACGCCTACGACGCTCAAGAAGCATTGGGTTTGAAGCCTGGAGGACATAGAGATAATACGCCATGTTACTCCATCGCGCGGTTCGCAACAGGCCCCGACCAGGCCTATCTGGCCCGGTGCAGGCCACGGTGGACGCGAGGTTTTTCGCGGTGATGATCGCACGTTCTCTGCCTCGCCGAGTCGCTTAGGGCTTCCAACCTAGGTGGCCACGTAATTACTTCCGAACCAGATTACCGCTCCCCGCTGAAGAACGACGCAGAAAAGTGGTGCTTCGAAGTGCTTCGCCGTGGCAGCGGTAGACGGGGTTAGTTCGTCCGAGCTTCCCGCCAGCCGTTTCGTGTGTGGTGTCACTGAAACGCCCATAAGCCCTCTCCGGTCCGAGCGGATCAGCCAGTGAGAGAAGCGTTTTCCCGGCGAGCGAAGAAAGTTTTCGTTCAGCGCCATTCCCTCCGCCATTTACCCGACGAAAGCTGGCTCATAGACTAGCGCACTCGATTGCGTCCACCTCAGCGACCCCGTAGGAGGGAAGTGTTGTTGCTGGGTCAGGTAAAGCCAATGTCTGTCTTCTTGTTTATCGGGAGTTCAAACCGTTCGAAAGAAGCGATACGGCAGGATGCTGGTATCGCCATCTTCCGCTTCGATGAAGACACTCTGACGGCTGATCCGGTACTGACCGAGACTGGGATCGACAATCCCAGCTATCTGACGGTGGACCAGCAAAGCGGCATCCTGCTGGCCGTCTCAGAGGTAGAGGCCTGGAGCGAATGCACGCTCAGCGCCTATCGGTTTGATCCGAAGGCTGGAAAACTCACCTATCTCAACAAGCAGCCCACCCGTGGCAGCAGCACTTGCCACGTCGGCTTCCTTCCAGGTGGACGCGCGGGAATCGCCAATTACGGTTCGGGCGAGCACGGACCGGAACAGGCGATTTGCCTCTATTCTATGGGGGAGAACGGGCATCTGGGTGCGCCTGAAACGAGTTTTCGACACGAGGGGCCGACGGGACCCGCCAAGGAGCGGCAGGACCGCAATCACGCACACTGCCTTGTGCCGACGCCTGACGGCCGCTTTCTCCTTGCCGTTGATCTGGGACTCGACTGCATCATCGGCTACTCGGGGACACCGCCCCATGAGGCTTTCCGCGCCCAAACACCGGCGGGATTCGGCCCTCGGCATCTGGTTTGCCATCCTGACGCAGGGTTCGTTTATGTGCTCAATGAACTGAAGCCGTTCGTCAGCGTTTTCCGGCTGGCGGAAGATGGCCTTGTCCATCTGCAAGATGTCGCGGCGCTGAGCAATCCTTCGGCGGAGCCTGCCTGGGGCGCTGGCATTCAAACCTCTAGGGATGGCCGTTTCCTTTATGCGTCCATCCGGGGCCAGGACTGCGTCAGCGTTTTTCAGATCGAAGAAGAGGGACGCACTCTGTCACTCATGCAATCCATCGCAACGGGTGGCAGATGGCCCCGCGATTTTACGCTGACCCCATCTGGGCGCCACCTATTGGTCGCGAACCAGCATAGCGACACCATGACGATTTTCGCGCGCGACGCTGAAAGTGGACATCTCACGATGATCGGAACACCGCTTGCGGTGCCTGCGCCACAATGCGTCAAGTCGGTTGAGTTCAGCTAGGGAGCTCCAGCCGCACCGCTATGCCGGCTGAGTGATCCTATCGCGAACCGTCTTGGCCGGCGCGCCGCTCATTGCGTCCTTGAGTTGGGCGCTGGGCGTGAAAACGACAGTCAACCGGGGCGCGATGCGATGCTCGGTTCCCGTTCGCGGATTGCGACCCACCCGTTCTGCCCTCGAGCGTACCTGCAAAGAGCCGAACGCTGTTAGTTTGACCGTTTCGGCCGACATCAAGGCCTGACCGATTTTCTCGAACATTGATTCGCTCACGGCCATGACGTCGGCCTTCGACAATCCGGTCCGGTGCGCTGCAGCCTCCCCCAACATTGCGCGGGTCACGGTCTTGGCCACTTATCTCCTCCTATTAAATTCACGGGAGGAACTTAAATGCCTATCATACCATCAGCAACCATTTTAAAACCTGAACAGTCACGTCACCTTATGTTGACTTCTTTTAGAATGGTTATAAGGTACATAGACGATCTCGGTTGGCCTAGTCCGTTCCACCGGCGCCGAATGTCCCAGAAAGGCTAGATGTGAGACTTACCCGTCAATCCAATTACGCCATCCGAACTCTGGTCTATTGCGCAGTCAACGAGCCAGGGCTGAGCCGTGTGGGCGACATCGCCAAGGCCTACAACATCTCTGAACTGTTCTTGTTCAAGCTTATCAAACCACTGGTTGAGAATGGGCTGCTCCAGACGGTGCGTGGCCGCCATGGTGGCATCCGCCTGGGCAAGAAGGCCGAAGACATTACCTTGTTTGACACCATTCGCTTGACCGAAGAAAACTTCGCGCTTGCGGAGTGCTTCGAGGACGGCGCGGATTGCCCTCTAATCGGGGAATGTGATCTCAACGGCGCGCTACGCGAGGCGCTGGGAGCGTTTTTTGAAGTGCTGCAGCGGCATACCATCGCCGATCTCGCCCACAAGAAGCGGTCTATACGCGAGCGGCTAGGTCTCACGACCGCCGAAGTGGTCATGGAGCCGGCACACTAGCTGCTAGCTCTGAAAGTCAGAAGCCGTCCCTCGGGGCGGCTTTTTTGTGCCGAACGCCAAACATGACTTTGACAATCAAGATAACGTATGATTTGGTACAGCTACCAAGTGACCACCGGTTGCTGCCGTAATGACGGGGCTTGCTGCTACCGTCTCCCCGGGCTGGTCAGGGTCCTCAACGCCCTGACCAGCCTTTTGGCGATCGATTGATCTCAACTCGCCGCTGTGCTCTATCCGCCCGATGGCCGCCGCACCCCTGCTTTCGCTTCAAGACATCAACCTGACGTTCGGCGGCACGACGCTCCTGAACGGCGCTGACCTCATCGTATCGCCCGGACAACGCATTGCGTTGGTGGGCCGCAATGGATCGGGCAAGTCCACCCTGCTCAAGATCGCGGCGGGCGATGTGGCCCGTGATAGCGGCATCCGTTTTGTCGAACCCGGCGCCACGCTCCGTTACCTGCCTCAGGAGCCTGACCTTTCTGCGTATGCGACGACGCTCGATTATGTGGAGGCGGGTTTAGGCCCCAGCGATGACCCCTACCGGGCACAATATCTGCTAAGTTCGCTTGGCCTTACCGGCGCCGAGCACCCGCAGACCCTCTCGGGCGGCGAAGGACGACGTGCTGCGCTGGCGCGTGTTCTGGCGCCCAGGCCCGATATTTTGCTGTTGGATGAGCCGACCAACCACCTCGACCTTCCCGTGATCGAGTGGCTGCAGGAGGAGCTGAACTCCCTGCGCTCCGCCATGGTGCTGATCAGCCACGATCGAAGATTCCTCTCGGATCTGACGCGAGCCACCGTCTGGCTTGATCGCGGAGTCACGCGGCGATTGGACCAGGGCTTCGGCTCGTTTGAAGGTTGGCGCGACCAGGTGCTGGAACAGGAGGAGCTCGACCGGCATAAGCTCGACCGGCAGATCGTGCGGGAAGAGCACTGGCTGCGCTATGGCGTCACAGCGCGACGGAAGCGGAACGTCGGACGACTTGAACGCTTGAGTGGCTTGCGGCAGGAGCGGCGGGAGCAGCGCCGCACCACTGGGCTGGTCAATATGCAGGTCGCTGAGGGCCGCACCTCCGGCGCATTGGTGGCCGAAGCCGAGAATATCAGCAAGGCGTATGGCGAGCGGACCATCGTTGCGGAGTTCTCGACCCGCGTGCTGCGAGGGGACCGCGTGGGGATTGTGGGGCCTAATGGTGCGGGCAAGACTACGCTTATAAACATGCTGACTGGGCAGCTTCAGCCCGATACGGGGACAATAAAGCTTGGGTCGGCCCTCGAGTTGGCGATGCTCGACCAGGGCCGAGCGAAGCTGCACCCCGAAACGCGCCTCAAGGATGCCTTGACGGGTGGTGGCAGCGACACGCTGCAGATCAACGGCCAGCCCAAGCATGTGGTGGGCTATATGAAAGACTTCCTGTTCACGCCCGAACAGGCAAATACCCCAATTGGGAAGCTATCAGGTGGCGAGCGGGCGCGCGTTGCATTGGCCCGCGCCCTTTCCCTGCCGTCTAACTTCCTGGTGCTAGACGAGCCCACCAACGATCTCGACCTTGAGACGCTCGATCTGCTCGAGGAAATGGTATCGGATTATGCCGGTACGGTCATCGTGGTCAGCCACGATCGTGACTTTCTTGATCGTGTGGCCACCTCCATCATCATGGCTGAAGGCGAAGGCCGCTGGACGGAATACGCCGGCGGGTATTCCGACATGGTCGCGCAGCGCGGCGCCGGCGTTTCTGCCCGCCCTGCGGCTAAAACAGAGGCAAAGTCGGCTAAAACCGCGAACACCACCAGCATTCCGCCGCAAGCAAACGCCGCCAAGCGCAAGCTTTCCTTCAAGGAGAAACATGCACTTGACAGCCTTCCTAAGGAGATCGACCGGCTGGAAGGTGAGATAAAGGCGCTCACTGCGGCGCTTACCGACCCCAACCTTTATAGCCGCGACCCCAATGGCTTCGCCAGCAAGTCCAAAGCGCTTACCGAGGCGGAGGCGAAACGCTCGGCCGCCGAGGAGCAGTGGCTTGAGTTGGAAATGCTGCGAGAGGAACTCGAAGGTTAGCCGGAGCTAGTCCTTCCACTGGAACTGAGGCTGCGCCAAATAGCGAAGCCCCTCGGCTTCGCCCGCGATGCGCCGCAACAGCAATGTCCCCAGCTGCCGGCCCGCTTCAGTGAAGTCCTCGTAGACGGTTTCGGCGCCGGTCTCGAACTGCGCGAAAACCGGCGAAGACTGCTTGGTTACCACATGCGCGGTTTGCCCGACGACAAAACCTGCCTCGCTTAGGCCGCCAATGATGGCGAGAGCCGATACCTCCGAGGCGCCAATATATCCATCTGGAGGGTCGGGGCGTTTGGCCCGCTTGGCCACATAGGTTCTGATCGCGTCGCTGGGACTGCCCAGGTTCACGTCGGCTGCGAACTCGTACCCGACTCCCGCCTCGCCAGCGGCACGGGCTATGCCGGTCTTGAGGTGCTGCGTATAGGTCAACGCGCTATCGGGCAGCACAATGGATACCCGCCGACAGCCCTGCTCCACCAAGCGCTTTACGGCACCATAAGCATAGGCCTCATTATCATAGTCGACGCTGGGGTGCGCTTCGGGCCAGAGCGTGCGCCCATGGCTGACAAAAGGAAAATCGTTGTCGATCAGAAAGCGGATGCGCTCGTCGAAGCTCTCCGCCTTCGAGAAGATCACCCCATCGGCCATGCGATTGCGCACGATGTGACGGATAGGGTCAAGCGGTAGCACATTCCGGAACAAGGGTGCGATCACGAGATGATAGGGCGTGTCGCGCATGGCCTCTGTCAGGCCGGTGACTAGCGACGTGCCGAACCCATAGATCTGCTCGTCCGGCTCAAGTACCAATGAAATTACATTGGTGCGGCCCGTCTTGAGGCGCAGCGCCGCACGGTCGGGTAAATAGCCGATCTCCGCCGCAATCTTCTGCACGCGGTCGCGGGTTTCCTGCGCCAGTTCGGGCGCATTATTGAGGGCACGGGAAATGGTCGTGACCGCATAGCCCGTCATTTGCGCAATCGTTTTCAGCGTGGGCTTGCCGGATGGCTTCACTCCCCGCTTGCCCTTGCTGGCAGCGGGCAGTTGGTCTTGAGACACTGTGAATTTCCCCTCGGATTCCGCTTTTTGCGGATTTTTATCTTCAAGGGTCGACATCATCAGATTGTCGGGCACAGTTCAAGCAGAACGCACGTGGCGCTCCCGTCCAAGCCTTCGAATGCAGCATTAACAATGCGGCATCAGACCAAAGTAGGACAGGTTTTTTCCGCTGATCGCCAGCATTGAGGCGCGCTCCCTCTAGCTTTGTGCTGCAAACGGGCTTAGGTTTGCCCATGCTTCGGCATGATGTCGAGGCGCGTCGTCAACCCGCAGGAAAGGAATGAAGATGACCTCATCGAATGCCTTCACTATCCATGCCGGTTGTTCGCACGTAGTACGCCGCCTGCAAGCCGCCAAACGTTGGCAACGGGTCTGTCTCGTCAAACGAATGTGACCAGCGTCACACCATCGTCTCACAGAACAGATAGACCCCGCGTCGACGGCAGGAGGTGTCAGCTGTACAGCTCACCATCTGTTGCCGTTCCGATGCGCAAGTGGAGCATCCACCCATGCAGGAAAGCAGTCTCAGCAAGGCAACCGCCTTAAGACCCATTGTTATCGAAGTTGGCGGAGAGCCGCAGGGCGTTGTTGTGCCGCAGGATGGTGGCTATCGCTTCGTAGCTGTCAAGTTGCCGGCTTTTGCTGTCGACGGACAGCAGTTCGAGACGGTGCAGCAGGCGCATCTTGCCGTCTCGCAGGCAGTACGAGGAGCCGGCGCAGCATAGTCGGCGTCGGTTGGTTCGCGCTAAAGAGACCGGCTAGTCAGTCGTCATTGGTGGCGTTGAGTTCCTGAGGGCGCTTGCCCTCTGCGGGAGGGGCGCCCGATACGCTGGTGCTGTCAATCGCGTCCTCGATAGCATCGGCAAGTGCCGCAGTGTCGATGCGGGTAGCGCCCTTCTGGGCCTGCCGGTCGAGCTCGGCAGAAATCACGTCTTCGATGATTTCGCGGCGGCTACCGCCTATGGCCGGGTCAAGTCTTGCCATCAGTTCGTATCCCTCTTCATGATCCGCGTCGCAACGGCCGGTCGACCCGGAGGCGATCGGCTACAAGAGGTTCCAACGCACAATGAGCGGTCCGGTTCAATTCGTGTTGGCTATCGAGTGCAGGGCCATAACGAAGGTGGCAATCCCGATCGCGACCGAGCCCGAATTGTCGATGACGACCGGGGTCACGCCAGCTGGCACGGGTGCACTTTCTCGCGCCAATCGGGAAGAAATCTGGTCCGGGTTCTCCCTACCCCTCCGCCGCAGCCGTGCTGCACGTTCCGAGATTTCCGCTGAGATCAGCACCACCACGCTATGGGGATATTTCGCCCGGGCCGTGCTGATCACGTGGCGGGAAACGTTGGCGACCACGATGCGGCCGAGCGCCAGATCGGTATCCACGCTGATAGGCAAGGCATAGCGCAGATTGTGTGCATCCCATGACAGGGCAAAACGACCGCTAGCTTGCATGGCGGAGAACGTCACCGGATCGATACTGTCGTGATCCTCAAGCTCGGCGTCGGCCGGTCGGGTGACAATCCGCCGGACGAATGTGAAGCGGCTGTCGCTGCCGAGCGCTTCGCGGGCGCCATTGATCAAGGTGTCCTTGCCAACGCCGGAAGGACCGACAACGAGAACCAGGACACCCAGAGGCCGTATCTTTCTCACCCTACCCGCCGGCCCTCACGCCACACACCGCGTACCACCGGCAAGCCGCCGATCACCGAAATTCGCACGAGGTCGGCACGCTTGCCCACGGCAATTTCACCACGATCAGCAAGTCCAACGGCGGCGGCGGGATTGCGGGTGACCATGGCCAAGGCCGAAGCCAAGTCCAGCCCGTCTGCTTGGCTTGGCAGCATGAAGGCGGCCTGAAGCAGGGCAAAGGGGACGTAGTCCGAACTTAGGATTTGCAACAGTTGCTCCCGAACCAGATCGATCGCGGATACATTGCCGGTATGGGAACCGCCTCGCACGACATTGGGCGCACCCATGAGGATCGCCAGACCCGCATCATGCGCCGCAGCGGCCGCTTCCAGCGTGGTGGGAAATTCGGCGATCGTCACCCCATCGGCAACCGCCTCTTCCACATGCGCGATGGTCGTGTCGTCGTGGCTGGCGATGGCGATGCCCAGTTCATGAGCGAGGCGGACTATAGCAGCCCGGTTCTTGGCCGAATAGCGTTCGTGCTCCGACTGCCGGTCGGCCAGGTAGCGCTCGCGTTCCTCGGCCGTACGGCCCATCTTGTCCTTCCAGAAGCGCGAATAGTCCTCTAACGAGCGAAACTGCCGCTGCCCGGGCGTATGGTCCATGACCGAAGCGAGATGCGTCGCCTCGTGCGGCGCGAACGTCTCAAATTGGTCAAGCACATCATGGGCCGGCAGTTCGCAACGCAGATGGAGGAAGTGCTCGGCTCGCAGCCAGCCCTGGCTTCGCCCGTCTGCGATTGCCCCCACCAGGCGCTCCACATGCTCGCCCATCTGTGGCATGTCGTCGTCCGAGCCGATCCGCACGGCATCGAAAACAGTGGTGATACCGGAACTAGCGATCTGCGCGTCATGGGCGTGCAGCGCAGCCATTGGATTCCAGAATACGCCTGGACGGGGTCGGTAGTGGTTTTCCAGGTGGTCGGTGTGGAGCTCGACGAGTCCTGGAATCAGAAAATCTCCCTCCAGGTCCTCGCCGCCTCCGCCGACACCCGGATCGATGCTGGCAATCAGCCCGCCGCGCGTCGATAGCCCACCACTCACCACCTCGTCGGCGAGCACCAGCTTCGCGTTACAAAAGGCGATGCCGCTCATTGTGCCAGCGTCCTTAGGGGAAAGTCAGCAACCCGCCGGAAAGATTTGCCCGTGTCGGGCTCATGATAGAGCGCCAGCCTATCTAGCACCACCGGCTCGTCCAGAACGGGGCCAAACCAGGTCTGCGCTGCCGACAGTAGATCTGCCGCATCGGCATCGGACAGACGATCGCTCAAGGTCATATGAAAGCGGAAATCTTCGAACACATAGGGATAGCCATAGCCATCAAGTAGTTCTTCCTGGCGGGGGGTCAATCCACTGGCCAGCCTCGCCGCCCGGTTCTTTACCGACAATGGCGCGCGGAAAGGCTCAAATGCCTCTACCACGTGCGCAGCAAAATCCTGCAAGGCTTCGTTCTCATCTGCAACCAGCGCCAGGAAGCCGCCCATTTGCGCGAGGCGCAGCGTTCCCAGAGCAATAGAATTGTGCTCGGCACTGAAGGTGGTCAAAGCCTCACGCAACTCCGTCTCGGTTGTCCCCGCGGCAAGCGCCATAGGCGCCTTCAGAGTCGCATGAAAGCCGTAGCGGCTGGCCGACTGGGTAAGGTCAAGCAGTCGATTGCGATCCACACCCGCCACGGTGCCACTGAGGAATTCCCCAGTCCGGGCATCACGCCCCAGCCACGTCGAAGCTCGCTCCCAAAGGGCGCCAGTCGCGGAAGGGGCGTAGTAGATTGCAAATCGTTCAGCCATGGGAACTCCTGATACTGTCGCTAAAGAGCTTTCGTGTCTCTGGTTTGACAGCAGAGCCGCGCCCATGCTCGCTACAGGCGGCGAACACGAATCGCAAGGGTGGGAGGCTCCTTTGGACCGCGGACTGCTAGAGCAGATGTTTCGAGGCGCAGTTGCTCAGGCGCAACCATCACTAGCCGTGCGAAATAATCTACCTACTGTTCCCAAAGGCCGCACCGTTGTGATCGGCGCGGGCAAGGCATCCGCCCAGATGGCGAAGGCTCTTGAAGAGGCCTGGCCGGGTCCCCTCACCGGCTTGGTGGTCACCCGCTACGGCTACGCGGAGGCCTGCGAGCAGATCGAAATCGTCGAGGCGGCCCATCCCGTTCCTGACCAAGCGGGTTTTTTGGCTGCGCGGCGGATATGGGAAATGGTGTCGGGGCTCAGTCCTGACGATCTGGTCATTGCCCTGATCTCGGGAGGCGGGTCAGCCCTGCTGCCTGCACCGGCAATGGGGCTCAGCCTGGACGACGAACAGGCGATCAATCGCGCTTTATTGTCGTCCGGCGCTCCGATCGGGGTGATGAATCTCATCCGTAACCAGTTCTCCACGATCAAGGGCGGACGGTTGGCGGCGCAGTGCGCGCCTGCCCAAGTTGCAACATTGGTGGTGTCCGACGTGCCGGGGGACGATCCTGCAATCGTGGCATCGGGCCCGACCATTCCAAGCGCCAACAGCCGTGAGTTGGCGCGAAAATACGCCACCCTCTATGATCTAGATCTGCCGCCTGTTGCACAAAAACTGCTGGCGGGCACGGATAATCTCGCGCCAGATCCGTGCGATCCGGTGTTTGCTCGCCACACTGTTCGCACCATCGCTTCGGCATCTCTTTCGCTAGATGCGGCGGCGGCACACGCCCGCAAGCACGGCATGGAAGCCGCCATTCTTTCGGACTCCATTGAAGGCGAAGCACGGGACGTTGCACAGGTGCATGCTGCGCTGGCGCGCGAGGTGGCCTTGCGCAGCCGACCGTTCAACAAGCCGGTGGTGATGCTCTCCGGCGGGGAAACAACCGTCACGTTGCGGGGCAAGGGCCGTGGCGGCCGCAACGCCGAGTTCCTTCTGGCCTTCGCCATTGCAATAGACGGGTTCGAGGGGATCTCGGCACTAGCAGCAGACACAGATGGGATCGACGGTTCGGAAGATAATGCTGGCGCCTTTGCGGACGGCACCACGGCCACTCGCCTCCGCAAGGCGGGGATCGATCCCCTTGCCGCACTTGCCAACAATGACGCCTATTCGGCCTTTGATGCTCTGGGTGACCTTCTCGTCACCAAGCCGACTGGGACGAATGTGAATGACTTCCGCGCCATTATCGTGCGCTAAGGTAAAGTCATACTTTTAGCTTGGCAGGCAGTGCCAGGCTCTGCTCTATAGCGGCGCAAATGGAGGAGCGAGGCCATGGCCAAACGCAAAATCGCCGTTATCGGCGTGGGCAAGATCGCGCAAGATCAGCATCTGCCGGTCATCGACAAGTCGGACGACTTCGAGCTGGCGGCCACGGTGTCGACCCGCGGGTTGGGTCACGGTGACAAGCCAGTCTTCAAGACACCGGCCGAGCTCTATGCAGCCATGCCCGAGATTTCTTTGGTCTCGATCTGCACGCCGCCAAATGTGCGCCATCAATATGTCCGCGAGGCGCTCGACGCCGGCAAGGACGTGATGATGGAGAAGCCCCCCACCACTACCATTTCCGAACTGGATGACCTTATCGCGCATGCGCGGCGGCTGGACCGGGTGCTGTTCCAGACTTGGCACAGTCAATACAATGCTGCGGTCGACCGTGCGCGGGACATGGTCGCCAAGGATGGTGTCAAATCCGTGCGCATTGACTGGCGCGAGAGCGTCCGCAAATGGCACCCCGGTCAGGACTGGGTTTGGGAGCCCGGGGGGTTCGGTGTCTGTGATCCAGGCATCAACGCCCTTTCGATCTTCACCAAGGTCATGCCCTTCCCGGTGTTTGTCCAAGAGAGCACGTTGACTTTTCCCGCCAATCGGCAGACGCCAATTGACGTTCAGATCACGTTCAAGTCTGGCCAACTGCATCGGCCCGAGATGAGTGCCGGGTTCAATTGGCTCGAGGAAAGCGGTGAAATCTGGACGATCCGCTTTGAGACCGGCACCGGCGACGAATTGAAGTTGGAGAAAGGCGGCACGGTTCTTCGCGTCAACGGCGAAGTAGTGCTGGAGAACCCCTCCGAGGAATACGAGCGCATCTATGAGCGCTTCGCGGCGCTCCTTGACGCGCACCAGAGCGACGTCGACGCTGCGCCCCTCCGGCTGATGTCGGATGTCTTTCTCATGGGCGCTCGCGTCAACGGGCCCGACTTCGAGTGGTGAGATAGTTTGGGCCGCAATGCCTCGGTGCGGCCCATCCCTTGATTATCGACCAGCGTCGCTTAGTGTTCTCAGATCATCCTCGCTTAGCTTCAGCCGGACACCCTTGGCGAGACTCTTGACCTGCTCGACCGACGTCGCCGAGGCGATGGGTGCTGTGACGCCCGATTGTGCAACCAGCCAGGCGAGCGACACTTCAGCCGGCGTTGCGTCATTTGCTGCGGCAACCTGATCGAGGGCTGACAGTATCTTTTCGCCCTTGGCATCGAGGTATTTTTCGACTCCCCCGCCGCGTCGCGATTTCTCCAGGTCCGCTTTGGAGCGGTACTTCCCCGTGAGAAAGCCAGAGGCTAGGCTGTAGTAGACGATGGCGCCCATCTCGCTTTCTGCGGCCGCTTGCTGCAGTTCGCCTTCCCACTCACTCCGGTCATAGAGGTTGTAGCGGGGCTGCAGCACCTCATAACGCGGCAACGTCTTGTGGATGGAAATCTCGTGCGCCTCGCGCACCATCTGCGGCGTATAGTTGGAGGCGCCGACCACCCGCACGCGCCCTGACCGCACGAGCGGGTCATAGGCGCCGAGAGTCTCCTCATGCGAGGCCTCCGGATCAGGCCAATGGCTGAAATAAAGTTCGACATAGTCGGTCTGCAGCCGCTCCAGCGACTTCTCGAAGGAGGTGGCTATGTTCTCAGGTTTGAGTCCGCCTGACTTGTTCCCGGAATTAACCTTGGTGAAGACGTGCACCTTGTCGCGATTGCCGCGCGCCTTCATCCATTTGCCGATGATGGTTTCGCTCATACCAGGCGGGTTTCCCGGCACCCAGTTGGGATAACCCTCGGCCGTATCGATGGCGGAAAATCCCATGTCAACGAAGGCGTCCAGAATCTCGAAGCCGGTTCGTTCGTCAACAGTCCAGCCAAAGACGTTGCCGCCCAGCACCAACGGTTCGATGACAAGTTCACTGCGTCCAAGCGGGCGACGGTCCATAATAGCTCTCCATTGAGGGTGAACTCACTGAACGCTCGGCGCGCCTGTCGGTTCGTCTGCATCCTCAATGACCGGTGAGACGCGCGGCGCGCACCAAGTTAGCGCGCTGTTGATAGCGTAGAGCGAACCGGCAAGGCTCACCGGGTTTGTCGGCGGCTGGGTGCCGGTTTCCGGCTGCAGGTACACGAATGTCCCCTGCTTGAGCCGCTCGAGAAGCCATTCGGTTCCGTCCACAATCTGTGCGCCGTAGGGCGCGTCACTGGCGACCGTCTCGACCGTGCGGTTTTCTCGATCGATGGTCAGCAGCCATTCGCCGACATCTCCTTCGAGACGGCTGGTATGGATATGAATACCGGTCGAATAATCATCCTCGCACCGCACCGCCAGGCAGGCGAAACTCTCGGGAGTCGATCCCGGTGCGCACCCCAGCGAGGCACGGTCGCCCTCCCCAGGCAAAGGCGAATAATGCCAGCCCGCCTCTTGGGCTATGGCCGGCAGGCTGAAGAATACTGAAAAGAGGAGAACCGGAATGGGACGCAGGAGCTTCATTCTGTCATGGAGCACCGGGCAACCGCTCCGGTCAAGCGAACTGATCTTGGAAAAACCGTCCAATCCTGTGGAGGCGCCTCAGAAGTGTCACATGATTGACCAAATGGTCAAACTCCCCCATTGCGCTCCCGCAGATTCTGGGGTTTTGTGTGGCCCAAGCCCCCGGCCGGCAAACCGGGCGGCGTAAAACACTACTCGGGAGACATCATCGATGGCATTCAAAAAAGGCCTCCTGACTGCGACGGCGCTCGTCGCATTCACAGCAGGGGCAGCACAAGCCCAGACACTCGTTTATTGTTCTGAAGGATCCCCGGAAGGGTTCGATCCCGCACCCTACACCGCAGGTACGACGTTCGATGCTTCATCGCGCGCTCTCTACAACCGCCTCGTGCAGTTCACCCCCGGCACCACCCAGACCGAGCCCGGCCTGGCCGAGAGCTGGGATGTTTCCGAGGACGGCCTCGAATACACCTTCCACCTGCGCCCCGGCGTGAAGTTCCACAGCACCGACTATTTCACCCCCACCCGTGACCTCAACGCCGACGACGTAATCTTCTCGTTCGAGCGGCAGTGGCAGGAAGACCACCCGTGGTATGCCTACTCACCGGGCATCACCTGGGAGTACTTCAACTCCATGTCCATGGGCGACCTGATCTCCTCGATCGAGAAGGTTGACGATCTGACGGTCAAGTTCGTGCTCAACCGTCCCGAAGCGCCGTTCGTCGCCAACATGGCTATGGATTTCGCTTCCATCCTGTCGGCTGAATATGCGGCTCAACTGGAGGAAGCAGGCACTCTGGACCAGCTCAATCAGCAGCCCATCGGCACCGGCCCGTTCGAGTTCGTGAACTACCAGCAGGACGCGGTCATCCGTTACGCGGCTAACCAGGATTACTGGGAAGACGTTCCGGAGATTGAAAACCTCGTTTTCGCCATCACCGTTGACCCTGCTGTCCGTGCGCAGCGCCTGCAGGCCGGCGAATGCCAGGTCATGCCCTACCCGAACCCGGCTGATCTGCCGACGCTCCAGAATGATCCGAACCTCACCGTGATGGAGCAGGAAGGCCTCAACGTCGGCTATCTCGCCTACAACACGCAGCAGGAGCCGTTTGATAATCCTGAAGTTCGTCGGGCGCTGAACATGGCTATCGACAAGCAGGCCATCATCGACGCGGTCTTTGAAGGTTCGGGCTCCATTGCCAAGAACCCGATCCCACCCAGCATGTGGGGCTATAACGACGACATTGAGGATTACGAGTACGATCCGGAAGCCGCACGCCAGCTGCTGGCCGATGCCGGAGTCGAGGATCTCTCGATGAAGGTGTGGGCGATGCCCGTGTCGCGCCCCTACAATCCTGATGCGCGTCGCATGGCCGAGCTGATCCAGGCCGACTTCTCCGAGGTGGGCGTCGATGTCGAGATCGTCTCCATGGAATGGGCCGAATATCTCGCCCAGTCTTCTGCTGTAGACCGCGATGGTGCGGTGTTGCTCGGCTGGACCGGCGACAATGGTGACCCGGACAACTTCCTTGCCGTGCTGCTGGGTTGCGATGCTGTGGGCAGCGCCAACCGTGCCCAGTGGTGCAATGAGGAGTTCGAGGCCCTGATCCAGGAAGCCAAGACCACCACTGACCAGGAAGAGCGCGCTGAGCTCTATCGCCAGGCTCAGGTGATCTTCAAGGACCAGGCTCCTTGGGCCACCATCGCGCACTCGGTCGTCTTCATGCCCATGACCAACGAGGTCCAGGGCTATGTTATGGACCCCAAGGGCGGTCATTCCTTCGAAGACGTAACCCTCGCCGAGTAAGTACTCGCGTGTTATTGGCGGGCGCCTTGGGACCCAAGTCCCTTGGCGCCCCTAATTTATTGGCGATCACATGATCCGTTTCCTTCTCCAGCGCCTCCTGCTGATCATCCCGACCTTCATCGGGATCACCATCATTGCCTTCGCGTTCGTGCGAATCCTGCCCGGCGATCCCGTGCTATTGATAGCCGGCGAGCGCGGCGTTACGCCCGAGCGTTACCAGATGCTCATGCAGCAGTTCGGCTATGACCAACCGATCTGGCGGCAATACTTCGACTACTTGTTCGGTATTTTCCAAGGCGATTTCGGCACCTCGATCTCTACCAAGCGTCCGGTCGTCAATGACTTCCTGGCCCTCTTCCCGGCTACGGTCGAGCTTTCTTTCTTTGCCATTATATTTGCCGTCAGCCTCGGTATTCCGGCAGGCATTATCGCTGCAGTGCGCCGCGGGTCTTGGTATGATCAGACGCTGATGGGCACGGCGCTTGTGGGCTATTCCATGCCGATCTTTTGGCTGGGCCTGCTGCTCATAATTCTGTTCTCTGGCATTTTGGGTTGGACCCCGGTCTCGGGGCGTATTGACCTGTTCTATTTCTTCCCGGCTGTCACCGGCTTCATGACGATCGACGCCTTGATCTCGGGTCAGGACGGCGCCTTTGTCTCGGCGCTCCGCCACCTCATCCTGCCAGCGGTGACGCTTGGTACCATTCCTCTTGCGGTTATCGCTCGCCAGACGCGTTCGGCCATGCTGGAGGTTCTGGGCGATGACTATGTGCGCACCGCCCGAGCCAAAGGCTTGTCGCCCCGCCAAGTGGTGGGCGTTCACGCGCTGCGCAATGCGCTGATCCCCGTGATCACCACAATCGGTCTCCAAGTCGGGGTCATGATGGCCGGCGCCATTCTCACCGAAACAATCTTCTCTTGGCCCGGCATCGGCAAGTGGATGATCGACGCGATCTCGCGCCGTGACTATCCCGTCGTGCAGGCGGGCCTGCTGCTGATCGCGTTGATCGTGATGGCAGTCAATCTCATCGTCGATGTGCTCTACGGGCTCATCAATCCCCGTATCCGGCATCAGTAGGAGGTGAGCTTGACCGACACTGCCGTCCCCTCCGCTCCCGAAGCCAGCCGCGCCGCCCAGCTGCGCGAGTTCTGGTATTATTTCTCCGTCAACAAAGGCGCCGTCATTGGCCTCGTTGTCTTCATCCTTTTGGTGGTGACAGCGCTTCTAGCTCCATGGGTTGCACCCCATTCACCAACTCAACAGTTCCGTGACGCGCTTTTGGTACCGCCCGCGTGGCTCGAAGGGGGGCGTTCCGCATTCCTCCTGGGAACTGATGCCGTGGGGCGTGACATCCTTTCACGGCTCATTCACGGCGCGCGTTATTCGCTCCTAATCGGCGCCGTCGTTGTCACGATCGCACTGACATTCGGGATCATATTTGGTTTGGTCGCTGGCTATGCCCGAGGCTGGGTCGATGTCGTACTGATGCGTATCATGGACTTGATCCTCGCCTTCCCATCCTTGCTGTTGGCGCTGGTCCTGGTTGCTATTTTGGGCCCAGGCCTCATCAACATGATGATCGCCATCGCACTGGTGCTCCAGCCGCACTTCGTGCGCTTGACCCGCTCGGCGGTGCTGGGTGAACTCAACAAGGACTATGTGACCTCCGCCCGCGTTGCGGGCGCAGGGCACATGCGTCTTATGTTCAAAACCATTTTGCCCAATTGCCTTGCACCACTCATCGTGCAGGCGACGCTGAGTTTTTCGAGTGCCATTCTCGATGCGGCAGCGCTTGGTTTCCTGGGCCTCGGCGCTCAGCCGCCAACCCCCGAATGGGGCACCATGCTGGCCGAAGCTCGCCAGTTCATTCTGCGCGCGTGGTGGGTAGTGACTTTCCCGGGTCTCGCAATTCTCATCACTGTCCTGGCGATCAATCTCGTGGGCGACGGGTTGCGCGATGCACTTGATCCCAAGCTCAAGAGGAGCTGACCCATGGCCCTGCTTGAAATCAAAAATCTAACCGTCGCTTTCGACACGTCGGTCGGCCTGTTCAAAGCCGTTGATGGCATCGACGTAGCGGTAGATCCTCGCGAAGTTCTCGCCATTGTGGGCGAGTCCGGCTCTGGCAAGTCCGTGGCCATGCTGGCTGTTATGGGGCTACTGCCCAACACCGCCACTGTGACGGCCGACCGGATGACCTTCGAGGGTCGCGACCTTCTCACCATGCCGGTGCAGGAAAAGCGCAAGATCATCGGCAAGGACATCGCCATGATCTTTCAGGAGCCGATCGCCAGCCTTAATCCCTGTTTCACCGTAGGCTTCCAAATTCAGGAAGTGCTCGAGCGGCATATGGGTCTCAAGGGCCGGGCGGCACGCGACCGTGCGATTGAACTGCTGCAACTGGTCGGCATCCGAGACGGCGCGGAGCGCCTGGGCGCCTTCCCGCACCAGATGTCGGGCGGCCAGTGCCAGCGCGTGATGATCGCCATGGCGATCGCCTGCAATCCCAAGCTCCTGATCGCCGACGAGCCGACCACCGCTCTCGACGTCACCATTCAGAAGCAAATCCTTGACCTGTTGGTCGGTCTACAGGCCGAGCATGGCATGGCTCTCATCATGATCACCCACGACATGGGCGTGGTGGCGGAAACTGCCGATCGCGTGATCGTCCAATACAAGGGACACAAGATGGAAGAGGCGGACGTCCTCTCGCTCTTCGAAAACCCCAAGTCCAACTATACCAGGGCCCTGCTCTCGGCTCTTCCTGAAAACGCCGTAGGTGACCGACTTCCGACCGTCGCGGACTACGATTTTGAAGCGGAGGTCGGCCGATGAGCACTCCGGTTCTCGAAGTCCGCAATCTCAGGCGGGACTATGTGACCTCGGGCGGACTCTTCCGCCCAGCTAAGGTCGTTCATGCCGTGAAAGGGGTGAACTTCACGCTGGAAAAGGGCAAGACGCTCGCCGTGGTGGGTGAGAGCGGCTGCGGCAAATCCACCCTCGCCCGCATGATTACCCTTATTGACCCGCCGACTTCGGGCGACATCCTGATCGACGGCAAGAAGGTGGAAGCCAAGCACGGGGTAACCCGCGAAATGCGCCAGAAGGTGCAGATCGTCTTCCAAAATCCGTACGGGTCCCTGAACCCGCGTCAGAAGATCGGCGAGGTGCTTGCCGAACCGCTTTTGCTCAACACCGACATGGCCATCGCCGAACGACGCGACCGCGCCCTACAGATGCTGATCAAGGTTGGGCTCGGTCCCGAGCATTTCAATCGCTATCCGCACATGTTCTCGGGCGGCCAGCGCCAGCGCATCGCTATTGCTCGGGCGCTCATGCTCAATCCGAGCTTTCTCGTGCTCGACGAGCCGGTTTCTGCCCTCGACCTTTCGGTGCAGGCGCAGATCCTCAATCTTCTTAAAGATCTGCAGGACGAGTTCAGCCTCACCTACGTCTTCATCAGCCATGATCTCAGCGTGGTCCGCTACACCGCGGACGAAGTGATGGTCATGTATTTCGGTGACGTGGTGGAGCACGGCTCGCGCGACCAGGTCTTCGGAGCGCCGCAGCACGACTACACCAAGACGCTTTTTGCTGCGACACCGCGCGCCGATGTCGACAGCATCCGGGCGCGGCTCGCCCGAAAGGCAGCTCTCGCGTCCTAGCGCGAGAGCTCCATCCGTCGACCCAGGCTGGCTGAATCCATCAGCGCATCGATGAGCCGATGCACTTCGAGCGCCGTCTGGCCGTTCGAGAGCGGCTGCCGATCGTTGCGGATCGCTTCGACGAAGTCGGCAATTTGGCTGGCGTGCCAGTCAAAGGGGAAGGCCATGGGGTCGGCGCCGCCGCCCCCCTCGCTCGCCTCTCCTTCGATTATTGTCTCGCCCTCCATCGTCCGCACGGTGAGATTGCCGGCGGTGAGAGTTGCGGACGCCTCTTCGAAGTTTAGGGTAAGGCTCTCGGGGCCGCCGGGGAAGTTCGCCGTGGTCGCCATCAGAGCGCCCACCGCGCCATTGCTGAATTCCAGCCCTGCTGAAACGAAATCCTCCGTCTCCATCTGATGCAGCCGCGTGGTCTTGGCCATGGCAGTCACTGCTTCGACGGGACCGCAGAGGCTAAGCATCAGATCGAGTGAGTGAATGGCTTGGGTGATCAGCACACCACCCCCATCCTGGGCGAGGGTACCGCGTCCGGGCTGGTCGTAGTAACCGTGCTGGGGACGCCACCATGGCACCACCAGATGAACCGCCTCTAGGGCACCGTAGCGCTCCTCGGCCACCGCCTCCGCGAGATAACGCGACGCTCGTCGGAAGCGGTGCTGAAAGATGATGCCAAGTTTGACACCATGCTGTTCACAACATGCGACAATCCGTTGTGCCGCGTCGAATGTCCGCTCCACCGGTTTTTCCATCAGCACATGCTTGCCAGCCCTTGCCGCTGCAGCAACGATGTCCTCGCGGGCATTGGGCGTGGTGAGCACCAGAATGGCTTCGACGCGAGGGTTGGCCAGAAGCGCCTCATAGCCCTCAGCAGCGGGGAATCCGTAAAGCTCGCAGAAGCTCAAAAGCTCCGCGCGATTGCGCCGGTACACGCCTACCACCTCAATGCTGTCACTCAGCGATTGCAGCGCCAGTGCGTGCGGCTTGGCACCCATGCCGGCGCCGATAACTCCCAAGCCGAGACGTCTGCCGTTCATCCGAACCTCCCAATTTGTTCCTTGGCAGCTCAATACGACGTCAGGACGCCTGCCGCCACCTCTGGCTGCGGAGAAAAACTTCAAGCTCGTCGAGGCATAGCGGCTTGGCGAAGGCATAGCCCTGGAGCACATCGCACCCGAGATCCCGCAGAATGGCGGCGTGTGCCATGGTCTCGACGCCCTCGGCGACAATCTTAATGTCCATCGATTTGCCGATCTCGACGATCGAAGCGAGGAGCCGGCGCTGCGCCTTGTCCGATACGATCGGTTCGACAAGCTGCCGATCGATCTTTAATCGTGCTGGACGCAGCTTCTGCAAGGCGACTATCGATGTGTAGCCAGTGCCGAAATCGTCGATCTCGATGTCGATCCCAAGTTCCTTGATCCGGTCAATGTTCCAGGCGACGGCTGCGTCTCCCTCATCGAGGTAGATGGATTCCACAAGTTCGAACGCGATGCGACCTCTGGCAATCTGCAGTTCTTCCAGTCCCGAGATGAGATCCTCCTCACTAATCCGCTTCAGGGACACGTTGACGGAGGCGCGAGGTACTGAGAGCCCCTTCATGTCCAGGCGATCCAAGGCCAAGAGCGCTTGGTCGAGGATCACGCGGTCGATGGTGGTGACCACGTTGAGCTCTTCAGCCACGGGAAGGAACGTGTCCGGCGTCTTGATGCCGTCGGTAGGATGGACCCAGCGTGCCAAAGCTTCGATGCCGACCACATCTAGCGTGCGGGCATCAAACTGGGGCTGGTAGAAAGCCGTGAACTCGTCGCGTTCGAGGCCCTTTAAAATGTCGTCGGCGATGCGCTTGCTTTGAACCACCTCGGCTTGGAGCGCTTCGGAGAAAAACTCATATCGATTGCGACCGCGACCCTTGGCTCGATAGAGGGCAATATCAGCGTTCATCAACAGGCGCTGTACATCGAGCTGTTCGCCACTTTCGACAGCGATTCCGACACTAACGCCAAAACGGCATTCGTGAGTTTCATAGGGAACGGGCTTGCGCATCTCCTTGACGATCCGGTGGGCCAATTCGCTTAAGCGCGTCTCGCCTTCGGCAGCGGTCGAGAGCACGATAAACTCATCGCCGCCGACCCGCGCCACGAAGTCGTCCGGCCCACTCTTATCCCGCAGGATACGGCTGGCGTGCACCAACATGGCATCGCCTGCCGCGTGGCCCAGCGTATCATTGATCTGCTTGAATCGGTCGAGATCCAAATGCAGCAGCGCAATGCTTCCTGTCCCGCAATAGCCTTCGTCTGCATGTCGCCGCAGCATGTCGTCCAAATAGCGTCGGTTTGGCAGCCCGGTGAGGCTGTCGTGCAGGGCGTTGTGTTCGATGCGGTCTCGAGCCGCCTCCAGGTCCTTATTGCGCGCATCCGCCTGGGCCTTGGCGCGCTTGAGCTCGGCATTGAGCATGACGTCGGCCGTCACGTCCCAGTTGACGCCGACAATCTTGGGCTGGCCAGTGCTGTCGGTATAGATTGCGCCAATGGAGCGGATGTGCCGGATGGCGCCATCGGGATGTAGCGAACGAAAATCGGAGCGGTAGGTGCCTGTGCGTTTTCCCTCAACAAAGTCGAGCTCCGCCTGAGGGCGATCTTCCGGGTGAAGTGCGTTCTCCCAGTCGGCAATGTGGCGTTTCCCGCCCATCGGTGGCAGTCCATAGAGTTGGTCCATCCGCTCGTCCCACACCAGCTCGTCAGTGACCAAGTTCATCTCCCAGATACCCACTTTAGAGGTATCGAGAGCCAGTTCGAGCCGATGCGAAAGCGCCAATAACTCCCGCTCGCGTTGCTTCAGCAGCCGAAAATTGGATTGTCGTTCGGTGACGAGACGTGTTGCCACAAGCACCGGCAAGAGAATGAGAAGACCCGCAACCAGCATGATTATCCGCATGGGCCAGCTGCCCTGATCGGTCCAGCCGCTCTGGGGCGCTCCCGAAATCTCCCAAGCCCCCGACGGCAGCAAAATCTCCGCCGTCACGGGGTCGGCTCCGCTTAGATCCGCGCCAAAGAAGGGCACTCCCGTGTTGGAACTGTTGTTTGCCTTGGTGATCGCAACATTGATGTCCAGAGCAGGATCGAAGAGCCCGCTGTCTTCGTAGAGACGGTGGAGGTCGACAACAGCAGAGACCACACCCCAGAACCGCCGGCCTTGCGGAGTACTGTAGAATACCGGAAAGCGCCCGATGAAACCCTGTCCACCTTGCACGAGGTCTATTGGCCCTGCGAGCACCAGCTGACCAGTATCGCGGGCGAGCATCACCTCGTCCCGTTGAGCAAGGTTCTTGCGGTAGTCTAACCCCAGGACTTTCTCATTTCCTGCAAGGGGATAGGTCATGTTGACGACAAGGCCAGGTGCGGCGGCGATGGAGCGCAACTGGCTCTGCTCATTGAACAATTGCTCGGCGAGCTGGGAGAAGCGCTGCTGGTTCATCTCCGGTTCGGTCGCAATTGCGGCGACCAGGCCGCGCACCAGCTGGATGTTGGCGTTGATGTTGCCTTCGAGCTTGGCGCGGAGCAGCGAGACTTCGGCCAAGACTTCGTTGCGGTGCCGCTCCTCGTTGATCGTAGCGCTTTGATGATCAAGGAAAAAAAAGCCCGCCAGCAGTATGGCGAAGGCCAGCAGGGCGGGCACGAGAACTGGCCGAAGCCAGGCGAGACGGTGTTCGAGCGGTTGGGCAGCTTTGGTCGTCACAGTCTTCTTATTCCCACTGTCACTAGAGACAGGCACGAGGGAATAGACACCACACCGGCACTTATCCGAGGTTTAAGCGTGCTCTTAAAGTGCCGATCTGGTTAGCGGACTGTTAGCGTGTGGCGCAGCAGTTTCCAGCAATTCGACACCCGCACTGCTGCAAATCTGTCGAAAGGCTGCCGAGGGACAATGATCGGTGACGAAAGTGCCAATCTGGTCGATGCGCGCGATGCGCACGGGGGCGGAGCGCTGAAACTTGCTCTGGTCGGCGACAAGGATGACATGCCGAGCGTTGGCGATGATCGATTGGGCGACTTTGACCTCGCGATAGTCAAAATCGAGGAGGGCCCCCTCCTCGTCGAGGGCGGAGGCGCCGATCACGGCATAGTCCACCTTGAACTGGGAAAAGAAGTCCGCCGCTGCTTCCCCCACAACACCGCCATCGCTGCCGCGCACGACGCCTCCTGCGATGACGACCTCGAAGCGCGGGTAAATGCGCATGCGGTTGGCGACATTGATGTTGTTGGTGACGACGAGCAGACCGGAGTGATCGAGCAGAGCCTCACTCACCGCCTCGGTGGTAGTGCCGATATTGATAAAGAGGGAGGCGTCGTTGGGGATCAGCGCGGCGGCGGCGCGGCCGATTGCCTCCTTCTCCGGAGCCGCGATCCGGCGGCGTGCCTCGTATTGCAGGTTCTCGACACCCGAAGGCAGCATGGCGCCGCCATGGGTACGGGTGAGGAGGCGCTGGTCGCAGAGCTGGTTGAGATCCTTGCGGATGGTCTGGACCGAGACGGAGAAATGCGCGGCGAGCGCATCCACGGTGACGCGCTGCTGCTCGCGCGCCAATTCGAGGATTGCCTGCTGCCGCTCACCCGCGTCGTTCATCTAGGGAACAATGGTCTTAATGATAGAGGCGTCGAGCGCCTCGTAGTCGTGGAGGCCCATGGTGTCGTAGAGTTCCTGCCGGGTTTGCATTTCACCGAGCATTGATTGGGTACCACCGTCGCGTTTGATGGCAGCGTAGAGCTTTTCCTGGGCCTTGTTGGCAACGCGGAGCGACGACACCGGCCAGATGACCATGGAAAAGCCCAGCGCTTCGAACTCGGCTGCGCTCTGGTAGGGCGTGCGACCGAACTCGGTCATGTTGGCGAGGAGCTTGACGCCAGGCATCGCCTCGGCAAAGGCGCGGAACATGTCGACGCTGGTGAGCGCCTCGGGGAAGATCGCGTCCGCACCCGCTTCCACATAGAGCTTGGCACGGGCGACGGCCCCCTCGAGCCCTTCGCTGCCAGCGGCGTCCGTACGGGCGATGATGACAAGATCGCGCCGCGCCCGGGCTGCAGCGGCCACCTTGGCGGCCATGTCCTGAGGATCGGCGAGCTTCTTGTCGTTGAGGTGCCCGCATTTCTTGGGCAGGAGCTGGTCCTCAAGATGCACCGCCCCGGCGCCGGCGTCCTCGAAGGTGCGGACCATGTGCATGACGTTGAGCGCCTCGCCATAGCCGGTGTCCCCATCGACCAGTAGCGGGAGGCCCGAAGCGCGGGCGATCTGGCGGATAAAGAAACTGACTTCATCGACCGTGATGATGCCGAGATCGGGCAGGCCCATGGAAGCCGTCATAGCGGCGCCGGAGAGGTAGAGCGCCTCGAACCCGGCATTGCGTGCCTGGATGGCGGCCTGACCGTTGTGGGCACCCGGCAGCTGGAGGATGTGCGGACGGTCGAGCAAGGCGCGGAAGCGGCGCCCGGCGCTTTCGCGCGGCAGATCGTCGGCGACGAGATATGGCATGGAAGAACTCCTTAGGCGTCCTGACGCTCAGCAAGCGGCACGAAGGGCAGGTCGTCGGGACCGGTGTAGTTGGCCGACGGGCGGATGATCTTGCCGTCCTGGCGTTGCTCGATGACGTGCGCCGACCAACCGGACGTCCGCGCAATGACGAAGAGAGGCGTAAACATGGATGTCGGCACACCCATGAGATCGTAAGAAACAGCCGAGAACCAATCGAGATTGGGGAACATCTTCTTGGCGTCCATCATCACCGCTTCGATACGCTCGGCGATGGCGTATTGACGCTGCGAGCCGGCTTCATCGGCGAGACGCTTGGACACGCGCTTGATGACCTCATTGCGCGGATCGGACACCGTGTAGACCGGGTGCCCGAAGCCGATGATGACTTCGCGGGCCTCAACGCGGCGACGGATATCGGTTTCCGCCTCATCAGGCGTTGCGTAGCGTTTCTGAATGTCGAAGGCGACTTCGTTGGCGCCGCCATGTTTGGGGCCACGCAGGGCGCCGATAGCTCCGGCGATGGAGGAATAAAGGTCTGACCCAGTGCCGGCGATCACCCGTGCCGTGAAAGTCGAGGCGTTGAACTCATGCTCGGCATAGAGAATTAGCGAGGTGTGCATGGCCCGGACATGGCTCTGGCTGGGTGGTTTGCCATGCAGCAGATGGAGGAAATGCCCGCCAATGCTGTCGTCGTCTGTTTCCACCTCGATGCGGCGACCATTATGGGCGAAATGATACCAATAAAGCAGCATGGAGCCGAGATTCGCCATCAGCCGGTCGGCGATGTCGCGGGCACCGGGCGTATTGTGGTCATGGGCTTCGGGCAGGACGCAACCGAGCGCCGAGACGCCCGAGCGCATGACGTCCATCGGGTGGGCGGCAGCAGGTATGGCCTCGAGCACAGCTTTCACCGCCTGCGGCAGGCCTCGGAGTGATTTGAGCTTGGCCTTGTAGGCGGTCAGGTCGCTTTGGGTCGGCAGGCGCTCGTGGACGAGCAGATAGGCAATTTCTTCGAACTCGCTGGACTCGGCGAGATCGAGAATGTCGTAGCCGCGATAGTGGAGATCGTTGCCCGAGCGGCCGACGGTGCAGAGCGCCGTGTTGCCGGCGGGGACCCCCGATAGCGCCACCGATTTCTTGGGCTTGAAATTGGTCTCGGTCACGTGTGCTGCCTCCCTGACGCTTGTTGTTGCCCTAGTGATAGACCGGGGCCGCGCCAATCCCAAGCGGTGATCTCCTGCCGGTTCGGCAAGCCCCCTTGCAGGCTCAGGCGGGACCGAAATCGTGGGGCCGTGCCGTCACGTCCATCAGACCGGCGGCGAAGCGCTGGGCGTTGCGAACATAGCTGTCGGCAGACCGGCGCAGACCACCAATTGTTGCATCGTCGAGCTGGCGCACGACTTTGCCCGGGGCACCGATGACCAGCGAGCCATCGGGGATTTCCTTGCCTTCCGTCACCAGGGCACCGGCCCCGATCAGGCAGTTATTGCCAATTCGGGCGCCATTGAGGATGGTCGCGCCCATGCCCACCAGCGTGTTATCGCCGATGGTGCAGCCGTGGAGCATCGCCTTGTGGCCAATGGTGCAGCCGCGTCCGATGGTGAGGGGAAAGCCTATATCGGTATGGAGGACGACGTTCTCCTGCACATTGCTGCGCGCGCCGATGACGATGGGCTCATTGTCACCCCGCGCCACTACCCCGAACCAGATGCCCGCCTCGGCGTCGACGAAGACCTGCCCCACCAGAACGGCGGTCGGTGCGATCCAGGCCACTTCGGGGTGGATATCGGGGGCAATGCCATCCAGCGCATAAAGACTCATGGGCTCCTCCTATCGGATCCCATAAGCCTCGCGCATCTCGGCGATTTCGGCCAGTGTTTCGTGAAAGAGGCTCCAATCGTCGCGCTCGGCGATGGGGGCCCAGATTGCCTCCATGTCCTCGATCAGCATGGTGCGTGGCGTGGAGCGGGCGAAATAGGGGTGATCGAGATTGAGGCCGTCCGCCGGTTGATAGCTTTCGAACGCATCGGCGAGAGGGCGGAACGCGTCGCTCGCGTAGATTTCGGCCGATGGGCTGCGGGCCGCGCGTTCGGCGCCAAGTGCACCACCCCGCCAATCGAAGAAAAACTGCTCGTAGGGCGCCTTGCTCTGGAGAAGGAAGCCGAAGAGCGTGGTCATAAAACCAGTATCGGTCTCGACATCCTTCGACTTGAGGCCAAGGCGGCGCAGGATCTCCCGCGGCAGTGCCTCGCGAAACGCGGGCCAGACGGTGTTAAGGGCCGGTTCGAGTTCTTCCACCGTGGAAAGCGGCACGAGGCACTCGGCCAAGCGGGTCAGATTCCAGGCCAGCGTATCGGGCTGGCGGCCGAAGCTATAGAGCCGGGTTTCGTCGAAATAGGCGGCGGTGAATTCCGGGTCGTACACCGGCAAAAAGCGCCACGGGCCATAGTCGAAGCTCTCGCCGGTGACGTTGATATTGTCCGTGTTGAGGACCCCGTGCACAAATCCGGCGGCGGTCCACTGCGCGCCGAGCCGAGCGACCCGGGCAACCACCGCCTGGAGAAAGGCGACCGGCTTGTCGTCGGCATCAACCAGTTCGGGATAATAGCGCTCGATCGTGTAGTCGAGAAGGCGCCGGGTTGCTTCAAGGTCCTCCAGATAGGCCAAGCGCTGGAAGGTGCCGATGCGGATGTGGCTATGGCTGAGGCGGACCAGAACCGCCGATCTGGTGGGCGATGGCTCGTCGCCGCGATGGAGGTCCTCGCCGGTTTCAACCAGCGACAGGCTCTTGGAGGTGTAGACACCCAGGGCTTCGAGCAATTCGGTGGCGAGCACTTCCCGAACGCCACCCTTAAGCGTCAGCCGCCCATCGCCGCCACGAGACCAGGGCGTCTTGCCCGACCCCTTGGTGCCGAGATCAAGTAGGCGCCCGTCCTTGAGATCATGCAGTTGCGCAAAGAGGAAGCCGCGGCCATCCCCCAGATCGGGATTGTAGGAACGGAACTGGTGGCCATGATAGCGCAGGGCTAGCGGCTGCTCGAACGAGCCCGGCAGGGGCTCGAAACGGCCGAAAAGGGCGAGCCACTCCGACTCAGTCAACGCATCAAGACCGATGCGCTCGGCCCAGCGCTGATCGCGATGGCGCAGGATAGTCTTGGGAAAATCAGCGGGCTCGACGCGATCAAAGAAGGTGTCGCCGAGGGCCTCATGGGCGCGGGAGGGTTGGTAGCGGGTCATGAAGGGGTAAACGCTAGCACGGCCCCACCGGTTCGCCCACGCAACCCAGACTTGCTGCGCTTGCGCCTAGCGGGTCGGCCGGAATCCGCCTATACCGCACGAGATGAACGCTCCGCACGACACGCTCAGCCTTGATCCCTTCCAAGCCGTCATCTTCGACATGGACGGCACGATCCTCGATACCGAAACGGTGTTCCGGTCCATCGTTTTCGAGGTCTGCGCCGATCTTGGCTTCGAGATGAGCGATCTGGTGCATCTGTCCATGGTGGGATCGAGCCACGAGCGTACCCAGCAATTGCTGGTGGAAGCCTATGGCGTGGCCTTCCCCTATACGCTGTTCGACGAACGTTGCCGCAGCATCATGCGGGAGCGGATGCATGCCGAGGTGCCGGTCAAGACCGGGGCGCGGGAGCTGCTCCTTGAGTTGCGGGAGCGCGGCGTGCCGACGGCCATCGCTACCTCGTCGCGCCAACCCCATGCCCATACGCACCTGGGCACGGCGGGGCTGTTCGACATGTTCGAGACCATCGTGACGCGGGACGACGTGGTGAACCCCAAGCCGCATCCCGAACCCTATCTGCTTGCCGCCGAACGGCTGGGGGTGGATCCCATCCATTGCCTGGCGCTCGAGGACAGCTATTCGGGCGTCCGGGCGGCGCATGCGGCGGGCATGCAGACGGTGATGGTGCCCGATCTTGTCCATCCCAGCGAGGAGATCCGCGCGCTAGGCATCGCCATCATGGAGAGCCTGGACCATGTGCGGATTGCGGCGTTTCCCCAGCGCTGAACAACCCCCAATTGCATGAGCAAGCCCCAGGCGACTGGGGCTTTTTTGGTTCTCAGCTGCAACAGCGGCGGGGAAATAGTTAACGACGCCTTCCTTGATGCGTAAACTTTTACCGTGGCCCCGAAGCCCGGCTTCACCACCAAGCAAGTTCCTCAATTTTATGGGTTTTCAGCTCGGCTCGCGGCCGTTAACCGTGTTTTAAGACGCTAACCGCTATGGTTAACCGCCTGTAAATTTCCGCTTCCCTAGGCAGAGAAGCTTGGCTAGTGTGCCGCTCGGAAGTCACAGGGGGTCCGCAACGACGGGCTCGATAAGAAGGCGCGCTGGATATGACCGGACGCGCTCACGAGTAAGGACGGAGCATTGAAGCAAACCTGGCAGACGATGACCGTGCGGACGATTTCGCATGTGCTTGCTCTTTGCGCAGTTGTGCTTGTGCTCGTTGTTACATTCTCCCCGGCGCATGCCGAGACGATCAAGGTCGCATCCGTCGCCCCGCTGCCGGTGCCCGAAGGGATCGCCGCAGTGCGGAGCCAGCCGGCCATTGGTCCGACAATGGTGCCGGTCCCAGCCGGACAGCAGCCGCTCACTGAGGCACTTCTTGCCAACTATGTGGAACGGCAGAAGGAACTGCGCTCCGTGGACGTGCTGGGCCTTGCCGAACCCGATGAGCTCACCGCCGACATGCTGATGAGCTATATCTCGCGTGGCTCGCTGGGTGGCGGTAATAGCGCGGTTTCGGCCATTGCCAGCTTCACCACCCCGACCAGCGCCCGGGCCGATGGTGCGCTCAGCACCTCGACGCTCGCCGCCTATATCGAGAGCGGCTACCAGCCCCTGCCCAAGCGCCTCGAACACGCCAATGCCGAGCGCGATTGCCTGGCGCAGGCCATCTACCATGAAGCCCGCGGCGAAAGCCAAGCCGGTCAGCTGGCCGTGGCCAATGTGATCGTCAACCGGGCGCGTTCGGGCAAGTTCCCCGATACGCTGTGCGGCGTCATCTATCAGAATGCCGACAAGGGCCGCTATCGCTGCCAGTTCACCTTTGCCTGCGACGGCCGCGCCGAGACCGTTGGCGAGCGCCGCGCCTGGGCCCGGTCCAAGGATCTGGCGCAGCAGGTCTATGCCGAATTTGCGCTGGGCGAGAATGTCGGTGCGGTGCCGCGCTCGACGCTCTACTATCACACCACGGCGGTGAACCCCTCCTGGGCCAACACCTTCGACGCCGTGGCGCAGATCGGCTCGCACATCTTTTACGCGACCAACTGAGATAACCGTCTCGCATGAAAAAGCCCGCGACCTTGGTCGCGGGCTTTTCTGTTTGGTGGTGAGTGGTGACGCTTAGTAGCGGTATTCGCCGGACTTGAAGGGGCCTTCGACGGGCACGCCGATATAGTCGGCCTGGCCCTGGGTGAGCTTGGTCAGCTTGGCACCGAGCTTGGCGAGGTGCAGTTCGGCGACCTTTTCGTCGAGGTGCTTGGGCAGGACGTGCACCTTCTTTTCGAGCTTGTCACCATTGGTCCAAAGCTCGATCTGGGCCAGCGTCTGGTTGGCGAAGGAGGCCGACATGACAAAGCTGGGGTGACCCGTGGCGTTGCCCAGGTTTACGAGGCGCCCTTCGGACAGCAGGATCAGCCGGTTGCCATCGGGCTTTTCGATGAGATCAACCTGCGGCTTGACATTGGTCCACTTGAAGTTGCGGAGCGCTGCCACCTGGATCTCGTTGTCGAAGTGGCCGATGTTGCACACGATGGCCATGTCCTTGAGCTTGCGCATGTCATCGAGCGTCAGCACGTCGCGATTGCCGGTGGCGGTGACGACGATGTCGGCGCGCGGGGCAGCGTCTTCGAGGGTGACGACTTCAAAGCCCTCCATGGCGGCCTGCAGAGCGCAGATCGGATCGACTTCGGTGACCAGCACCCGGGCCCCGGCGCCGCGCAGCGACTCGGCCGAGCCCTTGCCCACGTCACCATAGCCACAAACGACGGCAACCTTGCCGGCCAGCATCACGTCGGTGCCGCGGCGGATCGCGTCGACCAGCGATTCACGGGTGCCGTACTTGTTGTCGAACTTGGACTTGGTGACCGAGTCATTGACGTTGATGGCGGGGAAAGGCAGCTCGCCCTTGGCCTGCAGCTGGTAGAGGCGCATCACGCCCGTGGTGGTTTCTTCCGAGACGCCGCGGATATTGGCGCGGATGGTCGAGAAGAAATTGGGCGAGGTCGCCAAACGCTTCTTGATGGTGGCAAAGAAGATCTCTTCTTCTTCATTGCCCGGACGCTCCAGGAAGGACGCGTCCTGCTCGGCCTTGGCGCCATTGAGGATGTACATGGTGGCGTCGCCGCCATCATCAAGGATCATGTTGGGGGTGAGGCCATTGCCCCAATCCATCATGCGATCGGTGAAGGCCCAGTATTCCTCAAGGCTCTCGCCCTTGTGGGCAAAGACCGGAATGCCGGCGGCTGCAATGGCTGCGGCAGCATGATCCTGGGTCGAGAAGATGTTGCAGCTGACCCACCGCACTTCGGCGCCAAGCGCCACCAAGGTCTCGATGAGGACCGCCGTCTGAATGGTCATGTGGAGCGAACCGGCGATGCGCGCGCCCTTGAGCGGCTGGGCCGCGGCGTATTCCTCGCGGATTGCCATGAGGCCGGGCATCTCGATCTCGGCGATCTCGATTTCCTTGCGGCCATAATCGGCCAGGGAAATGTCTCTGACCGCATAGTCGGTCGAATTGGTGGTCATCAGGGGCTCCAGCAGGGTTTGTTTTGCCCCTGCTATACGCGATCTGCCGCCGGGCTGACAACCGGACATAAAGAAAGGTTTATATCCCGCTACCAACCCGGTCGAGGCGGAGCTTTAGGAGACGAGGGATTGATGCGCGCCAATGGCGGCCATGGCTCCGCCATAGGAAGCAATCGTGACCGAGTGCATGGCATGGGCGAGATCGCCGCCGGCATAGACTCCCTCGACCGAGGTCTGGTGCCGATCATTGACCTTGAAGGCGATGCCTGTCGGGGTGTCGTCCGTCTCGACTCCGAGTTGCTCGTGCAGATCGGCCGAGGGCCGGTTGTGCGGATGCACATAGAGCGCGTCGAGCTCGGTGCGCGTGCCGTCTTCCCCGATGACTGCAGTGATACGACCCTCCTTATGCTCGAAAGCCTTCACCTTGCCCTCAACGAGAGCGACGCCGCGCTTGGCGAGCTTGCTCTTCTCGGCTTCGGGCAGATCGTGGCCATCGGAGAAGAGGGTGATCTGGTCGGTCCAGTGGCCATAAAGGGCCGTGGCGTGCAGCGATAGCGGGGTGGAATAGATGAGCCCCCAGCGCTTTTCGGCCACTTCATAGCCGTGGCAATAGGGGCAGTGCAGCACCGTCTTGCCCCAGCATTCGGCAAAGCCGTCGATGGGCGGGAATTCGTCGGTGAGACCGTAAGCCAAGACCAGACGGCGGGCGTGGTGCTCCCCCTTCTCCGTCAAGACGGTGAAATCATCGAGCTGGCCGCTGGCCTTGGTCGCGCGCGCGTTGATGATCTTGACCGTCTCGTAGCGGGCGAGCTGGTCGCGGGCGGCCGCCAGAATGTCGGCCGGGTTTTTGCCGTCATGCCCCAAAATGCCGTGGGCGTGCTCGGCATAGCGGTTTCGCGGCAGGGCGGTATCGAAGACGGTGACCTGCCGACGGGCGCGGCCGAGCTGGAGGGCGGCGGCAAGACCAGCAAAGCTGCCGCCGACGATGATGACGTCATCCATGAGAGAGAGTTCCATGAGCAGGGAGGGGATGGGGTAGGGCCTGAACGGCCAAATCAGCCAAAGAGATGCGTTCAAGACGTGCGGCAAGAAGCGCCTCGGCCTCGGAGAGGAAGTCGGTCATGACACTGTCGACCGCCCGAACGATGCCACATTGACGGTCGCCTGGATCGCTTTGGGTGCGGATGAGGAGACTCTCGCCCATGGCGGCATAGACCGCCCGGAGGCTGACCTCCGCTGCCGGTCGCGCCAGACGCCAGCCGCCGTCGTGCCCCTTGGTGGCGGTGACGATGCCTGCCTCGCGCAGTTCACCCAGGACACGTCGCACCACGACCGGATTGGTCATGAGGCACTGCGCCAAAGCCGCCGAGGTGATGGCAGCATCGGGCTGCTTGTGGAGGTGCACCAGGGCATGGAGAGCAAGGGAAAGGCGACTGGATCTTCTCATGTAACATTATTTGTTACATCACCTGGCCTGTGTCAAGCCGGAGTTGACGGAGTGCGCGGCACGCGACATGGTCCGCCCCGCATTTCGGCCGAGAAAGGCAGCACTTGAGCACGCGCCCGATCCACATCGCCCTGACCTTCGACGACAATTTTTGGGCGCCGGCCTACGCCACGATGCGCTCGGTCTGCCTTTTCACCCACCGAAGAAGCGACCTCGTCTTTCACCTCTGCCACCGCACGTTGAGCGAGACGCATCGGGCGGACCTCCTGGCCATTACCGAAGAGTTTCCCGTGAAGCTCGAATGGTACGACCTCGACCGGTCGGACATGTTCCGGGACGTGGCCGCGCGGATGCCCGAGAACAAGCGGCTCTCCAATATTGTTTATGCCCGGCTGATGATCGACAAGCTCCTGGGGCCCGATGTGGAACGCGTGCTCTATCTCGATTGCGACATGCTGGTGCGCGACGCCATTGAGAAGCTTTGTGAGATCGACATGGAGGGGCGACCCATCGCGGCAGTGCGCGACAGCATCGGCGCCTTCATCACTGGCGGGCGCGATCTTAAAGCCAATCGCGACATCCTCGACCCTGCCGACCCCTACTTTAATGCCGGGCTGGTGTTGATCGACGTAGCGCAATGGCGCGAGGCCGATATCATTGGGCAGTTGGAAGTAGCGCTACGCGAAGGGGTGATGCAGCGCATCTATTACGACCAGGATTTTCTCAACCTCGTCTTCAAGAACAGATGGCTCGAACTGCCCTGGCGCTGGAACACAATTGACGCGCGGCATGCCCATGAGGGGCTGAACCCGGCAATCCTCCATTATACCGGCGAATCCAAACCCTGGGGGATCTTTGCCGGCATGTTCCACTGGGTGGCGTTCGGACGGCTCTACCGGCACGTGATGACCAACGAGTTGTTCTACCGCTTCGCCCGGCACCGCTGGAAACGCTGGTGGAAAAAGAAGCTGCGGCTCAGCTGACTCCTTCCCGGGCGCAAAGCTCCGCCAAGGCGCTATCGGCTGGTGGCGGCGCAATACCGGCGCGGCCCCGATTGGTCAGCTGACTGCGCCAGATGTGGACGGCCATGGTCTCAGGGCGAATTGCCGGGTCGATGCTGGACCCGGGCTGGAGGAGCCCTGGGATGCCCTCATAGGGGATGGGGTAGAAGGATGCGCTGGGGAGCACCAAGTGCCCCAGCCCATGGTGCCTTACGTAGTAGGTCAGGGCCATCGGCCCGGTTGCGCCATATTGCATGTGCTCGGGCCTAACCGGGTCGCCGACGAGGCGACGCGCCGCGACTTCGAGGCGGCGAATGGGCGGCAGATGCGGCTCCAAGAGGGGCCGGCGCGATTGCTCGAATATTGCCAGAAGGTCGGCAAGGAGTGGTGCCTCTGGGGGAATTAGCAGCACCGCGCCATTGACCGAGCCCGGCCGCTCATAGGCCATGAGGTAGTCGGACGCGGGCGCAATGGGCCTGACACAGTACATGTCGAGATCGGCATAAACACCGCGGGCATGGCGCAGGAGGCTCATGCGGAAGTAGTCGGAAAAGACGCCCGGCGTGCCCTTGCCCTTGTAGAAGACCAGCTTGCTGCGCGGCAGGATTTCGGCCGCGTCGCGCTGCACGGCTTCTGTGGGCAGGTCGGGGATCGGCTCATAGGAATAGACCTCAACCTGGTGCCCATGCCGAACAAAGGACGCAATGGAGATGCGCTCGAGCCAGCTCATGGGTCCATGCCAGAAGCTGACAATGGTGGGGAGGGTCATCGGCGCCTCGGCGTGCCGTAGACGTCGGCGAAGGTGTCGATCATCAGCTGGTCCTTGACGTGCAGCTTGGGGTCGAAGGTGATCTGCTCGGTCCGATCCCAATACCAGGACCGGGAAATGCCGATGAAATGGTAGCCGTAGAAGGCGCCGGAGGATCCCGAGAGATTGAACCAGCCGCGCACCTGATGGGTCCAGGGCTGCGCCCGCCAAGAGGCAAAGAAGGCGCGGCCAGGCGCAATCGCCCATTTCTTGCCCCGGTCGCGCGCAGCGACACCTTTCTTGCGGATCACGAACTGGGCATGGCGGGGCACACCATCCTCGGCGCGGGCATTGAGCACCCACATGCGGTTGAAACGGAGGAGGCCGAAGGGGGAACGTTCAACCGCCTTGAACACGGAGCGGCGGAAGGGGGACATCACCAGTTCATCGATGTCGGCATTGAGGATGGAACGCGCGCGCATGCCGTAGCGGCGGAAGAATTGGGTGAATTTTGGTGGCTGGGCAAACATCGCCCAATTGCCTCCGAACCTATGCCCAGTGAAGACATCGTCCATCGACCCGAAGCGGTAGGGCCAGGGAATGACCAAGAACTTCTCCAGACCCGGCACGCCAGCAAGCGTGGTCCGCAGGTCATCGAGGCTATAGCTGGTAGAGTCATTGTCATAAACCACGGCCGCAGTGGCGCCGTGCTCGGCAACGTAGAAGCGGGCCCAATCGGCAATCCAGGCGAGATCATTGTCCTTGTTGATGGTGAAGACGATGCGGTCACCGCGGAAGGCATCGCTTCGATTGCGCTGGATGGCGACTTCTACCGGCTGCTCGCCAAACGTGAAGCGGAGGTGGGTATCGCCCTTGGGCAGGGTGACGCGCAGGATCTCGGCTTGGATGCCGTGGTGGATGCGGGGCCGGGCGCTGGTGCCGGAGGGATGGCCGACAATTTCAAGGTTGTCGATCAAGGGAGCAAGGTTCAGCGCCATGGGGCCGATGAGGTAGACGTGGCGGCCAGTATGATCGCGGAAGACGTCGTAGAAGACGGCGTCGTCGTCGAAACGATCATGAAAGCTCTGTGGACGGTCGAGCTCCGGTCCCAGTGGAATACGCCGCAACGGCCGGGCTGGATCGAGCAGCACGGGCGCGGCAACGGCGATATCGGGGTGTGCGAGCGCAAGGTCGATGGCCATACCGACCCCATAGCGCGACAGGGTGGGGTTGGGTAGAGGCGAGATCACCGCCCCTATCCGCTCAGCGCTAGAGCCGACCGTCAGCCAGAACGCTGGCCAGTGGAGCGGGGCGCTCGACGGGTGTGTTGATGTCGACCGTGCGACCCTCCGCCGAGGCGGTGGCAAAAGCTTCCATGACTTCAAGGACGTGGAGGGCCAGATCGCCATTGGCGCGGTGCGGACGATCCTCAAGGATCGCCTTGGCCATGTCGGCGAGACCGAGCGAGCGGTAGTTGCCGTCGGCATAGGGCTGGGTCACCTCGATGGGGTTCCAGGTCTCCTCGCGACCGCGCTTGCGCAGTTCGACCGCGCCGCCGAAGAAGTTCGGATCGGGAACGATGAGGCTGGCTTCAGTGCCGTAGATCTCCAGCGGCACATGCTTGTGCCCGGCGACATCGAAGCTGAGGCCTACCTGCACAATGGCGCCATTGGCAAAGCCGAGTGAACCGGTGACGTGCGTGTCGACCTTGACCGGCATGATCTCGCCGCGCTTGGGCTCGGAAGTGACGGGGCGCTCGGTGCGGAGCCGCGACGCCATGGCCGAGACGCGGGCGACAGGCCCCAGTAGATTGACGAGATCGGTGATGTAGTAGGGCCCCATGTCGAGCACCGGACCGCCACCGATGTCGTAGTAGAAGGCGGGATCGGGGTGCCAGCTTTCGTGGCCCGGGCATTGGAAAAAGGCGGTGCCGCCAACAATCTGGCCCAGGGCACCTGAATCCACCACGGCACGAGCCTGTTGGTGCGAACCGCCCAGGAACGTGTCCGGCGCCGAGCCGATGCGGAGGCCAGCGGCCGTGGCTGCGTCCAGCAGGCGCTTGCCCTCGGCGAAATTGATGCCCAGCGGCTTTTCCGAATAGACGTGCTTGCCGGCGGCGAGGCAGCGCAGGCCTACCTCGACATGGGCACGGGGAATGGTGAGATTGAGCACCAGCTTGATCTCTGGATCGGCGAGCAGTTCCTCGACGGTGACAGAGCGAAGCCCGAACTCGGCAGCCCGCGCAGCGGCGGCTTCGGGGCGCATATCGGCAATGGCGCGGATATCGAGCACGTCGAAACCGGGCAGACCATCACGGCCGAGAATGGCCTTGAGATAGGCCGAGGATATATTGCCGGTGCCGATGATGCCGACGCCGAGCCGCTGGTTACTCATGAACGCACTCCTCCTAGATGTACGTACCGCAAGCTACAAGGGAGTACGCTGCGCCGCTAGGCCCATCGCTACACGGTTGCGACGGTTGTCCGGCGACTGGTGACAACGAAAGCAACGACGAAGGTGGCGCTCATCAGCAGCACGATGGTGGGGGCCGGAGCGGAGTCGATGAAGAAACTGAGGTAGATGCCGGCCAGCGAACAGAGGACGGAGATGGTTGTTGCGATCAGCATCATGGGTGCGAAGCGCCGCGACAGGAGAAAGGCAATGGCGCCGGGCGCGACAAGGAGCGCGATCACGAGGATGATACCCACGGCGGTCAGCGCCGCGACGATGGTGAGCGACAGCATGGCAAGCAGGCCATAGTGGAGCAGGCGCGTGGGTAGACCGATGGCGCCGGCCTGCTGCGGATCAAAGGAGAAGAGAAGGAGGTCCTTCCATTTGACGAGCACCAAGGCGGTGACAAGCAGCGCGATTATGCCGGTCTGCCAGAGGTCGGCGGCGGAGACGCCGAGGATGTCGCCAAAGAGAATATGATCGAGATGCACGTCGGTCTGGATGGAGGTGTAAAGGACAATGCCGAGGCCAAAGAGACCGGCAAAGACCACGCCCATGACCGTGTCTTCCTTGATGCGGCTGTTTTCCTTGAGGAACCCCACCGAGAGCGCGCAAGCCATGCCAGCGGCGAAGGCGCCGACGCCGAGCGGCAGGCCCGCCATGTAAGCGAGGACGACGCCGGGCAGGACCGCATGGGAAATCGCGTCACCCATCAGCGACCAGCCCTTGAGTACCAGAAAGCAGGAGAGGAGCGCTGTGGGTATTGCCACCATCACCGCAATGGCCATGGCCTGCGTCATGAAGGGAAACTGGAAGGGCCAGAGGGCGTAGACGAGAAAATCGCTCACCGGGCGAGCTCCGCGGCGGCGCGACGGCGCGACGCCAGCATGCCGTGCTTGGGAGCAAAAAAGAAAGCGAGGAGGAAAACCAGGGTCTGCAGCACGACGATGACGCCGCCGGTCGCGCCATTGAGGAAGAAGGAGGCATAGGCGCCCAGAAGGGACGACAGCGTGCCCACCGCCACGGCAATGAGGATGAGGCGGGGGAAACGATCGGTGAGGAGATAGGCCGTGGCACCGGGGGTCACCACCATGGCGATGACGAGAAAGGCGCCGACGGTCTGCATGGCCGCGACGGCACAGGCGGCGAGCAGCGTAAAGAAGATAGCGCGCAGAAGCGGCGGATTGAGGCCGACGGAACGGGCATGGGTTTCATCGAAGAAGGTGACCATGAGGTCCTTCCAGATGACGGCCATGACGAGCAGCGTCACCACAGAGATGATGACCAGTTGAATGGTGTCTTCCGGGGTCACAGCCAGAATATTGCCCAGGATGATGGTCTGGATGTTCACCGAGGTGGGCGACAGGGAGATCATGAACAGCCCCAGACCGAAAAAGGCCGTGAAGATGAGCCCGATAACGGCATCTTCCTTGAGCTTGGTGCGCTGGGTAAGAAACAGCATGGCGATAGCCGCCAGCCCGCCGGAAAAGAAGGCGCCGAGGGAAAAAGGCAGCCCCAGCATATAGGCCCCTGCCACGCCCGGGACGATCGAATGGCTGAGTGCATCGCCAATCAGCGACCAACCCTTGAGCATGAGATAGGCCGAGAGAAAGGCGCAGACGCCACCCACAAGCGCCGAGACCCACATGGCATTGACCATGTAGTTGTAGTCGAAAGGCTGGAGCAGCAGCTCGATCACGATTGCGGCTCTTGTGTCTTGCGGCGAGCGGATTGCTGATGCACTTGCCGGCCCTCGAGCCCGTACATGACCAAGGGGCGCTCGTCGTCGGTGAGCACGGAAACATGCCGCTGGTCATCGTCGTCGTGCAGCCCTGCCCCGGCAAGCACGAAGTGACGGAGGGCGCCACCGAAGGTAAGTTCGAGCCACTCCCGGGTAAAGATCTCGCTGGTGGGCCCGGAGGCGAGCACAGTACCCTTGACCAGCACCGTGCGGTCGCAGAACTCGGGAACCGAGCCCAGATTGTGGGTCGAAACCAGCATCACCTTGCCTTCGTCGCGCAGCGCCCGCAGCAGGGCGACAATGGCGTCCTCGGTCTTGACGTCGACGCCGGTGAAGGGCTCGTCGAGAAGGATCACCTGCCCTTCCTGCGCCAGCGCTCGGGCCAGGAACACGCGCTTCTTCTGCCCACCAGAAAGCTCGCCGATCTGGCGCTTGCGAAACTCGATCAGGTTCACCCGCTCCAACGCCTGCGTGACCATGTCGTGGTCCTGGCGCTTGGGGCGGCGGAGCGGCCCCATATGGCCGTAGCGCCCCATCATCACCACGTCTTCGACGAGAACGGGGAAGTTCCAGTCGACATCTTCGGACTGGGGCACATAGGCGACGAGGTTGCGCTTGAGCGCCGTCCTGCCGGGAATGCCGAGAATCTCGACCGAGCCGGCGGCAAGCGGCACGAAGCCCATAATGGCCTTGAACAGGGTGGACTTGCCCGAGCCGTTTACGCCCACCAGCGCGGTGATCGAGCCGCGCGGGATGGTGAAGCTGGCGTGCTTCATAGCGGTGGTGCCGTTGCGATAGGCGACGGCAACATCGCTCACGACCAGTCCTGGCTGGCTGGCGTCGTTCATTCGGTCAGGCCTTCGACAATGGTGCTTGCGGTCACCGATAGGAGATCCAGATAGGTCGGTACCGGGCCATCGGCTTCGGACAGGGAGTCCACATAGAGCACCCCGCCATATTCGGCGCCGGTTTCGCGGGCGACCTGCTCGGCGGGTCGCGAGGAGATTGTGGACTCCGAAAAGATCACCGGAATGTCGTGCTCGCGCATCTGGTCGATCACTTGGCGCACCTGCTGTGGCGTTCCCTGCTGGTCCGCATTGATCGGCCACAGATAGAGTTCGCTAAGCCCGAAATCTCGGGCCAGATAGCTGAAGGCACCTTCAGAGGTCACCAGCCAGCGGCGTTCTTCTGGTACGGTGGCGATCGCCTCGCGGATCGGTGCAACCGTTGCCTCGATCTGAGCGACATAGGCGGCGGCGTTGGCGGTATAGGTGTCGGCGTTCGGCGGATCGGCGGCGATGAATGCGTCGCGGATATTTTCGACATAGATGACGGCATCGCTGGGCGACATCCAGGCATGCGGGTTTGGCCTGCCCGCATAAGGTCCCTCCCCGATGCCGATGGGTTCGATCCCTTCACTCACGACAACGGAGGGGACATCGCCGAGATTGCCGAGAAACTGCTCGAACCATTGTTCCAGGTTGAGCCCGTTCCACAAAATGAGGTCGGCATCCTGGGCCGCGATGAGGTCTCCGGGGGTGGGCTGATAGTTATGAATTTCGGCGCCCGGCTTGGTGATGGAGACAATATCGGCCGCATCGCCGGCAACGTTTCGTGCCATGTCAGCAATGATGGTGAAGGTGGTGACCGCCTTCAGCCGCTCCTGCGCCGCAACGGGAACGGCGCAAAGGGTAAGCGCAGCCAGCAGGTACACGAAAACTCGTAGTCGCATGCGTCTACTCCACGGGAACCAGTTACCGCAACTTAGTGCAATTGCAAATCATTCGCAAGTGCATGTTGGAGCGTGATTGGCATCATGGCCGCAATTCCGGATGTGCCGATCCGTTCCGCCGCCGGCGAGGACCGTCGTGAGATGGACAGCTGCCCTTGCGCACCGGAGTAAGACTTCCGATGGTCGTGGCGACTTCAAGGAAGATGTGCTTCACCGCCCTGGCTCCAGCCAGGAGCCTGAAGGTCTCTCTGGCCGAACTGCCTGCAGTTTATTCGCCTAAGCGCGTCCTGGAATGCGGGCGATCACCTTGATCTCAAAGTCGAACCCGGCGAGCCAGTTTACGCCTACAGCGGTCCAGTTGGGATATGGCGGTTTGCCGAAGATCTGGTTCTTGACCGCCATGATCGTGCCGAATTGGTTCTCTGGATCGGTATGGAAGGTGGTGACGTCCACAATATCGGAAAAGGTGCAGCCGGCGGCGTCCAGGGTGGCTTCCAGGTTATCGAATGCAAGACGGACCTGCTTGGCAAAATCGGGTTCCGGTGTGCCGTCCTCGCGGCTACCGACCTGCCCGGAGACAAAGAGAAGATCGCCGGACCGGATAGCTGCCGAATAGCCGTGGGCTTCGTAGAGGGCGTGTCTGTCCTGAGGAAATATAGCTTCGGAAGTGGTCATCACATGAGCGCTTTCTGGGTCTGATTGGCGTGGAGCCTTCCTTTTCAACGGACGCTCCAGTTGCATACGTGGCGTATGTGGAATAGCTCGCGTCATGCACCCATGTCAATTCATATACGACTCGTATGTGAAACGAGGAATGAAATGGCCAAATCACGCGCTCAATCCATGCAAGAAAATCGCGACAAGCTGCTGCGAGCAGCGCGGCAGGCGTTCGCAGAGAAGGGGTATGCCGGGGCGTCCATGGACGATCTCACCGGCGCAGCGGGCCTCACCCGAGGTGCACTCTACCATAATTTTGGCGACAAGATCGGTCTGCTGGCGGCCGTAGTGCACCAAATCGACGGCGAAATGGCCGCCCGCGCACGTGCCGTGGGTGCGCAAGCCAGCACGGAATGGGAGGGGCTCCTGGCGGAGGGCGCCGCCTATATCGAGATGGCGCTGGATGCGGAAGTTCAGCGCGTGGTGCTGCTGGATGGCCCGGCCGTATTGGGGGATCCGTCACAGTGGCCGAGCCAGAGCGCTTGTCTCGAGGAAACGAGGCGGGCCGTCGAACGGTTGATTGCAACAGGGGTGCTAAGAAACGTGGATCCTGAAGCTGCAGCCCGTCTCCTCAGTGGTGCAGCACTCAACGCGGCCTTGTGGGTGGCAGCCGGCGACAAGTCGGATGAACTGCTGCCCAAAGCTGTGGAGGCGTTCCGGTGTTTAGCGTCGGGTCTGCTGAGGGTGCCCGACTGAGCCGTCTTCCAAGGCAGGTTTGCCGATGAGCCCATCGTCGTCGTGAAAGGTTGGCGTAGATCCGTTCAGGGACGGTTGGACAGCAGGTCCAGGTTCATGCCCCCGAGAATGGCGACCAGGAGTACCAGCACGACCAGCATGCCGTAGAAAAGTAAATCGTCCAGAGTAGGTCGAACCATTTGGCTGCTCCGTGGAGGTGCAGCTATCCAACGCGCGGACAGCAGAAGCCAGCCCAAGGATTTGATTTAGTTTCACTGCGACATATCTGCCGCTGCAACAGCGTCTCCTATGCGCGCGGCCGCGCAAATTTGACCGATCATTTTCAAGCGATTGGGCCTATGATGCGCCAGGGCAACGGCACGTAAGCCAGAATGCCCGGGGAGCGGCCATGAGCTTGGAGCGGCAGATCGAATTTACGGTCGAATCCTACAACACCGATCCCGAAGGCCGGCCTCAGCAATCCGACGTCTGCAAGGTCATGGCAACGTCTGCGGAGGCTGCTGCACTCATGGTGCTGCAAGAGGATCTCCATACCATTGGGGAGACCAGGCGCCTCCGAGCCCGGGTCCGTCACAAGACCATTGCCGGGGTGGAGAAAGTAACGATCCTATATAGCCGGCACGGGTCAGCCTAAACACCGGCAGAACAGGACGCTGCGGCAGTCGGTGCCGCTAGCAGTGCAACTTGCAAGAATTGGAGATAGGCGTTGGCGCTGTTTGCCGTGAGTTTCAAGCTCGAGGACGGAAGCGACTACAAAGACCGCTATGCGGCCCTGACCGAAGCGATCGAAGCGGCGAGCGAGGGTGATGTCTGGTCGGAAACCTCGTCCTTTTACCTGATCACATCAACCCGCAATTCGGCGACGCTGAAAGACGCGTTCGCCGAGGCTGCGAACCTGCAGGATGGAGACGTGCTCCTGGTGATCAATCTGAGCAAAACCAAGGGTCATGCCACCAGCGGCATTTCAAAGAAGTCGCTGTTCACGCACCTAGTCAGCCAACGCTAGGCGTTAGCGCAATGCAAGTCGCTGGCCCGGGTATAGGCAGGCGCGATGTCAGGAGAAATCCGTACCCGTGCTTGACTGCTGATCGCGCGCGATCGCCGCATCGAGGTCTGCCTGGGTGACCGGCAGGGCCTCAACCCTTCCGGGGTAAGGCAGCATGATGCTCATGCTGGTGCGGTATGCGTCCCACATCAGATCGAACTGCTCTTCCTCGGCGTTCACCTGAAAGCTCCCCGGTGCATGGGCTTTCTCCATGCCGGGGAGCCTAAAGGAGTGGCGGAAGGTGACGGTGCGGACTGTTGATCTGGTCGTCATCAATTTGCTCCTGCGAGGCGGTGGCGGAGCAGATCGAGCGACCCGACCCGGGCGCCGCTATTTCTTCTTCTCACCAAGAGTAACCGCACCCTTGAGAGAAGGTGCCGAGGCGTTCCCCTGGGGCTTCTCTTTCTTGGGCTTCTTGGCTTCTTTATTTCCGCGCAGCTGACCTTTGGCCATCGGTTGTCTCCAGAGCGATTTCGCTCACACGCAAAATGGCACGTCCGCAGGGCGAAAGACACTCACAAACAGCTTGAGAACCTCGCGTCTGCGGCCGGCCGGCGATGGTCACTCGGCCGGAACAATCCGCTCGAGCGGATAATCGGCGGCTTCATAAAGGACCCGGATCTCGGCACCCTCGAAACGCTGCTCGTCCACCTCGAGGAACGATCCGGCCAATGACTTGGACGGCATGTCCTCGATGCAATAGCGAACAGCCTCCGAAGCGGTGGCGAACCGGCGATACTGCGTCGTCTGCGACTTTGCATAGCGCCTGCTGGGGAAGAGCTCCGCAGCGGCGGCATAGTTGAACTTGTTCATGCTAGCATTCTCCAATTGTGCAGCCCGGATCTGGTTCGACCCGCACCGCTAGTGTTTGCGTTGCAACGGATAGTTGGCGCTGCGATAAAGCTCATGCAGATCTGCGCCTGAATACTCGGCATTGCCGATGCTCAGTCTGGCTCCGCGCAGGCTCACCGGCGCTGCGTGTTCGAGAGCAAAGCGGATTGCATTGGCTGCGGTGCGGAACGAGCGCGAGCCTTGCGCAGCCGCTGTTTGCCAGGAGCTGCCGAGATAGAGCTCGGCGGGAGCCTGGAAGTCGGGATATGTCATAGATTGTCTCGGTTGATGCGGCAGAACGCCGGATCGTCGTTGTATGCCTCACCAAGGGAGCGGGAGGCGTGACGGGCCTGCGCGAGGCAGACCCGGCGAGCTTTGTGCTTAGACGAGCGCCAGGTTGACCGCCGAGTCCTTGCCATCGCGGCCGGTCTCGAGCTCATAGGTAACCTTGTCGCCTTCGTTCAGGCCATTCAGGCCCGAGCGTTCGACGGCAGAGATATGGACAAAAGCGTCCTTGCTGCCGCCTTCAGGCGAAATGAAGCCGAAGCCCTTGGTGGTGTTGAAGAACTTTACGGTGCCGGTTGTCATGGCTGTAGCCTTGTCTTGTCGTGCCCCGGCCAAATGGCCAGAAAGCATCATTGCTGCCCGACAACATGCAGGGCAGGTTCATAACGCTCTCAAAAACAGGGAAGTAGCCAAGAACCGGAAAAACCGGCCTTCAGATAGCCATGTGAGCTCAAACGTATGAAGAACATATAAGTGCACAATGCCGCAATAACAAGGCAGCCATTCGATGGTGTGTTTAAATCGTTCGTCGTCACTGGCTTGGCGAGCGATTATGCGGGAGCCTGAGCTCACACTCGCCTAGCTGAGAATTACTGAGTGAATTCACTACCGGGCGCCGCGTGTACCTTGAAGGTGATGGATACTTCGAGAACCTGATCCTGCTGCTGGTCCCGGACACGAATAGAGATGTCCCTCTCCGCCCCGCCATTGGGCAGAAGGTCGCGAGCCGCTTCGATGATGTGGCTGGTGGCTTCCCGGCGAGCTGCGCTCGCATCTGGCAGATCGGTGCCTGCTTGGTCCTCGGTGATGTTTTCCCCATCGATCAGGTCGAAATAGAAGAGGGGCATGGTCGCACTCCTTTGATTGTCCCTCATGAACATTCCTGTGGAGCTTAGGTTCACCGCCTCGTGGCAAAAGACGGACGCAGACCTCTTCTTCATCAGGTCGGATACCAGTTCACAACGGCACCGCGCCAGGCGCGACAATGCTGGGGAAGCAGCTTTGCGAACGCGACGAACCTGCTTATGGTTACGCGTTTGATCGGACTGGCGCCTTCGCGCTGCCGTGTCGATGGAGGGACGCGGGTGACAATCAGTGAAGCGGCCATGGCAAAACGCCGGCCTCGCGCCGATTTGCTGGCGATTGCGCTTATCGTGGTGCTGCTCGTTTTCTTTATCGTGGGTACGGCGCTGCTGATCTGGCGCTCCTTCAACACGGCGGAGGAGCGCATGTTTGCGCAGGCTGCCTTGTCCTCACAGGTTGTCGCCGCGAACGCAGAATGGACAATCGAAACCGCGCGGCAGGTGTTGCGCCGCGTTGATGACGCGGTGGGGGACGGCTTTGAACCGCCAACGGCCGAGACCGTGCAGCGCCTGGCCGATTCTGTCGTGAGCCTGCCGGGCAGCGCCAAGATCTACGTGGTGGGCGAGGACGGGACCACGCTGTTCTCCACCGATCCCGAAGTCATGCCGATCGAGGTCAGAGACCGGGAGTATTTCACCGGGGTGCGGGATGGGGCCGCCTATTACGTCAGTTCCATGCTCGTCAGCCGGCTCAATGGCGAACAGATCTTTGCTATCAGCAAGCGCATGGAGCGGAACGGGGTCTTTGCCGGTGCCGCAGTAGTTACGTTCAACTACGAGCTGTTGCGTCGAGTGTGGGAATCGCTGCGCCTGGATGATCAATCCACCGTTGGTCTGATCCGTGGCGACGGCGAGTTGGTGTCACGCTATCCACAACCGCCAGGGCCACTGGACCTGAGCAATTATGTGCTCTTCACCGATTATCTGCTCGCAGCTCCCGCCGGCGTCTACGAGACAATCTCTCCGGCGGATGGGGTGCACCGCATCGTGGGCTACCAGACTGTGCGCGGCAGTGATCTCATTGCAGTGGCGTCGATTGGCGTGTCGCCTACCTATGCGGCTACCACACGGGGGATTTGGACCGGCCTTGTCGTTGTGATCCCCACGGCCTTGGCGCTTGCCTATGCCGCCTATGTCGTATGGCGTTTGCTGCAACGCGAAGGGCGCAACCAGGAACGCCTAGCGGCCTTGGTCGACACCAACCAGATGCTGTTGCGGGAAGTGCACCACCGGGTGAAAAACAATCTGCAGTCGGTAATTGCGCTGGTAAACATGCAAAAGGGCGATCCCGCACTCAAGCAGAACCTAAAGGATCGCATCAGCGCCATGGTGGCGGTGCACGAGCATATCTATGGCAATGACCAGTTCGCGGCCGTGGATGCGGGCGGCTATGTGGCCAATATTGCCCAGGGACTGCTCGCCTCCTATGGCCGACCCGTAGCGGTGAGCTATGACATCGAACCGATGATGATTGACCGCGATCATGCCACTCCACTAGGGCTGATCATCAATGAAGCAGTTTCCAACGCGCTTAAATATGCCTTTACCGAGGACAAGCCTGCCGAGCTTAAACTCGCCCTCCGGCGAGTGGACGCCGAGAATGGGCAATTGGTCATTGAGGACAATGGTGTGGGTTTCGATCCCGACGAGACCGGCAAAGGCATGGGAACGCGCCTCATTCATGGGCTTGTCAACCAGATGAGCGGCGAGGCGCGCTATGAGCGCGACAATGGCACCCGTTTCATCTTCAACTTTCCTCTCGCCGAGGCGGCAACCACCGCCTAGTGCGTGGGGTCGTCGAAATCCTGCTGCTCGGCATCGGGCTCCACATAACCGGACCGGGTCAGCCAATCGCGCAGGATACGGTTGATGGCATCGTTGCGACTGAGCATCCCGGCCTCCGGATCGGAGTGGGTGGCGATGAATTTATCGATCCCGGCGATGAGATCGAGGTCGAGGTCAGGCAAGGGGCTGAGATCGGGGCTCGGCTTCATGTGAGCTTCCGCCTTTCGGCGGCAGCATCGGCAGCCTCGCGGCTAGGGCCGGCTTCCTCGATGATCTGGCGCGCTTCGTCCGTTGACAGGCCATGGCGGCTGGCGAAGTAGGACAATTCGTATTGCTGCTCGGCGGCGAGCCGCTTGCGGTCGGCGCCGCCGGTCAGGTCCCTGTTGTCGGGCATGCTCGTCTCCCTCGATGCTGTGGAGATAACACGAGCATGCTAGGGCGGTTCCGCTTGGCGCACCAGCGAAACCACCCCCGAACTTATACCGGATCCCGATAATATATAAGCGTGACTCGGCGGGGATTCCCAAATCGGTTGGTTTCTGAATCATAAGTGCGAACGAGGGAGGTTCGCCATGCCGGTTCCGTTACGAGATGATTTCGAGGCGTCGCAGTTGAGGGTGTTTGCCCGCAAGACAAAGGACGCGCCGCAGGCGCGGCGGCTTCTTGCGTTGGCGGCAATCTATGACGGTGCATCGCGCACCGATGCGGCTCGCATCGGCGGGGTGACGCTGCAGATCGTGCGGGACTGGGTGGTCAAGTTCAACGCCCAGGGGCCGGAGGGGCTTATCGACCGCAAGGCGCCCGGACAGCCCTCCAGGCTAAACGACATGCATCGGGTGGCGATCGCGAGAATGATCGAGAGTGGTCCGATCCCGGCGGTTCATGGCGTCGTGCGTTGGCGGCTGGTTGACCTCGCACAATGGATCTTTGAAGAGTTCCGCATCAGTGTGGCCAAGCAGACCCTGAGCCGGGAACTGCGAGCAATGGGCTATCGCAAGCTTTCTGCTCGCCCCCGACACCATTCCCAGGCCGAAGGCGCAATCGAAACGTTCAAAAAAAGTTCGGCGCCCGCCTGGACGAGATCGCGCTCGAAAAGCGCATCAACTCCGCCGACATAGAGATCTGGTTCGCCGACGAGGCGCGGATCGGCCAAAAGAACAAGATCACACGACGCTGGGCAAAGCGCGGCACACGGCCCAGCGCACCAAACGATCAGCGCACGGTCTCGACCTACATTTTTGGAGCCATCTGTCCCCGGCAGGGCAAGGGTGCTGGCCTCGTCCTGCCCTTCTGCAACACCGCGGCCATGAACCTGCACCTGGCCGAGATCGCCACGGCAGTCGCGCCACAGGCTCACGCCGTGCTTCTCCTGGATCAGGCCGGCTGGCACCTGTCCAGGGACCTGGTAATCCCGCCCAACATTACCATCCTCCCGCTGCCGCCGAAATGCCCCGAGCTCAATCCGGTCGAGAACGTCTGGCAGTTCATTCGCGACAACTGGCTCTCCAATCGAGTCTTCAACTCCTACGAGGACATCCTCGACCATTGCTGCGATGCCTGGAACAAGCTCACCGATCAACCCTGGAAAATCATGTCCATCGGAATGCGTAATTGGGCGCACAGGTTCTAATCAGTGGGACTTGGTATTAGTTGTCGTTGACGCGTCGCCGGTATTCGCTGGCGATATAGAGGACAATCAGGGCAAACAGCGCGCCGGTGCCAACCTGGAGCCAGCCGAACCGCAAAATCAGGTCCGAAACAAAGGCGCCCGCCGCGAAGTTTTCACCGCTCATGAACCAAGTGTCGAGGTAGCCCTCCTCGCTGAGCGGGAAGGTGGAACGGTAGCTGAGATAATTCCATGTTGCGGTATCGAAGGGGTGGAGACCGCCCAGGGTCACCCATTCCAGTGTGGAGATGATCGCGGGCAACAGGAGGGACATGGGAATAGCCCAGCGCCCCATCGCGGTAGCCATGGCGCCAACCAGAGCCATATAGGGCAGGAACCAAAGCAGGCCACAGACGATGACGACAAGCAGACTGACTGCCACCTGGCCATAGACTTCGGCGATATTGCCCAAGAGTGCTGCGGACCCCGTGCCGTTGACGAGCGCTGTGGTGAAGGCGACGCCGAACAGCAATAGGCCACTGAGGAGGGCGACCCCATAGATCACTCCGGGGAAGATGGTCAGGGCTGCCGCCAGTTTGCTCAAGAGAATGCGGAAGTCGGAAACCGGCATGGACTTCCAGAACAACATGGCGTTGTTGCGCTTGTCGGCGGCAAATCCATCGGCGCAATAGAAGAAGAGCGTGCCAAGCAGATAGAGGCACCAAGCTGCCGAAAAGCCCAGGAAGCCGAGCTCGTAGACGCGCATCGGGGCGACGGTGAACATGGCACCGGAAAACTTCCCGTCGACGCGGCCGACGGTGAAGGCGAGGATGGCGGCGCCGAACAGCACCCCCACCAGCGACAGCGGAGCGATGAAGAACGCACCGCGATGCTCGATGAACTCGCGACGGATCAGGGCGGCAAAAGCCTTCATCGGGCACGCTCCGGATTGGCCGTAGGTCGCTGCATGAGCGCCACGAAGAGATCGGACATAGTGGGGGTCGAGAGCTTGCCCAGCGGTTCCAACTGCTCCCGCGCGATGCCGTCGAAGATCATCACGGTCTGGCCGAAGCGGGTTTCCTCATAGACCGGACCAAAGCCGCGGGCCTGCGCCTGCAAGTCGGGATCGTTGACCACCAATTGTACGAACTTTTCGTTCACCGTCTCCATCTGCATGTGGAGGATCAGCTCACCATCGCGGATAAACATAATGTCGGACAACATGAACTCGATTTCGTCCACCTGATGGGTGGTGATGAGCAGCGTTCTCTCCTCGGTCATGTAGTCCTCGAGGAGCCGGCGGTAGAAGCGTTTGCGGTAGGTGATGTCGAGGCCTAGCGTCGGCTCGTCCAAAACGAGGAGCTTGGCATCGATCGCCATCACCACCGCCAGGTGGAGCTGGGCGATCATGCCCTTGCTCAGATTCTTGATCTTGAGCTCGGGCTTGATGTCGGTGCCTTCAAGGAAGGTGCGGGCTTTTTCGATCGAGAAGTTGGGATGAATGTTGGAGAGGAGAGCGAAGAGCTCCCGCACGCGCAGGAAGCGGGGGAGGCTCGCCACGTCGGAGATAAAGGCAACGTTCTCCATGAGCTTGGCGCGCCGCGCAAAAGGATCTTCGCCCAGCACACGAATGGTGCCTTCGCAATTGGTGAGGCCAAGCATGGCGTTGAGCGTGGTGGTCTTGCCCGCGCCATTGTGTCCGATAAGCCCGTAGATTCGGCCCGGCGGAATATCAAAATCGAGCCCGTGCAAGATCTGCTTGCGTCCAAAGGACTTCTTGAGTCCGCGTGCCGAAACGATGGGTTCGATGGCGGTGGTATCGGCTGACAGATCGGTCATGAGTTTGGTCCCTCTTTGGGCGAAGCGCCGGACTGGGCGAGCAGGCTTTGCAGATCAAGATCAAGGGCGCGGATTTGCGCCGCAATGCGGGGCCAGTCCTCCTTGAGAAACTTTTCCCGTTCATGGGACAGCAATTCGGCGCGCGCGCCCGTCTTGACGAACATTCCCAGACCCCTCCGCTTCTCGACCACGCCAATATCGACCAGTGCTTCGAATGCCTTGGTGACAGTCAGCGGATTGACTGAGAGCTCCGTGGCAGTCTGGCGAACCGAAGGCAGCGCCTCCCCTTCCTTTACTGCGCCACGCAGGATCATCTCAGTCAGCCGTTGCCTGATCTGCACGAAGATCGGCTGGCTTGCGTGAAACTCATCCATGTGTTCTGCCTACTTGGTGTAGTAGTGATGTATTACACCATATAAGGAGTGTCAATCGTCTTGCGGAAGAACATGGAGCAATCTACCAGTGAGATACCAATAGGAGACCAGTTGATGAGTCAGTACCCGTTCAAGATCGAAATTTGCGTCGAAGGGGTAGATGGCTTGGTGGCCGCCCAAGAGGCGGGCGCTGACCGCGTGGAACTCTGCGCCAGCCTTCTGGAAGGCGGCATTACGCCAAGTCTTGGCGTGGTCAGGGCCGCGCTCACTGCCGCAACCATCCCCTTCCACGTCATCGTGCGCCCGCGTGGCGGCGACTTCCTATATTCCGAACTCGAATTCCGCTCGATGATCGAGGACGTCAAAGCGCTCAAGGAGCTTGGCGTTGCGGGGGTCGTCATCGGCTGCCTCACGGCCGAGGGCGAGATTGACGAAGCTCGGACGCGGGCTTTGGTAAACGCGGCACGCCCCATGAAGGTTACCTGCCATCGCGCTTTCGACATGACGCGCGATTTCCGCGCCGCGACCGAGGCGCTGATCGGGTGCGGTGTTGACCGCGTGCTGACCAGCGGGCAGCGCGATACCGCCGAGGAGGGCATCGAGATCCTCAAACAGACCATGGCAGTTGCCGACGGACGCATTGTCGTGATGGCGTGCGGAGCGTTGGACCAAAACAACATCGCGGCCGTTCGGCAGGCCACGGGGGTCGACGAGATGCATTTCGCTGCACTCAAGACCATCAAGAGCGGCATGGCGTTCCGCAATCCCCATGTCGGCATGGGCGGCACGGCAATCGAGCGGGAGTACGAGGTCACGCTCACCGACAAAGAAGCAGTGAGGACGACGATCGCTGCGGCAAAGGCGGCTGCCTAACCGCTTTCCGCCTAGCGCGCGGAGCGCTAGAAGCTGGCCATGGCCCGCTCCTTTTTGTTTCCGCAAGACAGCGCTGATCCAGCGACCACCAGGCTGATTGCCGCCGCTGCACAGTTCACCGGCTTCATGAAAGGGGAGCCCGGTCCGCCCCTGCCCGGCTGGTATGCGCCTCAGGGGGATAACAGCGCCTTTTTGGGCGAGCTGCTGGCGGCACTACGTGCCGCCTATCCGCAGGCAAGGCCTGCCTTTTGGGCGGTTCGGCTCTGGACCAACCTGACCTGGCAGCCGATCTACCTGGCGTTCATCGCCGTGCATGTGCATGGCGCAGTGCCAGATTTGCTGGGCCTCACCCAGCGGCGCCGGGGCATCTATGTGGATGGCTATCGGCTACTGGCAGAAGCGCAGTCGTCCGGCACGACCGAAGAGATGGTGGAAGGGGCAGCGCAGCAATTGCGCGCGCTATCAGAAACCATGCTGGAAGAGGTCAATGCATTGGCCAAGCTCAGGCCGATCCCGGCGCAGCGGCTCTTTGCGGAGCGTGTCCTGAGCCTGCTTGTCCGCCTCGCGCGCAAGCAGCCGGACTTGAGAAATGAACAGATCCGCGGCCTAGCGCAGCTATGGCTCGGCGCTCTCGATATGGAGGGCAGAGGAGAGCTTGAGGCTGTGGGGGCGCCCGATGGCACCGAAGTGCTGATCGTGCGCCGCAAAGGTTGCTGCCTGGATTATCTGATCACGCCGGACCGGCTCTGCTCTAACTGCTCGCGACAGGATGAAGAGCAACGCCGCGTCCGCCAACTCGCTGATGTCTTGGCGGAGCGGGGCTAGTCGAACTCTTCCTGTGGGTACACGCCCCAGAGCTCTTCCTGATGCAGAAAGCCCGAATAGGTGGCGCTGCGCTGCCCGGCCTCACCGCCGGTGGCGCTGACCTCGCACCATTCGCCATCGCATTGCTTGATGGTGACCTTGAGCCCCGGCCCGAGCCGTGCCCGCACTGACGACTCATCGGAGCGATTGGCACGCAGCGGGATCTCGGCATTGGCCAGGACGGGCGTGACAAAACCCATCCTCGTGCCGGACAAGAGGTTCTGGTGCACCCAGCCCTCCGTGCCATCCACATCCCTGATCTTGCGCCAGGTATCGAACTCCTGGACGATCTCGACGGGCAAGCCGGACTTCACATAGGTCCAGGCAATGTCGTATTTCGTGCCGGGGCCGACACGGACATTTATCGGGTCGGAGCGGGTGCTGGCAAAGCGCGGTAGCGGCAGCCCACTGGGGTTGGACGCCTGCGCCAAAGCGGGAGCGGCTAGGCCGAGTAGCATTGACAAGACGATCAGCAGGGCACGAAACGCGCTCTGGGACTGCCGAGTGATGATTGCGCCGGTGGTCTGGTCGAACATGACTTTGCAGATGGGTCAGAATTGCCCTATCACTAGCCCGATATCCTTAATGGTCGCTGAAGGGCTCTGCATTAGCCCGTTGTAAGCGGTGTGACCCGGAACTGAATGGCCAGCCTGAAACCTAAAATCCTCGTTACCAGGCGCCTGCCTGAAGCCATCGAAGCGCGCATGGCCACGCTGTTCGAGACCGACATCAATGAGGGCGATGTCACCCTCACCAGTCACGACATTGTCGCCGGGCTCTCTGGCAAGGACGTCTTGGTCTCTTCCATCACCGACCGGATCGATGCGGACCTCATCGCTCGGCTGCCGCCCTCGGTTCGCCTGATCGCGCAATTCGGCAATGGCGTGGACAATATCGATCTGGAGGCGGCGTGGGCGGCGGGGCTGACGGTCACCAACACGCCGTCAGTCTTGACCGAGGACACGGCCGATATGGCCATGGTGCTAATGCTGGCCCTGCCGCGACGCCTGGTCGAGGGCACGCAAAAGCTGGTCCGCGATGGCGTCTGGGCCGGCTGGTCGCCCACTTCCATGCTGGGTCACCGACTCCGGGGCAAGCAGCTCGGGATCGTCGGCATGGGCCGCATCGGCACCGCCGTCGCCCAACGGGCGAAGGCTTTCGGCCTCAACATCCATTATTATTCCCGCAACCGCCGGCCAGAAGGTCTCGAGTCGCCGCTGGAAGCGACCTATTGGTCCGATCTCGATGCTATGGTCGAGGCGGTGGACATTGTTTCGCTCCACACGCCCCACACCCGAGAAACCTTCCATATCCTGTCGGCCGAACGGCTCTCGCGGATGAAGCCGGGCAGCTTCGTGGTCAATGTCAGCCGCCCCGAGCTCGTGGATGAGACGGCACTGGTTGCGGAAATCGAGAATGGCCACTTGGCGGGCGCGGCCCTCGACGTCTTCGAGTATCGGCAGGGCATCAACCCGCACCTGCTCGCACTGGCCGAGGCCAACAAGGTGGTGTTGACCGCCCACATGGCGTCGGCCACCCTGGAAGCTCGCATCGAGATGGGCGAAACGGTGATTGTGAACATCCGCACCTTCATGGACGGGCACCAGCCGCCCCATCGGGTGCTGCCCGACGGCACCCCCAGTCACCGCAGCTAAGTCATCAAAGTGTTGCGCCAAGTATTCACCTTGACCCCGATCGCATTTCGCGGCGGGTGAGGGCCTTGCGGGAGAACCCCCTCCCCTCCTAATCGTCGCGCGCGTCGGGGTTGGATCAACCGCAGCGCTTGAGGCGGGGGAAGTCGCTTATGCAGAAGTTCGGTTGGTGGTCGCTCGCGCTGATTGGCAGCTTGATGATTGGAGCGACGACTCCCCTGCTGGCGCAGGAGGCGGCGCCGCCACTCACCCTGTCTGGCGACAATCTTGTGCTCCAGGCCATGGATCATAGCCTTTCCATGCCATTGCCGGGCTGGCTTGCCCCAGAGCAACTGCCCGCGGGGGAAGTCGGGGCCGCCGTGCCGAGCCGATATGATGTCGAAGAAGACGGCGTCCGCCTGGCGCTTTATCCTGAAGGGGAAGGCCAGGAAAGCTGGACCCAGCTGTATGGGGCCCGGATTGCGCGGAACGATGGTCGGCATCTGGCCTCCTACCGCAATCAAGTGGTCGAGACTTACGGACAACGCTGCAAGCGCGAAGTCACCGGGTTCTTTCAGCTTGGTGAGGACAATGGGGAGCAGCTGGCGCCCTTGGGCTTTGTGTGCGGTGCCTTCCACGATGGTTTGGCGGGCTTCGCCGGGCAGGGCGAAGTGATGGTGATGACCTTTCGCAAAACTGATGCGGGCGTGGCGAGCGTCTACCAGGAATGGCGCGGGGATGCGTTTGATCCGGCCGATCCGGCAAGCTGGCCGGTGGCCACCGAGGTGGTGCAGGCCCGCGCCGAATTGCTGCAGGCGCAAACACAGCTTGCTCAGGACAATTGACGCGCCGGGCCGGAGCGCCTAAGTCGCGGCAATGAGCAGAGATAACAAGCCCTCCGGACCGAGCCAGCGCATGCTTCGCGTCGGGGAACTGGTGCGTCACGCCCTGGCGAGCATGTTCGCGCGCGGTGACGTGGTAGACGACGCCTTGCGCGGTGCAGTCGTCACCGTACCTGAGGTGCGCATGACGAATGACCTCAAGATTGCCAATGCCTATGTGATGCCGCTGGGCGGGGAGCATGCCGAGGAGATCGTCGCCGCGCTCAACCGCAACAAGAAGTTTATTCGCGGCCAGGTGGCGCCCCAGATCAACATGAAGTTCGCGCCCGAAATCCGGTTCTTCGTGGACGACACCTTTGACGAAGCCAGCCGCATCGACGCGCTCTTGCGCTCGGACCGGGTGCGCCGGGATGTCGAAGCCGAAGATGGGGACGACGAGCAAGAGTGAGCGCCCCCAAACGCGTGAAACGCCCAATCTCGGGATGGGTGGTTCTCAACAAGCCCTATGACATGACCTCGACCCAGGCGGTGGGCAAGGTGCGCTGGCTTTTTGCCGCTGCCAAGGCGGGGCACGCCGGTACGCTCGATCCGCTCGCGACCGGCATTCTGCCCATCGCGTTGGGCGAAGCAACCAAGGCCGTGCCGCAAGTGCAAGACGGCACCAAAGTCTATCGCTTCGCTATTAAATGGGGCAGTGCCACCACGACCGACGATGCGGAAGGCGCGGTGATCGCCACGTCCGACGTCCGACCCAGTCGTGAGGCGCTCGAGGCTGTGCTGCCGCAGTTTACCGGAGCGGTCATGCAACGGCCGCCGATCTTTTCGGCGCTCAAGATTGCTGGTGAACGCGCCTATGATTTGGCGCGGGCCGGAGAAGCGGTGGAACTCGAGCCTCGCCCCGTGGACATCGACGCTATTGCCGTGCTCGAGCATGGCGCCGAGCACACCATGCTCGAAGTCACCTGCGGCAAGGGCACCTATGTGCGCTCGCTGGCGCGCGACCTCGCCGAGGCGCTAGGAACGCGTGGGCATGTCAGCCTGCTGCACCGCGCCGCTGTGGGCCCCTTCACCGATGCCGAAGCGGTGACGCTGGAGCAGCTCGAAGCAGCGGAAGGCGCGCAGCGCGACGCTCTTTTGGCTCCTGTGGCAGCGGGTTTCTCGGAACTACCGGAGATCCGGCTGGATGCTCTGCAGGCTTCGGCCGTGCGTCATGGCAATCCGGTGCTCCTCACCGGCGCAGCGGCCCCGGTGCAAATGGATGAGTGCTGGGCAAGCTTTGCCGGCGGGGTCGTGGCGACCGGCTCGGTGGCATACGGGCAGTTTCAGCCCCGGCGGGTCTTCAATACATAAAATAAAGGGCAGAGATTTTTCTCCACCCTTTGAGTTTAATGGTTCGGGGGCGTTGGTGCCCTTCTCTATTGCTCTTAGAAGCGACGGAAGTCCGTCAGCATCAATTTCTTGTCGCGGTGATTGCCACCCTTCTGAGCTGCCCAGAACGAGGCAATGGCGGCGGCGAGCAGCGAGGCCGAGATCAGGAAGGCCGAGATGATCGCGGTGTTGCGGGCAGTTCGGGCCGCGTCGACGGCCTGCTGGCGCGCATTTTCGACGCTTGCACTGACCTGCTCAACGCGAGCTTCGGCTTCCTGGGGGGCCAGGCCGGTGTTAGTGGCCACGGACGAGACGAGATAGGCACGATCTTCCTCGGGCAGCGGGCCCTCGTTGAGCGCAGCCTGCGCAAAGATGCGGGTTGCCTCGGCGCGAGCAGACTCGGTGTCGGTCGCCTGGGGCGAGCGGAACAGAGAGTCCACGTAATAGGCGTTCGGATCCATTTCGCTGACGGCATCGCCGGCGACCGTGGAGGCAGCCTCGGTTGCCGTCGAGGCGACTGAGCCTAGCGCATTGAGACCGGTGCCAACGCCACTCATGGCCAGATAAGCACCGACGACGGCAGCACCCGCCCAGACCAGCAGGCCGTGGACTCCGTCCCGGAGGTCGCTTTCTTCTTCGCTGGCATCAAAATGCCGGCGACGCAGACGCCCGGTGATGTAGCTGCCGGACATATAGCTGGCCAGCACGACGAAGAGGAACCAGACGGCAGCTGCAATGCCGATGAGAATCGGATTGGCATCTGCATTGTACTGGAAGTCGAGGAAGTTGAGGCCAATAGCAGCGCCGAAGCTGATCAGTATCAAGCTGACTGCGGAGGCGAGCACGATGCCCCCGATGATAGCCGGCCAGTCGACATAGCTCGACTGATCGGCGCCGGCATCGACCGACACGACCGAAGGTGAATCCATTGCCATTATACTGGCTCCTGTCTCAAGTTGACGCTTATCGGGGACGGCTTATGCCAGGCCGATGAAAGACAGGATGGCCAGAACGATGACGATGAGACCAACGATGTAGATGATGGAGTTCATTGAGAAGACCTCTCTTGGTGACGCAATGGCCCATCAACAAACAGTGAGCGAGAATCGTTCCGGAGCCCGGTGAAAACTCTTGCTCTAGGTTAACGCGAAAGGGCGGGCATACTGTCCCGCCCCTCGCCACTCGGTCGACGGGTTAAAGTCCGTCAGTCACCACATGGGTGTAGGCGCCCTCAGGCTGCGTGGTGATAGCCGGATTGTCCGGTGACACAGCCGAGAGCAGCGTGTCGACAGTCTGCTGGTAATCGGCTTCGTCGAGGACACCGGTCGAGCCCTCTGTGAGCTTATTGACCTCCTGGACCTGATAAAGCTGGTCCTCGACTGTCATGGCGCCGGTCATGTCGTTGTCGACGATGATCTGGGCGGCTTCTTCGGGGTTCTCGCGCACCCACTCCCAACCCTTCATCGAAGCGCGGACGAACTTGGTCATCTTCTCGACGAAGGCGGGGTCCTCAAGGTCTTCTTCGAGCACGTAGAGGCCGTCCTCGAGCATGCCGACGCCCTCGTCGCGATAGTTGAAGACCGTGAGTTCGTCTTCGGTGAAGCCCGCGCGCAGCACCTGGCCGTATTCGTTGTAGGTCATGGTGGAGATGCAGGCGGCCTGGTTCTGGACCAGCGGATCGACATTGAAGGCCTGGCGCAGTACTTCGACGCCCCCCTCGCTGCCATCGGTGGACAGGCCCAGCTTGGCCATCCAGGCATAGAAGGGATATTCGTTGCCAAAGAACCAGACGCCCAAGGTCTTGCCGGGGAAGTCGTCGGTGGTTTCAACACCGGCATCCTTGCGGCAGGTCAGCAGCAAGCCAGATTCAGCGAAGGGTTGGGCGATGTTGACGAGTGGTACCCCGCGTTCGCGCGCCGCCAGGCCCGCAGCCATCCAGGTGGTGATGACGTCTGCGCCACCGCCGGCGATAACCTGCTCGGGTGCAATGTCAGGGCCGCCTGGCTTGATCTCGACGTCGAGACCTTCCTCTTCGTAGAAGCCCTGCTCCTGAGCGGCGTAGTAGCCGGCAAACTGGCCCTGGGTGACCCATTTGAGCTGCAGCACGACCGAGTTGTCGTCCTGCGCCCAGGCGGCACTGGCGGTGAGCGCTACAGCGCCCGCAACCGCACCCATGAGAATGTTCTTCATTTGCGCTTTCCCCTTTTTGTTTCCTGATGGTTCAGGCACCCCGCATGGATGGATGCCAGAACGTGACCCCTCGTTCGATGAGGGCGACCACTCCGTAAAAAACCGAGCCTGCCAGGGCAGCCATGGCGATCTCGGCCCAAACCATGTCCACATTCATTCGGCCGATCTCGGCCGAGATGCGGAATCCCATGCCCGCGACCGGCGAGCCGAAGAATTCGGCGACGATGGCACCGATCAGCGCGAGCGTGGAATTGATCTTGAGGGCGTTGAAGATGAAGGGCCCCGCTGCCGGGAGCCGTAGCTTGAGCAGCGTCTGCCAGTAGGATGCGGCATAGGTGCGCATAAGGTCGCGCTCGATGGCGCTCGCTGCATTGAGGCCGGCCACCGTATTCACCAGCATGGGGAAGAAGGTCATGATGACCACGACGGCCGCCTTGGACTGCCAGTCAAAGCCAAACCACATGACCATGATGGGTGCGACACCAACGATGGGCAGGGCGGAAACGAAATTGCCCAAGGGCAGGAGCCCCGATTTGAGAAATGGGGAACGGTCGATGAGGATGGCAACAAGGAAGCCAAGGCCGCACCCCAGGGCGTAGCCCGCAAGTACCGCCTTGAGGAAGGTTTGCTGGAAGTCGATCCAGAGTAGGCCCAGTGAGCTGGCAATGCGGGCACCGATCATCGAGGGTGGCGGCAGAATAACCTGCGGGACATTGGCGCCGCGGGTGACCACTTCCCAGGCGACCAGCAGGGTCATTCCGAAGACTACCGGGATCAGGAGGCCCAGACCGGCATTGTCGCCCAATCGAGGGGCCAAGGCCTTGCTCAGGCGCTCGACGAACAACCAGGAAAAGAGCCAGGCGGCCACCAGCGCCATCCAGAAAAAGGGCGGGATGGGACTAAACACATTGATCGTCGTCAACACCGCCACCGCGCCAAGCAGGGCAAAGGCGCCATCGACCCAAAGCCCTAGCGGCACGATGAAGCGGAGCATGGAGGCGACGCCCAGCAGCAGAAAGGCTTTAAGCACCAGCGCCGTCTCGAAAGGCGTCACGAGGCTCAATGCCACAGCCGCAGCAGAAAGCCCGCCGGCGACAATTGCCAGGAAATGCTGGAACTGCGTCATGCTGGGCGCGCTCCCATGGCGCGATTGACGAGCTTTTCCACAAGGCCAACAGCGAGGACCAGCAGCGCCGCCAGGATCGAGGCCGCCACGAGCGCCGACCAGATCTGCACCGTCTGGCTGTAATAGGAGCCGGCAAGGAGACGCGCGCCCAGGCCGGCGACGGCGCCGGTCGGCAGTTCGCCCACTATGGCACCGACGAGACTGGCGGCAACGCCAACTTTGAGCGAGGCAAAAAGGAAGGGCATAGCAGCGGGCCAACGCAGCTTCCAGAAGGTCTGGTTGGCGCTGGCGCTATAGGTGTGCATGAGGTCGAGTTGGATCGCTTCAGGCGAGCGCAGGCCTTTGACCATGCCTACGGCAACTGGAAAGAAGCTGAGATAGGCCGAGATGATCGCTTTGCTGAGCAGGCGCGCGGGATCAGTGGGCATGCCGATGGTGCCGGTGAAGAGATTGAAGCCAATGACCACGATCAGCGGCGCCAACGCCAGAATGGGGATAGTTTGGCTGGCGACGATCCAGGGCATGAGCGAGCGGTTCATCGCCTCGGAATGAACAATCAGCACGGCAAGGGCGATGCCGAGAACCGAGCCGAGGGCGAAACCGAGTCCTGTGGCCGAGAACGTCACCCAGGCATGAAACAGAAGACTGCGCGGCTTGTTGGGCGCCACCATGACCGTGCTGTTCCAGAGTTCCTCGGCCACCTGATGCGGCGTGGGCAACACAGGCTTTTCCTGGTTCCAGGTGTCGGCAATAAACTGGGTCAGGGGAACATTGGTGACATCCCCGCGCCGGTAAACGTCATTCTGCCAGGGCGCATTGAGCGCGATCGCGGCGAGATACCAGACGACCACAAGAGCGATGAGGATGGTGAGGATTGGGATGGCGCGCTTCATGCGGCGTCACCATCGGCAAAGACCCCCACCCGGCCTCCCCCTGAGAGAGGGAGGAGGGGGGCTGGTGGGTGCAAGATACAGCGCCAATCACCGTTCCGTTCCTCCCCCTCCCAGGGGGAGGCTAGGTGGGGGTTACGCGATGGCGTGCTCAACACCACCATCACACCGTCTCCTCATAAGAGTGGCCAGCGCGCAAGCCTTCCCGCACGCGGGCGGCGATGGCAAGGAACTCCGGCGTCTCGCGGATGTCGAGCGGGCGCTCGCGCGGCAGGGTGGATTCGATCACATCGGTCACCCGACCCGGTCGCGGCGACATGACGACGATCTTGGTTGAAAGATAAACCGCCTCGGGAATGGAGTGGGTCACAAAGCAAATGGTTTTGCCGGTGCGGGACCAGAGCTTGAGCAGTTCAAAATTGAGGTGGTCGCGCACGATCTCGTCGAGGGCGCCGAAGGGCTCGTCCATTAGGAGGAGATCGGCGTCGAAGGCCAGCGCCCGCGCGATGGACGCCCGCTGCTGCATGCCGCCTGACAATTGCCAGGGGTACTTTTTCTCAAAGCCCGCGAGGTTCACCAGATCCAGCGTGCGAGCGATGCGTTCGGACTGCTGCGCCGCGGAATAGCCCATGATCTCGAGCGGCAGGGCAACGTTCTTTTCGATGGTGCGCCAAGGGTAGAGGGCAGGCGCCTGGAAAACATAGCCGTAGGAGCGATCCTTGCGGGCGTTTTCCGGCGTCTGTCCATTGACTGTCAAAAGGCCCGAAGTGGGTCGCTCCAGATCGGCGATCGTGCGTAGGAACGTGGTCTTGCCACAGCCCGACGGCCCGATGAAGGACACGAAGTCGCCCTTAGCGATGGTAAGGTTCACGTCCGAGAGGGCATGAACCGGGCCGTCATTGGTCTGGAACGTTAGGCCGAGATTGGTGGCGGACACCACCGCGTGGGGCGCAGCCTTGTCTGTGAGGGAAGTGGAAGTTTCGGTCATCACGGACAAGAGCTGGTGCCTTTCTCAGCTGGGTTGAACGACCGGCTGCCGGAAAGCGGCGGCTTGCCTCTCCCCAGTACCGAACAAATGCAAAAGGTGTGCCGAACGGCGTTGTCTGGCTATTGCGCCCGCCATCTGACTGCCACCCAAGAAGGGGGGATCAATGCTGCCTAAATAACCGGCAGCACGCCCATCGATACGAGCCCTTGGCGTGACCATCAGACGCCCGTCGCCGGAATGCCAGAGCGCTCGATCTTGCGTGGCGCGACGATCTCCTTCCACTGGCTGAGCGCACGGTTGACCGCGCCCTTGGGCTCGCGCGCGACGAACTTGCCGTGTCCGGGTTCGGTCTTGATCTCGCTCTCGACGATGGCAACCTTGCCGCGCGTCAGCACGAAACGAGGCAAACCGGTGACTTCAAAGCCTTCGAAGACATTGTAGTCTATAACCGACTGCTGGTTTTCAGATGAGATGGTCTTGCTGCACTTGGGGTCCCAGACGAGGAGGTCGGCATCGGCACCCACCATCACCGCACCCTTTTTGGGGTACATGCCCAGGATCTTGGCGATGTTGGTGGAGGTGACGGCAACGAACTCGTTCATGGTCAGGCGACCCGTATTAACGCCTGCCGTCCACAGCACTGGCAGGCGATCTTCGAGACCACCTGTTCCATTGGGGATCTTGGAGAAATTGCCGACGCCGGTGCGCTTCTGCTCGGTGGTGAAGGCGCAATGGTCGGTAGCTACGACGGAAAGCGAGCCGGCCTGCAGACCCGCCCAGAGCGAATCTTGATGTTGCTTGTTGCGGAAGGGGGGCGACATGACCCGGCGCGCCGCATGATCCCAGTCGGGGTTGAAGTACTCGCTCTCGTCCAGCGTCAGGTGCTGCACCAAAGGTTCGCCATAGACGCGCATTCCCTTCTGACGGGCGCGGCGGATCGCTTCATGCGCCTGCTCGGACGAGACATGCACGACATAAAGCGGCACGCCGGCCATATCAGCGATCATGATGGCCCGGTTGGTGGCTTCGCCCTCCACTTCGGGCGGGCGAGAATAGGCGTGGGCCTCGGGTCCATTATTGCCTTCGGCCAAGAGCTTGGCCGTCATGGCAGCGACCACATCGCCGTTTTCGGCGTGAACCAGCGGCAGCCCGCCCAGATCGGCACAGCGCTGGAAGGAGGCAAACAACTCATCGTCGTTTACCATCAGCGCGCCCTTGTAGGCCATGAAGTGCTTGAAAGTGGTGATGCCACGGTCGACCACATCGGCCATTTCGTTGAAGACCTGCTCGCCCCACCAGGTGATTGCCATGTGGAACGAATAGTCCGCCGAGGCCTTGCCCGACTTGTTGTCCCACATCTGGAGCGCTTCGAGCAGACTTTGGCCGGGGCTCGGCAGACAGAAATCGACAACCATTGTCGTGCCGCCGGCAAGAGCAGCACGGGTGCCGCTTTCAAAATCATCGGCCGAATAGGTGCCCATGAAGGGCATCTCGAGATGGGTATGAGGATCGATGCCACCGGGCATGACGTAGCAACCCGAGGCGTCGAGCGTCTCGTCGCCAGACAGGTTCTGTCCGATCTCGACGATGGTCTCGCCCTCGATCTTGACGTCGGCCTTGTAGGTCAGGTCCGCCGTGACGATGGTGCCGTTCTTGATGACCTTGCTTGCCATGATGTGCCCCTAACTTACGATTTCAGCAGTTTCGACCACCGCGTGGAACAGCACTTCAGCGCCGGCACGCGCCCAATCCTTGGTGATTTCCTCGGCCTCGTTGTGGCTGAGACCATCGACGCAGGGGCACATCACCATGGCGGTGGGCGCCACGCGGTTGATCCAGCAGGCGTCGTGGCCGGCACCGGAGACGAGGTCGCGATGCGAATAGCCCAGCCGCTCGACGGCATTGCGCACGGCGGCAACGCAGCCAGCGTCGAAAGTGACGGGATCGAAATGCCCGGTAACTTCCATTGCGAAGCCCAGGCCTAGCTGGTCGGCTATCTTGGGCGCCTCAGCTTCAAGCCGGGTCTTCATGGCATCGAGGATAGCCTGGTCGGGCGAGCGGAAGTCGACGGTGAACACCACCTTACCCGGGATGACGTTGCGCGAATTGGGATAGACATCGACATGGCCGATGGCGCCGACCGCCTGGGGTTGGTGGCTCATGGCAATTTCGTGCACCAGTTCGGTAATCCGCGCCATGCCGAGCCCGGCATTCTTGCGCATGGGCATGGGGGTCGAACCGGTATGGGCATCCTTGCCGGTGAGCGTGATCTCGAGCCACCAGAGCCCCTGGCCGTGGGTGACGACGCCGATGTCCTTGCCCTCGGCCTCGAGGATCGGCCCTTGTTCGATATGGAGTTCGAAAAAGGCGTGAATCTTGCGCTCACCGACTTTTTCGTCGCCCTTCCAGCCGATCCGCTCCAATTCGTCGCCAAAGCGCAGGCCCTTGGCATCCTTGCGATCATAGGCCCAATCGAGATCGTGGAGGCCGGCAAAGACACCCGAGGCCAGCATGGCCGGGGCGAAGCGCGTGCCCTCCTCATTGGTCCAGTTGGTGACGACGATGGGGTGCTTGGTCTTGATACCAAGATCGTTGAGGCTGCGCACGATTTCCAGGCCACCGAGGACGCCCAGCACGCCATCATATTTGCCACCGGTGGGCTGGGTGTCGAGGTGGCTGCCGACATAGACCGGCAAGGCGTGGGGGTCGGTGCCCTCGCGGCGGGCAAACATGGTGCCCATCTCATCGATGCCCATGCTCATACCGGCGTCTTCGCACCAGCGGCGAAAGAGCTGGCGCCCCTCGGCATCCGCATCGGTCAGCGTCTGGCGGTTGTTGCCGCCGGCGACGCCCGGACCGATCTTGGCCATCTCCATTAGGCTGTCCCAGAGCCGGTCACCATTGATACGAAGGTTTTCTCCTGGTGCAGACATCTGGGCGCTTCCTTTGACTGAAGGCTATTTGAGGCTGGGGAAGGTGAACTCCGCACCACCCTTGATGCCGGCGGGCCAGCGGGTGGTGACGGTTTTCAGCCGAGTATAGAAGTGAACGCCCTCGGGTCCGTAGATGGAGTGATCGCCGAAGAGCGAGCGCTTCCAACCGCCAAAGGAGTGGTAGGCAACCGGCACTGGGATCGGTACGTTCACACCCACCATGCCCACCTCGATCTTGTCGGCGAATTCGCGCGCAGCATCTCCATCACGGGTAAAGATGGCGGTGCCGTTGCCATATTCGTGCGTATTGATGAGATCGACGGCCTCGGCATAGTCGGCAGCGCGGACCACCGACAGTACCGGGCCGAAGATCTCTTCCTTGTAGATGGTCATGTCGCGGGTCACGTTGTCGAACAGCGTGCCGCCGACATAGTAGCCTTCTTCATAGCCCTGGAGCTTGAAGCCGCGGCCATCCACCACCAGTTCGGCGCCTTCCTCGACGCCCTTATCGATATAGCCAACGATCTTGTCGCGATGCGCCTTGGTGACCACCGGACCCATTTCGGCGTCCTTGTCGGTCGCCGGACCGATCTTGAGGGCTTCCACGCGCGGCTTGAGCTTGGCGACCAGCGCATCGCCAGTTTCCTTGCCGACCGGCACGGCGACGGAAATCGCCATGCAGCGCTCGCCGGCCGAGCCGTAGCCAGCGCCCATCAGGGCGTCGGCAGCCTGGTCGAGATCGGCATCGGGCATGATGACCATGTGGTTCTTGGCGCCACCGAGTGCCTGGACGCGCTTTCCGGCCGTCGTGCCGCGCTGATAGACGTATTCGGCGATGGGGGTGGAGCCGACGAAGCTCACCGCCTTGATGTCGGGGTGGTCGAGAATGCCGTCGACCATCTCCTTGTCGCCATGAACGATGTTGAGCACGCCCTCGGGAAGCCCCGCTTCCATGAAGAGGTTCCAGGCGAGCATGGAGGCGGATGGATCGCGCTCGGAAGGCTTAAGGATGAAGCTGTTGCCGCAGGCAATGGCGGCTGGATACATCCACATCGGCACCATGGCAGGGAAGTTAAAAGGCGTGATGCCGGCAACGACGCCCAGGGGCTGGCGGTCCGAATAGGAGTCGATGCTTGGGCCAACATTGCGGGAGAATTCGCCCTTGAGCAGTTGCGGGATGCCGCAGGCGAAATCCACGCAATCGATGCCGCGCGCCACCTCGCCCAAGGCATCGTCATGGACCTTGCCATGTTCCTTTGAGATCTCGCGGGCGATATCGTGGGCGTGCTGATCCAGGAGCGCCTTGAACTTGAACATGACGCGGGCCCGCTTCATGGGCGGGGTGTTACCCCAGGCGATCTGCGCCTCCTTCGCAGAGGCCACGGCCTTGTTCAGCTCGTCGAGGGTCGAGAGCGGCAGTTCGGCGGCTTGCTCGCCGGTCGCCGGGTTGAAAACAGGAACGCGGCGGCTGGATGAGGAGACGTAGCGCTTGCCGGCGACGGCGTTCTCGATGATCTGCATTAGTCGATGCTCCGCAACGCGGCGCGCACGCCGTCTACCAGTTCGCCGATCTGGGATTCCGAAATGATCAGCGGTGGACTCATGGCGATGATGTCGCCGGTGGTCCGGATGAGATAGCCCGTTTCATAGGCTTTGAGGAAAGCCGAGAACGCGCGCTTGGTGGGTTGCCCAGCGATCGGCTCGAGCTCAATGGCGCCGACGAGGCCAATATTGCGGATATCGATGACGTGGGGCTCGCCCTTGAGAGAATGGAGCGCATCTTCCCAGGCTTTCGCCAGTTGGGCACCGCGGGTCAGCAGCCCCTCTTCCTTGTAGGTTTCCAGCGTCGCGAGCGCTGCCGCCGAGGCCACCGGATTGCCCGAATAGGTATAGCCATGGAAGAACTCGATGACGTGCTCGGGCCCCTGCATGAAGGCATCGTGGATCTCGGCCGAGACCATGACCGCGCCCATGGGGATGATGCCATTGGTGAGGCCCTTGGCTGTCACCATGATGTCGGGCACCACGTCGAAATAATCCGCGCCAAACGGCGTTCCGAGGCGACCAAAGCCGGTAATCACTTCATCGAAGATGAGGAGAATGCCATGCTTCTTGGTGATCTCCCGCAGGCGCTTGAGATAGCCGGCGGGCGGGATCAGTACGCCGGTGGAGCCAGCCACGGGCTCGACGATCACCGCAGCGATGGTCGAAGCATCGTGAAGGGTGACGATGCGCTCGAGCTCGTCGGCCAGATCCAGCCCATGCTCGGGCAGACCGCGCGAGAAGGCGTTCTTGGCGAGGTTGTGCGTATGCGGCATGTGGTCGACGCCACTGAGCAGCGTGCCGAACATCTTGCGGTTGGTGACAATGCCGCCCACCGAGATGCCACCGAAATTCACGCCGTGATAGGCGCGTTCGCGGCCGATGAGACGAGTGCGGGCGCCCTCCCCTTTCACCCGATGGTATGCCAGCGCGACTTTGAGCGCCGTTTCCACCGACTCTGAGCCCGAATTGGTGAAGAGCACATGGTCCAGCCCCTTGGGCGCGATGTCGACCAGCCGGTTGGCCAACTCGAACGCCTTGGGGTGCCCCATTTGGAAGGCTGGCGCATAGTCGAGCTCGGCCGCCTGCTTGGCGATCGCCTCGACGATGCGGGGCCGCGCGTGGCCAGCATTGACGCACCAGAGGCCAGCCGTGCCGTCAAGCACCTGCCGACCATCATTGGTGGTGTAGTGCATGTCCTTGGCCGCGACGAACATGCGCGGCGCTTTCTTGTACTGGCGATTTGCCGTGAACGGCATCCAGAAGGCGCTCAGATCATTTGGCGCGACTGCAGATGAATTGGACACGAAACCCCTCGCCTTCATGCTTTTCGGCTGGTTCTACTTTAGGCCTTGACGCGGAAGCGGGAAGTCCAGAATTTTGACCAGTTGGAAAAATGTTAGCACTCCCAGACTTTCCCGCAAGGCGAAAATGCCGCCGACAAAAGTGAAAATTGCCGAACCGCAGATAAGTCCGAGACGCCAGAGCAAGGCGGCAGCGAAGGCGCGCCCCCTCACGCGGATACAAAGAGAGAAGCAGGACTTGATCCTGGAGGCGGCACTCGAGGTCTTCTCGGTGCATGGCTTTCGTGGCGCGACCATCGACATGATCGCCGAGACCGCCGGGATGAGCAAACCCAATCTGCTCTACTATTTCCCGCGCAAGGAGGAGATCCATCGCCGCTTGATGGCCACCCTGCTCGACACCTGGCTCGCGCCGCTACGGGAGATGAAGGCGGACGGCGATCCGTTCCCCGAGATCCGCTCCTATATCCGGCGCAAGCTGGAAATGGCACGGGACTTTCCGCGCGAAAGCCGGCTCTTCGCCAATGAGATGCTGCAGGGCGCCCCCAGAATCATCGAGATGATTGAGGTGGACCTCAGAAACCTTGTCGATGAGAAAGCGGCGGTTCTCTTGAGTTGGATGGATCAAGGGCGGATCGCCCGCACGGACCCCTATCACTTGATCTTTTCAATTTGGGCGACGACGCAGCATTACGCTGATTTCGATGTGCAGGTACGGGCCGTTCTGGGGCCGGCGCGTGGTGGCGAGGGCCGTTTCGAGGATGCCGCCCGCTATTTGGAGCAGTTGTTCCTGCATGGTCTGACGCCGAAGGTGAAGTCGGCGCCGCACTAGTGCGGCGCCGAGCCGTCAAGCCAGTTCGATGTAGATGTTGAGATCGGCCGCAAGACGATCGCCCTGGCGAACCTTGCTCACCTCACCGACAAGCGCGAGCGCGCCACTGTCGAGCAATGGAGCGACAAGCTTGCCCGCATTGCCCGGCAGGTAGCCGAGGTGCTGGTCACCGGCCAGAACGGCCACTGCAGTTGCCGGCTCGAAGCGGCGGGAAGGATCCCGTTGCAGCGTCAGCGGGGTCCCCGGTGTCAAACGCCGGACCGCGTCCGCCTGAACGGATGTCAGGTAGCTTCGAGCGAGTGGATGGAGCTTTGCTGAGGACCCGCCAGGCACCGCCGCCGCTAAAGCGGGCGCCGTTGCGAGTAGGCCCGCACCGCCAGCGAGAAAGGCGCGACGAAACATGGTGCCCTCCTAGAGCTGCTCGGCTTGGGCGCCCGTACCCGGACGAGCGCGGCCAAGAGCCGGCTCTTCGCCAAGGGGCTCCATATTGCGCGTTTCGAATGTGCCGTTGCCGTCGATCGACTCGCCTTCTGACCACCGGCCCTGCACCGGCTCGCTGCCATCCTGCTTGAACCCGAGATAGGCGTAGCTGAATTCCTGCTTTTCTTCGGTCTGCGGGTGGCTGTTGGGGATCGGGAAGACGTCCTGGGCACCACCGAGCTCTTCGAGCGCGGCCAGCCACTGGTTCTGGTGCATGGTGTCGCGTGCAATGAGGAACTGCAGCATGTCCTTCATGCCGGGATCATTGGTCATGTTGTAAAGACGCACAGCGAGAACCCGGCCCGTAGACTCGGCGGTAACGTTGGCGGTCATGTCGGCGGCAATGTTGCCACTGGCGTAGCAATGGCTCATGTCGAACGGCACGCCGTCGGAGTCGACGGGCATAGCGGCCAAGCCGGCCGACAGGATGTTCTTCATGTTCATGCCGCCGAGAACGGCACCAGCCACCGGGTCCGCTGCCACTGCTTCCTGTTCGCCGACCGGCGCACCTTCAAGATTGAGCGCTACTGCCGTCGCTAGCATTTCGATGTGGCCCAGCTCTTCTGTGGCTGTGTTCAGCAGCAGGTCGCGGAACTTGGGATTACCACGAGCTCCCATGGCCTGGAAGAAATACTGCATGGCGACGCGGATCTCGCCCTCGACGCCGCCAATCGCCTGCTGCAGGGCGCGGGCGAAAATCGGATCGGGAGTTTCGACGAAAACGGGATATTGCAGCTTACCATCGGTATAGAACATGGGAGGGAGCTCCGGTTGTTGGAGCCTTACAAACCCTACCGGAGCAGCGGAGTTGCTTGTGCCGTTAAGCTGCAATTTAGGTTACTGACAGCCTACCGTCAGGTAACCTGCCGCAATGTTGCCCCAATACATTAGCGCCGAGCCTAAAGAGCCGTAACTTTCTGCGGAACCCTCCAAGTTTCTGATCAGCTATTGGTGAAGTTCACCGCCGTGGCCAAAGGGCAACAGCTTGGAACCTGGTTCTAAAATTGGGGTACCGCAGTTCCGCAGAGCGGCCGGAGGTGGTCGGAAGTAGATTCATTTCCTCTGAATGCGGAAAGTAAGTTCCTCGTGGCACTGAGTCTCGCCGCATTAAGCTGTTGCACAACCACAACAGTTCCCCGCTTTGCGGCTGGTGTCCCAAAGTGGATCACATTCTGGCCCAAAGGAGATTTTAGACGGGCTGCACCTTAACTGAAGCGAGAACTACTCCAGTGAACAAGAAGATCCTCTCCGCTGCTGTGATTGCTGCCTCTGTGCTGTCCTTCTCTTCTGCTGCTTATGCACAATGTGGTGGTGCCTCCTGGTATGGTCCTGGGTTCAATGGCAAGGTCGCGGCCTCGGGGGAGATCTTCAACGAGAACGCCATGACTGCGGCGCACCGCTCGCTCCCGTTTGGCACGCAGGTACTGGTGACCGATCAGCGGACTGGCGAAAAGGTGCAGGTCACGATCAACGATCGGGGGCCGTTTCATGGTAGCCGGGTGATCGATTTGTCCAAGGCCGCTGCGACCAAGCTGGGCTTCCGCAATCGCGGCACCACCTCGGTTTGTCTTTCTGCGCTCTGATTTCTGAACGAGATCTGAACGCTCGAAAGGGGTCGCCAAGCGGCCCCTTTGCTCTAACCGCACCTAAGCGCTACAAGATCAGACGCATTCCGCTGCCTGGCACCAGGTAGCGATCCACACGTGGAGTGATGCAGCACCCTCACCAAGGCGTAAAGCCAGTTGACGGTCGCCGCCCTTTCCCCTATAGACCCCGCGACTTGGCGGCTCCCATGTGCCGCCGCTTTCATTTCATCCCGGACGCCTGCGACATGCCAAGAGGCGCATGCGGCCGGTTGGACGCCAAGAGGACCGTTATGGCCAATACGCCGTCAGCCAAGAAGGCTACCCGCAAGATCGAAGCCCGCACCGCGGTCAACAAGTCGCGCCGCAGCCGCGTTCGCACATTCATCCGCAAGGTCGAGGAAGCAATTGCCGGTGGCGATCACGCCGCTGCCATGTCGGCGCTCAAGGCTGCCGAGCCCGAGATCAACCGCGCCGCTTCCAAGGGCATCGTTCACGCCAATCTGGCGGCTCGCAAGGTGTCCCGCCTCAACAATCGCGTTAAGGCTCTCAACGCCTAAGATGATCCGCCTCTGAGGAGGCGCTAGCGAATTGACAATGGGCTCCGCGAGGGGCCCTTTTTCTTTGATCCGTCTGAGCATGGTTTTTCCGAGTCGGGCGCCACGTGTCATTCTGATGACACATGCGCCGCGCAAGCGAGATAACCCCAACCAAGCAAATATATCGAGCGTAGTCAGCCTCTTAACAGGATGGGCTGCCATTGTGAAAATGTCACAATGCCCTCCCGACACCCCTACGCAGCACGCGACAGAAATAAATTTTTGGTTGTCACTTTCCGGCTAAGGAATCGAATCTGCATTGAGTCACAGAGCGTTGCCGCAGGTTAATTTTCGGAGGCCTGGCAGGGTAAAAACCAAAGGTTAGAGTCAAGCCCCCATTTTAGAGATTCACGTGTTGCGGGGCCAAAATGCTCCCTCTAAAGTAATCTGGTCAGCAGGAAAAAGGGCGCC